>JAJZXC010000246.1 GCA_021846365.1 Bacillota bacterium | reverse complement strand
GACCCGATCGCCCTGCCATACGGCCCGAATTGACCCCATGGCGCCCCTGATTTGCCTTCTATTATCAGAATTCCGGTGAATTGCACGGGTGATCACGGACTTGCGTCGTCGTGTACTAGGAGCAAAACTGTGGCCTGCGAAAGAGCGAAGAATCCCAATTGAAACCGGCTTTTGCCTTGTGGGTAAGTTTGAGCAGGTTTCAAATAGCGGTGAGCGCAATCGGAGCGCCACCCAAGGCGCCTCTTCTCGTTCAGCGATGCCGGCAATTGTCGAAATGTCGCGATTGAGATTACAATGGTAATGGTATATCAAGAAGGGAGCGCTGAAGTGGGTATATCGTCAAGGGACGCAGCCGGCTTTCGGACTTCAGCCTCGATGACACCGGAGGTTGTGCAAGGGTTGACCGCACTGGTCGGGGAAAGCTATTTGCTGACAGACGTCGCCGAGCGGGCTTTGCATGCTTATGACGCTACCATTCATCGATTCTTGCCGGATGCCGTGGTCCGCCCTGCCAATCTGCAACAAGTTGCCGCTGTCTTACGGCTATGCCAGCAGGCACGGGTTACGGTGGTGCCCAGAGGTTCGGCAACCGGATTGTCGGGCGGTGCCCTACCGGTACGCGGGGGTCTGGTACTCGATCTCACCCGTATCAACCGCATCCCGGAAATCAATGTCAATGATCTGTACGCGGTCGTGCAGGCTGGCGTCACCGTCGAGAACTTTTCGCGGGCGGTGGCGGAACATGGGTTGTTTTTTCCTCCCGATCCCTCGGCCGCCCGCGCGTCTACGATAGGCGGCGGCGTGGCCGAAAATGCCGGTGGGCCGCATGCTTTTAAGTATGGTGTATTCCGCGATTATACCCTCGGGCTAACTGCGGTGAAAATGGACGGAACGATTGTCCATACTGGCGGCAAGACGGTCAAGAACGTCAGCGGATATGACTTGACCAGGTTATTGGTGGGTTCGGAGGGGACGCTGGCGGTCATCGTCGAAGCCACTTTGCGCCTCATTGCGCAACCAAAGGCGAGACGCACCATGCTCATGGTCTATGACCGTCTGGACGATGCCGCCGAAACGGTCAGTCAGGTCATTGCCGCCGGGATGCAGCCGGCCGCGCTAGAATTTATTGATGATGCGTCGATACGAGTTGTGGAGCAATTCTTGCATCTGGGATTGCCGCTGGATGCGCAAGCCTTGTTGCTGATTGAAGTCGACGGGTCAGAAGGCGAAGTCAGCGAGCAAACCGAGCGGGTGCAGCGACTATGTCGCCAACACGGGGCACGGTCGGTGACGGTGGCGGGCAGTGAGGCGGAAGCCGCCCAGCTGTGGAAGGCGCGCAAATCAATCGCCTCGGCGGTGGCGCGAATCAAGCCGTCTAAGGTGGCGGAGGACGCTACCGTGCCCAGAAGTCAGATTCCCACCATGGTGCGCCGATTGAAAGAGATTGCACGAACCTATCAAGTGGACTTGGTCATTTTTGGCCACGCCGGGGACGGCAATCTGCATCCCAACATTATGTGCGACGAACGCGACCCTCATGAAATGGAACGTGTCTGGCAAGCGGTGGCTGAGATTTTTGCGGTAACCCTGGAACTGGGGGGGACACTCACCGGTGAGCATGGCGTCGGCACCATGAAGGCGCCATTTATGGCTTGGGAACACGGAGAGGAGGGTCTTGCCGTCATGCGCGCGATTAAAAGCGCTTGGGATCCCGACCATCTGTTGAATCCCGGGAAGATCTTTCCCGAAACCGCGCCGCCCTGGCCCGTTGCGTTGGACCCGTGGGAACGACGGATCGCTGGGAAGGAACCCTGATGGCCGAACAGTATTTCCCTTTTGCTGACGCTCCCCGCCAGGAGGAGTACAACCCCTGCATCCGTTGCGGACTGTGTTTGGAAAGTTGTCCCACCTTCCAGCAAACCGGGCGCGAACTGGAGTCGCCGCGGGGAAGAGTTCAGCTGATCGCGGCGGTGGCCGAAGGGGTGGTGCCTCTAGCCTCCCCCAGACTGGCGGAGACGCTATTCACTTGTTTGGATTGCCGGGCCTGTGAGGTGGCCTGTCCATCTGGGGTGCCAATCGGATCGCTGATTGAAAAGGGTCGTGCCCAGGTCGTAGCCGCCGAGCAGTCTAAGCCTAGGCCGCGACGCGGTCGATCAGTGAACCGAGCCACCCACTGGGCCGTGCGACATGTCATGCCATATCCAAGGCGACTGAGGACGCTAGCGAGTCTGCTGGGGGGCATGCAAAGACTGCGTTTGCTCGGGACGTTCAGCCGTCCCTTGCCGATAGGCATGCGGCGATTGGCGTCTGCCCTGCCCGAGCCGGGCTTGCGACGGGTGCCGGCGCCACAACTTGCCGCCAGCGGTAGAGGCGGTCTGCGGACGGGGGTATTCTTAGGTTGCGTCATGGAGGTAATCTTTAGTGATGCCAATGCCGCCACCGTGCGGGTGCTGACCAAAAACGGGGCTGAGGTGAAGGTGCCCCAGGCACAGACCTGCTGTGGAGCCTTAGCCGTGCACGCCGGCGACCGCGACCAGGCTCGGGCTTTAGCGCGCCAAAACATCGACGCCTTTTTGCAAGCCGAGGTCGACGTTATAGCTACCAACGCCGGGGGATGCGGAGCCGCCTTAATGGAGTATGCCGAGTGGCTGGCCGAAGATGTCAACTACCGAGATCGAGCGCGGGAATTCTCGGCCCAGGTACGCGACGTTTCCGTGCTCTTGAAGGAGATGAACTTTCGGCCGCCGAGGAGCACCCCGCGGCCCCAGGTGGTGACCTATCAAGCTTCGTGTCATTTGCATAACGTGATGAAGGCCGGATCGGCGCCTGTCGACATATTGAAGCAGATTCCCGGTCTCGAAGTGCGTGAAATGGCGGATGCCGCACGGTGTTGCGGAAGTGCCGGCATCTACAATCTCACCCATCCCATCATGGCGGAGGCGCTGTTGCGGACAAAGATGGCCGATGTGCCCGATGGGACCGAAACCATTGCCACCGGTAACCCCGGATGCTGGTTGCAGATGTTGCACGGGGTAAAGACGTATCGACCGGGAGTCTCGGTACGCCACGTCGTGCAAATTCTTGATGAGGCGTATGCGAGCGAGGAATCAGAGGCTGGCGACGTCCTCGCCGATGCCGAAAAGGCCCGTTGAGCGGCCAGTAGCTTGCGGCCGCAACCATAGAAGGCGGTGAACTATGCGAGAACTTCACGAAGAAATTGCGGTGCAGCTGTATAGCGTGCGCCAGTTGTTGGTCGACGACCTAGAGGGCTGCCTGGCTCGTGTGGCCGAACTTGGCTACCGTGGCGTCGAATTGGCGGGATGGGCCAATCGCAAGCCTGAGCGTTGGAGCGATTTGTTATTGCAATATCACTTGACTCCGGTGGGAATGCACGTGAGTCATCAACAGCTGGACGAGAACGTGGAACGCGTGATCGCAGAGGCGTCGGTGATTGGCGCACCAGTGATCGTGATCCCCGCGGTGCCCGCAGAGATGCGAAAGACGGAAGATGATTGGAAGCGATTGACGGTGTGGTTGAACCGTATCGGGGAGCAGGTCCGCCAAGCCGGCAAGCGACTCGCCTATCACAATCATTGGTTTGAGTTCGACTCCTTGGCGGAGGGAGGCACCGGCTTCGACCGTTTAGTAAGCCTCACCGATCCCAGCCTGGTTGAGTTTGAAGTCGACCTATACTGGGCGGCTTGGGCGGGACAGTCGGTGCCGGCCTTGGTTTCGCGCCTCGGTCGGCGGATGACGCTATGCCACTTGAAAGACATGACGGGCGGCGAGCGGCGGACGTTTGCGCCCGTCGGGCAGGGGATCTTGCCCTGGCGCGAATGGTTGCCGTTATTGGACGTTGAATCCTGGATTGTCGAACAGGACGAGTGTGCGGATGGCGATCCGTTTACATGCATCGAGGCCAGCATTCGCTATTTGTCCAGCAAGACCTAGTTTTTTGTCGGTCTGCCACGCTACCAAGAAACCACAGGACCATCCCGATTGGTGGGTGTTCGCGTGTAACCGGTCTTCGAATCTC
>JAJZXC010000245.1 GCA_021846365.1 Bacillota bacterium | reverse complement strand
ACGCATTCCTGGCGATTCCGAGGCGTTTTAGGCTATGTATACGTCCCAATATTCCCTCGACCTCGTACCTTGCTGAATTCCCGGACTATTCGCGCATCGGTAACTTGACACCATTGGGGGCAACAGTCCTGCCACGTACCGTCTCATATCGAGCAAGTGCTATGAGGTGGCTGGCCTCCTCCATAGCGTGATCCGGGTTGCTCTCGTCGGGTGTCTGTGAATGGTATACTTGTGCGACCACGGACGGTCGTTCGCTTGTTCAATGTAATCCCGCCGATATCTATCCCGGCACTGGGATACCAGCACGGGTACGCTCCAGCGGCCAGCTTCCAGCGGAATTTGTCCGCGTCAATGGAGTACTCCGGATCTGATGACAACTATATTATAGGGTAAGATTTACGGGCAAATAATCACTCGAGGTTGGGAGGAGTTAACTGTAGGCATGTCGAATTAAATTAATTAAATTCAACGTCTGAAGTAAAGTGGCCGAGATGGCCTTGCCAAGTATGATAGTGCTCCGCGGGTTGACTCCCGATGGTATACCGTCACGCCGAACCATGGCAATTTTGATATCGGTTCGGAATCGTAAGCAGGATTGACTCGGCGGGCAGCCGCAATCCCGGGTAGGTTTTGCTCCCTGTGACAGGGAAGCAAGGGATGCCGTTAGGCATAGAACAAGAATCAGGAGGCTCGAGAATATGACCGGATTATTGACAGGGACAGGCAATTGGCTTACTCAGCATGAGGAAGTCGTCGTGCGCACAAGTCCGGCTGACGCGCCGGGGTATTGGGCGGGAGCGCCAAGCGCCATCTACGACCGTGATACCCGCTCATATTATTTGTACTATCGTCTGCGCCGGCCGCGAGGCATGGGGCGCGGCTACCAGGCGCGCATCGCGCGCAGCCCAGACGGGTTCGAGTTTGAAGATATTTTGCGGATTGAAGGCGAGGAACTGCATTCGCCCTCGCTTGAACGCGGATTCCTGATCCGCAAGGGTGGCGAGTGGCTGCTCTATCTCAGCTATGTGCATCCAGCCACCAACCAGTGGCAAATCGACCTGGTGAGGGCTTCGCGCATCGAAGACCTTGACGTCAGCACCGCCAAGCCGGTGCTGACCCCGGATGCCGTCGGCGGACATGCGGTCAAGGATCCCGTGGTGCTCCGCCAGGGACCGCTCTGGTACATGTACGTCAGCTACGCGCCCGCTGCCTTGCTGGACGCCGGTGGCGCTGAGAGCCTGCATCAGTCGCAGGATGTGTTTACCACCGGGTTGGTCCGATCCCATACCGGACTGGCAGTATCGCTCGACGGCGAACATTACGCGTGGCAAGGCGAGGTGTTGGGCTCTTCGCCGGAAGGATGGGACAGTCTGGTGTCACGCATCAGTGGATTGATGCGGAGCGGAGAAGTCTATCTGGCCTTTTACGACGGGGCGGCCGACGTGACCGAGAACTACGAAGAGAGGGGGGGATTGGCGGTCACCGCCGACCTTCGTCATTTCTACAAGCTATCCTCAAGTCTGCCCTGGTTTCAGTCCGCCTATGGTTCGGCCCGTTATGTCTGTCCGCTGACCGGCCCGAAAGGTACGCTGCTCTATTACGAAGCGGCCGCGGAGTCTGGTGCCCATTACCTCTGCGCGCGTCGAATAACCTGGGAGGCGTGATGAAAAAAGCATACGAACCAGCACTTGGTATACTCCAGGTTCCGGTCGACGGCCAGCTTGATCCTCAGGAGTTTGTAGCCCAAGAGTGGTCGGACCCCGCACCCAAGTCCGCCACCTTCATCGCCGAGGCCGCGCTCAAGCGCCCGGACGGCCCGTTCCCGATCTGGCCCGAGGCGGCTCTACTGGCGGCCGCCGGCAAGCCGGAATGGGTGCGGGAATTTGCCGGGGCGTGCTGCGTGCGCATTCGCCAGGCGGGCTACCGCGGGATCTGGGGCGATCCCCAGGGCATCTTGTCTGACGCTACCCTGCCCTGGCTGCGCTCGGCGGTGGCCGACGCCGCGGCGGCGGGTTTTCGCGGGGGCGGGCTCCGAGTAGCGGTCTACGGGGAAAAAGACGACGGGTGGTGGATCGACGACCAGCTATTTGTCCGTCGCAGCAAGCCCGCGCCCTCAGCCCATACCAGCTCCGACGCGGAAAGCGGCCGCTCGCCGGACGCCATTTTAGTCGCCATCGAAGAGGCGGCCATAACCCTGGTGGACGACCCCTTAGTGTTGCCGCTTCGCCCGCATAGTCGGGTCAGCGTCCATGATCCCGGCGCCACCGGCGCGGTGGAAGGCTTGGGGGCGGTGTTTGAGGTTGTAGACGCATCAGTGACTGGGCGGGCCGAGGTTGCAGTCTGGGTGGATGAGGCCGGGCTTCAGCCCGGCCCCGGTGGTGCGGTGATTGCGGTGGCTTGTCGCCGCCGCGATTTTTTGGCCGAGGTGCCCCGGGAGGCGGTCAAGGTGGCCGTCTACAGCGAGCGGGCGAATGGATTCTCCGCGCTTGCCCAAAAACTGGTGGGCGCCGCCCCGTTTCGGGGGCGACTGCCTGCGGAAGTAACCGCGCCGCCCGAGATGACGCGACATAGTGCGCATTTCACGACCGAGCAGCCACATCCTCATCCCGCCCTCAGGTGGCTTGAGACGCAGGACATCGCCGAGGCGGCGTCGGCAATCGTAGCCGAAGAAGCGGCCGCGATCCGGGCACTGGCGGCGGCGGCCCCCACCTTGGCCACGGTTATTGGCGCCGTGCGCGAAGCCTGGAGCCACGGCGGCCGGCTTTTTTACGTTGGTGCCGGGTCGGCCGGACGGGCGGGGATGATGGACTCCGTCGAAATCCCGCCCACCTTTGGGGTGGGACCGGAGATGGCTCAGGCGATATTGGCCGGGGGACCGGAGGCCGTCCGCCGAGCCCGGGAAGGGGCGGAAGACGACGACGGGCTGGGGGCGGCGGATGTTGAGGCCAGCGGGGTGGGAGGGAGCGATGTGCTGCTTGCCATCACCGCTCATGGCAACACGCCCTACGTGCTGGGCGCTGCCCGCCGCGCGCGCGAACGTGGGGCGGTGGTGGTGGGCATGGTGAACAATGGGGGCACCGCGCTGGCCACCGTCGCCCATCATATGATCGAGGTCGCGTCGGGGCCCGAGATCTTGGTCGGGTCTACCAGGCTGAAGGCGGGCACTGCGGAAAAAGTCTTGCTCAATACCATTTCCACGCTGAGCATGGTAGGCTTAGGCAAGACGTACGACAATTTGATGGTGGATTTCGTGGCGACCAATCAGAAACTGCGAGAGCGGGCGATTCGTGTGTTCATGATGGCGACCGGGCGAGACCGTCACCGGGCGGTCGACCAGCTGACTGCCGCCCAGGGAGAACTCAAGACGGCGATTTTGGCCACGTTAGCCGGCTGCCCGGTGCAAGCCGCCCGACGGTTACTCAGCCTTCACGGGTCGGTCAAGCGTGCTCTCGACGCGCAAGGGACGCAAACCAAGTCAACCACCCCGGCCTGAAGGCCGGAGCTTGCTAATGCAGGCTCTGTAGCCTTCCGGTTATGGTTGTCCAGCCCCCGTGGGCCGGGATCTCGGGAGCGAGCCCATGTGTTTTCCGTTCTTTGGGTGGAGACCCCTGGGGTGCTTCTCCAGCCCCAGGCTCTCTGGTGTTCCGTTAAATGCAAGCTCGGGGTAGAGCTAGCTTTCCCCTTGCGGGGACTTCCGAGGGTCGTGCGGAATGACGATCCGACCCCTTAGAACAACGGCGAGGAGAGACTTTCGTTCGAAAGCGTGCAGATTCTAATCAAAACCGCCACAGGCATCGACCCGACTACCAGCTACCAACATTGTCGGGTTCTCCAACGGGGTGATGGTTGGCAAATAACCAAGCAGCCCGCGAACATGTAAGAAAGGGGAAACCGGCGCTCCTTCCCGGCCTGCAGGCCGAGGTTTCCGCGCCGCAGAAAAGGATGAAACACGGACAGAACATGATCTCCGCTCACCGGCAGAATCGCCGGCTAGTGTTGCGAAGCGTTCTGCAACGGCCGGGGATTACCCGGCAGGCGCTGGCGCAACATACGGGGCTTACCGCCGCCTCGAT
>JAJZXC010000028.1 GCA_021846365.1 Bacillota bacterium | reverse complement strand
CCATTTCTTTCCACAATAAACCGCCGCGTCCAGGATGTCCAGCGCAAGATTTCGGTAACGTTGGCATCGAACCTTGGTCAGGGAAAACTACTATGTATTCACTTAATCCTTATGGCGTCGATTGTTACTAACGGAAAGTGCGTAAGAGCCACAAGACTTGTGCCACGTCCAGCAATATTTTGGTGACGGAGGTTTGAGTTTGGGTGGTATACCTAAACAGTTACCATTAATTGGTCGAGGACAATCCGCTCAAATCCCTCGGCCCGTTTGGGTTGTCGCACCCAATCGTGGACTTCCCCCTTTGACTAAATCAGTCTAGCACCCCCCGCAGCCATTACCAGAATACAAGGATCTCCGACTTTCGCCGGCGGCCGCCGCACGGCTAGCCGGTGCATCTGGCCGGCTGTGAGCATCATCTCACAACCCAAAACCTGGTAAGACATTCAGTCTTTGCCTTTTATTGCCAAGGACGTCTAGTCGGGGCAGGTCGGGAGCCTTGCGGCTCCCTTCTTCCCCTGGTCACCGGATGGGACAGTTTCCTGTCCGCCTCAAGCCACTCTGCCGCCTCCTGGCCTGAATGGTGGGTAGGATTAGGCGCCCGCCAGCGTGCGCCAGACCTTGGTGGCGTGTGCTGGCACCTCGATCAGCGATCGCCCGCTGACGGTGTCTTCGCCTCCTCGCCATACCTCCCGTAAGCGATGCGCGCCGGGACCGGCCAAGGCGGCCCAATCAACGGCCACGGTTTGGGCCAGATCGGTCGAATTAAACACGCCCAGCGCTCGCTGACCCCCGTTCAGCCGCTTGCTTAAGGTAAACACGCCATCGCCCTCTTCCCTGACCTCGGCCTGATGGCCGAGAGAATCTTGGTCGATGGCAATCAGATCGCGGTTGCTCAGGATAGCGCGCGTGGCTTCCGACATCTGGCGGAGATCGGAGCCGATGAGCAGAGGGGCGGCCATCAAACACCAAAGAGCAAAATGACTTCGGTATTCGAGGTCGCTCATCCCGCCGTTGCCCACCTCCAGCATGTCGGGATCATTCCAACCACCCACCCCGCCATAGGCGCTCAGCTGACTGTTCTGGCGAAAGATGCGAACCAGATCCCAGGCGCCGCCCTCTTCCGGCTTGCGATACAGGTCGGCGATATCCGGCGTGGTCCGCCACAGATGTGCGGTTCCCTGAGCCCACAGCCAGGGTTCGCCATCGCCCCAATTGCACATGGACAAGACCATGGGATGGCCGGTGTCGACGATGGCCTGGGAAATGCGGCCATACAGGATTTGGGCGACTTCGCGGTGGGTCTTGCCGGGAAATTCGTCGTAGGGCACACGGCACCAATCTTGTTTCAAATAGTCAACGCCCCACGAAGCAAACAATTCGGCGTCGTCATGCTCGTGGCCGTAACTGGCGGGAAGACGCATACAGGTCTGGTATCCGCAGCATGAATAAATTCCCAACTTGAGTCCCGCCGCATGCGCCCGCTCTGCCAGCCGAGCGATCCCTCCGGGGAAGCGATCAGGGTCGGGAGTCAGCTGTCCCTTGTCATCGCGTGCGGGCGCCATCCAGCCGTCGTCGATATTCAAGTAGTCATAGCCGAGCGCGGGCAACCCCTGCTCCACCATGGCGTCGATCGTCTCCTCGATCAATCGTTCATTAATATTGCCCCCAAACCGATTCCACGTATTGAAGCCCATCGGCGGAGTAGGTGCCAGACTAGGATCTAGCGGCATAGTTGTGCTCCTTTCCAGGGTCTAAGATGCGGGCATACTAGTTAACCAGTGCACAGTAAGTCCAATTCCAGCATCCTACATGCAATCGCCTTCGATGGCAATCCCTACCTGCAAATCGGCACACCCCGCTCATCCCCGAGCGATGGCCGGGTTCGGCGGGTTGGGGCCTTTGCTCGCCGCCTGGCCTGCCTGCCAGGCCTGCCACAGCCAGTATGCGGGGTGGCGAGCGGCTCGGCCCGTCAGTTGTTCCAAGTGAACGGCACAGGTTCCGCTGTCCACCCAAATCACCCCGGTGCGGCCTTGGGTTTGCTCCGCCGCCGGCCGGCCGATATCATGAGCGGTTCCGGCGTGTTCGGCCTTAAACGCGTAGGACCCCGCCGCTCCGCAGCATTCGAGATCCAGCGGCTCCACCTGATCCATTCCAGCACGCCGGGCCATTTGAAACAGCGCACCGTCGCCCTGCCGCCGGCCGCGACAGGTGGTGTGCGTCCAGGTCCAATCACCGGGGTCGGCCTGGGTCGGAGCGAGCGCGGACCAAAACGTGTCCGGCGCGTACTGCAGCACAAAAACGTGAAAAGGCAAGACGGGGACGGGCAAACCGTTCAGCCCCAGAAACGTGGACCATTCGTCGGCCATGGTCCCTTGGCAGGTGGCGTTGAGCGTAATCAAGGCCACCTCGTCGCCGTCCAGTTCGCCCCGTAATGCTTGGCCCATGGCCTCCGCCTGCCGGCCCGCCTGCGTCACCCGCCCGCTGGCATAGGCGGCGGCGCCGCAACAAAGACTCGTCCGGGGGATCCGGCGAACATCAAAGCCAAAGACCTCGATCAGGGCCTGAGCAGCGGTAAGCGCTTCCTGGTCGAATCCCCGGTCAAAGCAATCGACAAAGAGGGCGGCGCGGGGCCGCCCCGCGCCCGGAGTGCGCCTGGGGCGGGAAACCGGCGCCTTGCGCATCGACGGCCGCCGCGACCCGGTTGATAGCCTAAGCCAGCGGCTGACCGGGGCGGGTGCCCGCGCCAGTGTCGGCGCCCGCGCCACCCATTCGGGATGGGTGAGCACCGTGTCGCGCACCCGGATTGGCCACGGTTGCTCTGACAACTGGGCCGCCTTGTGCTCGGCAATCAGATGGGCGACGGGCACTCCCACTGGACAAGCCACCTCACAGAGCTGACAAAAGGTGCAATCCTCCACACGATCCATAGGGTCCGCGGATCCGGTCAGGCTTCGCCGGTGCCACTCCGGGCCGAGCGCCTTGGGTCCGGGAAACGCACCGTCTTTGCGGTACACGGGGCATGCCGTGATGCAGATGGTGCATTTGAGACAGGCGTCGCTATGGTCCATCGTTGCCCCCCCTCTCGGTGCCCCAACCCTCCATCGCCGTCTGTTTGCCAAACAGCGCCTCGATCGCCGAGGCCACCGTGTAGAGGTTTACTGCACCCGAATCGCCGTGGCGGTCACTATCGAATCCACCCACCACGCGCCCCACCGCCCGATACCCGGTGCCGTCCGTGTCGATGCCGGCGACGGCCAGCTCATCCATGCGTCCCGACCAGACCACGGTCTGGCCGGTTGCCGTGTTTAACAGCTCTCCGGCGGCGGACAACCACAATCCGCCGCCCAAAAGCCCTCCCGTCGCCAAGACCACGGCATCGGCGGGCAAAGAGGCGCCGCTTGCCCGCAGGTGAACGCCATCCTTGAGCACAGCATCCACCGTGCCGGTTATCGAGCTTACCCCGCGGCGCTTGAGGGCCCGTTTCCAGCGATCCCTAATCCGGATCCCCCCGAGTGCCGGCGGCAGCAGGGGATATTCGCGGACAGGACGCTCGAGCGCCGCTTCCAGTTCGCCGATGAGGGTTTCACATCCGTCCTCTCCCAATACCTGCGGCATGAGGACGGGCGAAGACCCGGCATACCCGCCCAGGGCGCGGGTCAGCGCCTCCGACAGCCATCGCCGCCCCTCCCCGCTCTCCACATAAACCGCCCAGGCCAGGCTCGACCAGTGCGGCGCCCAGGCGTCAGGCTTGGGCAAGCACACCTCGCTCGCGGCCATCCCGGTGAGGGCACGGAAGCGGGCACCGGCCAATTCGATGGGGGCGTCGGCCAATCCCTCCATCCCCACCCAAATAACCGGCTCGGGCTCGTCCACCGCCCACTGCCAGGCGGGACAAACGAAGACAGGCACCATCCGACCAACCGCGGTCGGCGTGAAGCGGTTGTGGCTAGGAAGTTCCTCCCCGCCCGCCAGCGGGATTCCCGCCGCTTCCCACGTGCGCCGCCAGCGTGTCCACCAGTGGGCCCAATGCTCTCGTGTCCAGCCCACACCGTGCTCCCGGCCGTGAAGTTCCCACCATTGCCACGGATCCCGGATTACCTCGCCAGAGTCGGTGAAATTCCTGAAATCCCAGGCGCCTGACCACAACCCAAGGCTGCCGTCCGCCGCCGCCACCACAGTGACCTCGGCCCCCAACCGGCAAGCCCAGTCTGCTGTCAACATACCGGCCGGCCCTTGGCCCACCACAACCAGCCTCATGGTGTCCGTTCGCCCAAGGTTTGCCGACGCACCGACTGGGAAAGCGCCCACTCGCGGGCATTGTCTCCCCAGAGCGCCCCCTGCATGCCTTGCTCGCGCTCACTGCGCAATGCCGCTTCCTCGGCGTCCACTTCAGCCAGATTGGCGGTCGTGAGCCTCCGGTTGGCCACCCGGTGCACGCAAAAAGTGCCCTGGCAGGGCCCCATCGAAAACCATGTCCGAGTTCGCCATTCACCCAGTGTGGCCCCTGGCCAGGCGGCCAAATCCCACTCGCCCGCCTGTTCACATTCACAAAGCCAGGGCTCTCGCTGCCGTTCTGCTGCCTGCTCGCGGAGCGGCGGCAGCGGGGTCTCGGCGGTCAGCGACGGCGCCCCCCCGCCCAAGTAGCTGGTCACCACATCGCCGGCTTTTTCTGCCATCAGCCGGAAGGTCACCCACTTCCCCCCCACCACCGAGACCACACCCGCCGGTCCTCCACGCCGAGCATGGTCGATCACGGTGAAATCGCGGGTGACGTGGCGGGAATCAGCGGCCGTCTCCGGTTGATATAGTGGCCGCACCCCGCAAAACGCCCTCAGTGCCCGCCAATTTTCCATGTCCGGGAAGAGATCGCGGCCCAGGGCTAGAAGTTTTCGCGTCTCCGACGGTCGCGGCGGTTTTGCCGCCGCCGACTCGGTCGGCTCGTCGGTCGTGCCCCAAATGGTTACCCGGTCGTGCGGCACTAAGATGTCGCCGTCACCCGGAGGCGCTAGCCGATTAACCACGTGGGCTAGCTTGCGTTCGGCAAAAATGATCATCACCCCGCGCGAAAGCCGCATCGGCAACCGATCGTCGAACAGTCTTGACACTTCGCCCGCCCAAGGGCCGGCGGCATTTACCAGCGCGTCGCAGCCAAGCCACTCCGCACCCGAGGCAGAGCCGACGCGAACGCGGCGTACGCCGTCGCTTCCCGCCTCCACCTGCAACAGGCGGGTATGGCGGCGAACGCTGCCCCCGTGCGCCTCGATGGCCTTTTGCAAGCGAAATAGCAGGGGAAAACCGTGAATCACCCCGTCGGGTACCCAATACCCGCCCTCGACGTCGGGGTGGAGCTCCGGCACCGCCGCCCGCAGCACCTCCCGGCTCACCCTGGCGACCGGAATTCCGGTTGCTTCCATGGCGCTGAGCCAGCCCTCGCCGTAGTCATCGGGCGAAGCCGGCGTCTTGACGAAATAGCCCCCCACCGCTTCAATCGAACCCGCCGCGATTCGGCGCAGAATGCGGTTTTCTTGAATGCATTCGCGGGCCGCGTTGGGATCGCGCACGGCATAGCGCGCCCCACTGTGCAGCAACCCATGAAAGCGGCCAGAGGTGCCGTGGGCAAGGTCCCCTTGCTCTATGACCGTTACCGCGAGCCCTCTCAGACTGAGATCCCAGGCCACTCCGAGGCCGGTCGCGCCGGCTCCTACCACCACCACCACGTCAGCACTCCTCCTCGCCGTTCGGCGCCCAGCCGCGGGCGCGGGCTACCGCCGTCCGCCACCGCAAATAACGGCGTTCGGCCTCGTCGAACCGCATGCGCGGCACGAATCGTTCGCCTGCCTCGGGAGAGGGGAGTTGGTCGAGATCGCGCCAGAGCCCCCTGGCCAATCCGGCCAGGAAGGCCGCGCCGCGAGCGGTAGCTTCCGGCATCCGCGGGCGCACCACCGGCAACGCCAAGATATCGGCCAGGAACTGGGCGAGAAAGTTGCTCTGACCGACGCCGCCGTCGATCCGAAGCTCGTTGAACGCGTGCCCCGCCCCGGCCGCCATCGACCGCACCACATCAGCGACCTGAAAGGCGATCGCCTCCAGGGCGGCGCGCACCACGTGTTGGCGGGTGGTGGCCGCGGTGAGCCCTATCCACAGTCCGCGCGCACTGGCATCCCAATAGGGACTGCCCAGACCCGAAAACGCGGGCACCACCACCAAATCGGCCGTGTCCGCCACCGAAGTCGCCATCTGGTCCGCATCCTGGGGCCTGGCCAGCAGACCCAGCTCGTGGCTCAGCCACTCCAACAGCGCGCCGGCGGTGAACGTCGAACCTTCCCAGGCATAAATCGCGGCTTCACCCTGGCGCCGCCAGGCAACTGTACGAATAAGCCCCTCGGCCACCGGACCGGGCCGCTCGCCGCCATAGCCCAAGACGAATGCCCCGGTGCCCAGCGTGCATTTGGCCAGACCCGGAGCGTGGCATTGTTGGCCAAACAGGGCTGCCTGCTGGTCGCCAATCATGCTCGCCACCGCCAGCTCTTGGCCAAACCAGGCGGTGTCGGAGACCGCCAAAGCACCGGACGAATCCACCACCCGGGGCAGCAGCGCGCGCGGGATACCCATCGCGGCCAGCAACTCGTCGTCCCAGGCGAGGGTTTCGAGATCAAAAAACGCCGTCCGCGATGCATTGCTCACGTCGGTCAGGTGGGACTTGCCTGCGGTCAAGCGATACACCAAAAAGGTGTCGACGGTGCCAAAGGCCAAGTCTCCTGCCTCCGCCATGCGCCGCAGATCGGGCCCGGTTTCCAACAGCCAGGCCAATTTCGTCGCCGAAAAATAGGGATCCAGGGTGAGCCCGGTCAGTTTCCGGACGCGAGACTCGAGGCCAAGCCCCCGCCAACGCTGCGCGATAGCCGTGCTCCGCCGGCACTGCCAGATAATGGCCGGCGCTACCAATCGACCGCTCCCGCGCTCCCAGAGCAAGGTGGTCTCCCGCTGATTGGCAATCCCGAGCGCGCACACGGCGGCCGGGGAGACGCCGGCCTCATTCAGGCACGCCAGCGCCGCCTGCCGTTGGCTTTCAACCAAGTCCTCGCCGTCGGCCTCCACCCAGCCCGGCCGAGGATGGCGCAGGGAAACACGCCGCTGTGCCTGGCCCAACACCCGTCCCGCCCGGTCGAACAACAAGGCGCGGGAACTGGTGGTGCCTTGGTCCAGGGCCAAGATATAGCCTTGACGCACGGCATTCCCGCCTTTCGTCTTACAGCGCCAAAATAGGGACCACCTGACCGGACGACGATGACTTTTCCGCGGCCTCCATGACTTGACTCAGCCGAATCATTTCCTGGGGGACAACGGCCCTCTCCCGATGATCCAGAACTTCATCGAGCCATTGGTCCATCGCCGACCGCCCACGTTGAGCTTCCACCGCGACCCGTTCGAAGCCGTCACTCGACCGCTGACTGCTGTTGAGCCAGATTTCCGGCGCCGGGGTACCGAAGTAAAGTGTGCCGGCCGTTCCGTGGACCTCGACCGACAGGGTGGGATGGCGGCCATTGACAAACGACGTCTCTAACTCGGCGAAGGCTCCGCTGCGATATTCGACGATCGCCCCCGCATTATCGTCAACCTGGTGCCCCTCATGGATTCGGGTCAGCCGCGCGGTCACCTGAACGGGCTCCCCCAGGAGCCAATTGGCCACGTAAACCGGGTGAGCGCCCAGGTCGATAAATGCGCCGCCACCCGTGAGCGAGGCATCAAAAAAGTGCTTGGGCAGCCACCCCGCCACCGCGCCGTCATGACTAGCCCGCGCCCTCATCGAGGTCACTCGGCCCAGGGCGCCGTCTTGGATTAACTGGCGGATGGTGCGAATATTAGGATCGTATAGTCGGGGCAGTGAGAGGTCCAAGACTACCCCGGCGCGCTGAAACGCCGAAAGGATATCTTTCGCCTCGCGGCCGCTGACCGCCAGCACCTTTTCGCTGAATGCGTGCTTCTTGGCGGCCGCCGCCCGAACCAGGAGAAAGCCGTGGTGGCGCGTCGGGGCGGTCATAATGAGGCCGTCCACCCCGTTCAAGAACCGGTCATAATCGGACTCGAACGGGATCTCCAACTGGCGCGCTCCCTCTGCGCCGCGCTCCGGATCTTCGTCCCACGCGGCGACCAGCTCCGCCCGGCCCGAGGCCTTGACTGCCTGGGCGTAGCCCATGGCGTGTACATGCCAAAAACTTGCAATACCCACGCGCAACATTTTGCATTCCCCCCGTTTCGGCCCAGAGGACGGTCAAACCTGAATGCCGTTTAGAAACGTTCGGCAAAGGCGGGTTCGCTCCGCTGAACCTCGGTGATCCGGTTTCGTTCATCGACAAAAACCACCGAAGGCCGATAATTGGTCAGCTCTTCTTGCTCGTAGATACGAAACCCGATGATAATCACCAAATCGCCGGGATGAAACTTCCTCGCCGGCGGCCCGTTCAGACAGATATCGCCCCCGCCCCTCGGTCCGGCGATGATGTAGGTGTGCCAAAGTTCGGCATTGGCGAGATTGGTAATTTGGACCATCTCGTAAGGCAACAGGCCCGACGCGTCCAACAAGTCCTGATCAATCGTGATCGACCCTACGTAATTTAGGTCGGCTCCCGTCACCGTCGCACGGTGGATTTTGCCGGCCATCATCCGGTACTGCATGGCAACAGGCCCTCGCTTTCCTGGAACTACGGTGTCTTCCTGTTCCTGCCCGTACTGTAGCACGGCCGGGAAATCCAATCAAACGCAATCCATGGGCCCATGAGGCCCCATGAGCCCCTAAGTCGGCGACAGCGCGACTAGGTATTCGAACACGGCGTGTTCGTGCCCTTCGAGCAGGCGTACTCCGGTAAACTCGGCGGGTTGGGACAAATTGGGCGCGTTATGCACCCAGCTTACCGGTTCAATGGAAATGAAGGGGGCGTCGAGGGCGGGGCGGTACACCACCCAGTTGCGAAAAGGATCGCGGCCAGTCATCTTGACGCTGAGGCGCGGCTGCTCAAGCTCCATAGTCACCGCGTTTTCGGCCTCCCCGTCTACCAAAAACAGGTTGTCGGACACCACCTCCCACAGCCGCTGGCCGCCTTGCACCCAGCGCGCAAACTTTTCCGGCATCCCTAGTCGGCCGGTGGGCATTACATCGCTGCCCATCTCCCACTCGCGTCCCGCCGGCAGTTGGGCCGTATAGACCAGTGGCTGGCCTTGGCCGTCCACCAAGCTCAACGTCGTGTGATAGCCCAATCCAAGCGGCATTGCCGCATCGTCCAAGTTTTCCACCTCGGCACGCACCGAGAGTTCGCCTCCGCGCACCCGGTAGGCAATGGCCAGCCGGAAAGGATGGCCGAAGGCCTCCGCCTCGGCGCTTTCTCTGGCGGCGGTAAAGGCAACCGTCAACACCCCGTCGGCCACCGTTGACTGCCAGGGTTTGCCCCAGACAAATCCGTGCAAATGATTTACTCCCCGTTCGTTCAGCGGCCAGCGATATGTCCGCCCGCCTAGAGTGAACTCACCGCCGCGCAACCTGCCGGGCAAAAACAGCACGGGAATTCCAAACAGGAACGGTCGGCCCTGAAGCTCGTCCAATGTTTTCGGCGTACGCAGCAACTCGAGGCCCGCCGGTCGGTAAACCAACGATCGTACCTGACCGCCGTATCCGGGTAAAACTTCCACCTCCAGCGTATCTCCGCGGAGCTGAAGAGTCTCCAATCCTTGCCATGTGCGTGATTCCCAGGTTGGCATGCCATGCCCTCCAATCGTTTTCTTAGCCTTGGAATTTTCCCATTTGCCGGGTATACTGAACAAAAATCCATCGGGAGAGGAAGCGCCGCAACCGATGATCGTGCGCTGTGCCTGGGTGACGGAAGATCCCCTGTACCAAGATTATCATGACACAGAATGGGGCGTCCCGCTCCACCAAGATGAGCGGTTGTTTGAACTCTTGGTCCTGGAATCGGCTCAGGCCGGCCTCAGCTGGCTGACTATCCTCAAACGCCGCCAGGCCTATCGCCAGCACTTTGCGGGCTTTCGCCCCCAGCGGGTGGCTGCTTTCGACGAACGGCAGATCGAGGCTCTGCTCCAACAACCGGCGCTAATCCGCAATCGACAGAAGATTCAGAGCGCGGTCAACAATGCACGGGTTTTTGTGGCCGTGGCCGAGGACTTCGGGAGTTTCGACCGCTACCTCTGGCATTTCGTCGACGGGCAATCGCAGGTGCATCACTGGAGCCCCGCCGACGCCGTGCCGGCGTATACCCCCTTGGCGGAGAGAATTAGCCGGGACCTGAAATCGCGTGGGTTTTCCTTCGTAGGCCCGACCATAGTCTACGCCTACCTGCAAGCCGCCGGTGTGGTGATGGACCACGTCACCACCTGCTTTCGCTACCCCGTGCTCAGCCGAACAGCGCGCTAGTCCGTTGCCTGCTGTAAGCCTGCCCTTTCACCCGCCCCGCCCGGGCGGATCGAGGCTACAGAAGGTTCACAGGCTGCAAACGGTACGGGCTGTCGCTCGCCACGGCGATGAAAAGGCCCGGTTGCACTTCGCCGAGATTAAACTGCCAGTTGACCAAACCGGGTGACTCGGCAACCGCCTCCCCGCGCTCAAGGTGGGCCGGAACAAATCCCAAGTCTTTGAGGCCGCGATGGACACCGGTGCCCACCGCTTTGGCATAGGCTTCTTTAACCGCCCACACCAGGCTCAAAAACCGTTGGCGCCGAACACCGCTCAAGCGGACGCAATACTCCCACTCCTGAGGAGAGCATACGTAACGCCCTGCCCGTTCGCTGGCCTCGCCCGCACGGGCCAAATCCACCCCAACCTTGCCTTCTGCCGTCCACGCCAGGGCTACCCACCCCGCGTGATGGCTGAGGTTAAAATCGGCGCGGATATCCGTTCCGGTCAAACCCGGCCTGCCCCTCGCATCGCGGGCCACCGGCCCCTTCATGTAGGTCTCCCGGTTTTGCATATGAAAAACCATACGTTCCGCCAGATTCGCATGAGCCCGGTCCAAGGGTTTCCGAAAGCGGTTGATGCGTTCGCCTTCGGCAAACCTGAACCCGTGATCGGCGCTGTCATCAGCTGCTCCCAGTTGCTGAACATGATGCACGGCCAATTTAACGCACCGCGGACGGCTGCCCAACGTGTCACCCCTCGGTCGGGATCGGGCGGTCGCCAGGAACGCCCGATGCAGTGGTTTTTGATCAATATGCCACACACGGTTCTGAATTGCTACCGCCGCCCCGGGTGGTGTGCGAAGAAGGTCGGATCTGGTCGCTCGATTCACCGCCACGTTTGTATTTCCGTTTATCTTCATAGTCGTTACAATGTATGGTGAGGAGGACGAGGCCCTTACAATGAACACCAACAGTGGATTTCGATTGTGCGACCATTGCGGGAAGCGGATTCCCGCCGATAGTGTGTTCTGCCCGGATTGCGGCAAGGCGCTGCGCCCGACCAGACTTTCGCGACAAAGCCAAGCTCGGATCGGCCGTGCCGGTGGCCAAGGCGCTGGCGCGTTGTGGGCGCTGCTGGGTTTGGCTGCGGTCATCGTCGCCGTCATCTTTTGGATAAACCGGCCCCATCACGCATCCGTCGCTGGCGGCGCCTCCCCCACTGGCCACCCCAAGACGCGCGTGTCCTCCACCAAAAATTCCCAACCCAGGAATCGGCGCACCACCCCCTCGCGGGCTAAACGCTCTACCACTCATCCTGGCGGTCGGCCGCACTCCAAAACCTCTTCGGCGTCTTCCTCTTTGCACCACCACCGTAATGTTCCCCCCTCGACCACCCCCCCGAGCCTCAAGGCAGGCTGGTCGACGGCAACCGTGCAATACCAGGGCACCTCGATCACGATGACAATTCCTAAGACGTTAACCGAAACGCACCATCGTCTGTCCTCCACTCAATGGCAATGGGCAAACGCCGGCAACAGCGCCTACCAGGTAGTGCTCAAGGCGCTGCCTGCGTCTTCGTCCCCACCCGGCGGCACCACCGCCCTGGGGCCGAATGCTTACGGTACGCCCATCGTTCGCCATGGCCCAATGGCCGAGCAAACGCTGTATGTAGACTGGACTGGCCACGCCTGGATCGGGGTGACCATGAAGGTTCCCAGCAGTCACATCAATTGGCTCGCCACCATCGCCCAAAGCGTACGGGTGGGATAGGGTTCAGCGAGCGTGCCGGACAATCATTGCGCGGCGAGCGCGATCGGTTAATCACACCAAATACTCGACGGACGATATAACCGCGTATTGGCCATCCCCTCCCAACGTGCGCCGGTTCCCGTCCGGATTCGGCAACCGCGTAGTTCAGTTGCCGTTGCCGTCGAGTCTCCGGTTGGGCCCTGAGCCGTTAGCCCAAGGCCCGCGGGGCACCATCTGGACACCTGGTGCAGATTAACCCCCAGTCGGGCCGGGTTCTGCAGTCCATCGCCCTGCACGACGGACCGTCTGGCCTCTTGGCGCTCCCCAACGGCAACCTGGTCGTGGCCGCTGCTATGGCGACACGGTTCTGAGTTCTCCCCCAATCGCCACCGCGTCGTCTGGCGCAGCGGACCACCTGGATCTGGAGCCAACCAATTTCGGCATCCTACCACGCCGGTGCCCCTGCCCAAAGGTCGCATCGCCGTAGGGGACACCGGCAACCATCGCGCCGTCATCTTGTCCCCAGCGGGAAAGGCAACCGACTGGGTTCAGGCTCTAACCGCGGCCAGCGCGCTGTCCGCGCTGCCGTCCGGTATTCTGGTATGGGCCACGGCTGGATTCCGACCCCGGCGTCAATGCAATAAAATGAGGCGCGAGAGCACCTGTCCCCGAGACCTAAGGGATCCCCAGTTTTTTCCGCTTTTGTGGCAAACCCAGCATCAGTCGGACGTTTTGAACCCAAATGTCTGCCGCGACCTCGGCGTGGAGCGAACCAGTGCGTGCAGAAACGAGTGAGTTCTAGCGAGCCCCAAGGGACTCGGGGGCGAGCCGCTTCCCTCCGGTGTGGGCTAGTAGGGGACGCGCAAAACGCCGCTTACCTGGCGAAGTAACAGAATTTGCCAGGCACTCAGCGGGAAATGCTGAGAGGAAGATCTTCGACGTTGGCCGGAAAACTCCTTTACCCAGACAATGCCGACTCTTCATCACATAGAGAAAATAAAACTGGGGATAGATCAGCCCCGAGACCCTGAGCAAGGCTTGGAAGTGTGGGATAATCCAGGGTGGAGGACGAGGCACGCCCCCATGACCCCTTTCCACAAATCTGCATCCGAAAGGAGGGAAATCCTGGTCTGGACTCACGCGCCATCAGCGCGTGGGATTCCGGTCAGATGGCCATGGCTAAACCCGAACCCCCGACGCCTAAGCACGCACTAGACGCGTTGCTGCTCGAAGCCGTCAGGCGCCGCGCTTCCGATTTGCACATTACGGTGGCTGCACCACCCACGCTCCGCATCGACGGCCGCTTAATTCCGCTTACCGACCCGCCGATGACGAGCGGCGATACCCGCGGTTTGGCGGAGCTGGTCGTTAGTCGGACGGCGTTGGCGGATCACAGCCGCGGCGAATGGGAACTGCCTTACAGCTTGGCCGAGGTTTCTCGTTTTCGCATACAGGTCTTTCGTCAGCGGGGCCAATATAGCATATCGGCCCGCGTGATTCCTTTTGCCGTACCTGCTTGGGAGAGTTTAGGGCTTCCCCCGGCCGTCGCCGAGTGGGCAGAGCGCGAAACGGGTTTAATTCTGGTTACCGGGCCAACGGGATCGGGGAAATCAACCACCCTGGCGGCGTTGGTCGATCGCATCAATCAACGGTCGACGCGGCGCATCATCGTCCTCGAGGACCCCATAGAATACCTTCACCGTCACCGTCGCTCGCTGATCGACCAGCGGGAAATCGGGGCCGACACGCCGTCCTTTGCCACCGGTCTGCGTGCGGCGCTGCGCCAGGATATCGACGTCCTGGTAATTGGCGAAATGCGTGACCTGGAAACCATGCAAACCGCCATGACGGCCGCCGAAACCGGACATCTGGTGATGGCCACGCTACACACCGGGAGTGCCGAACAAACTGTCGAGCGCCTCACCGACGGGTTCCCCGCCAATCAGCAGGCGCAGGTCCGATTGCAGTTGGCTTCGGTGCTCATCGGCGTGATCACGCAACGGCTGTTGAGCCGAGACACGGGGGACGGACGGCTGGCCGTGGCCGAGGTACTGGTCAACTCAACCGCGTGCGCCAACCTGATACGCGTGGGCCAGGTGCATCAGCTGCGAAACGTGCTGCAAACGGGACGCGATTTGGGCATGCAAACCATGGAACAAAGCTTGCGCCAGCATGTGCTGGCTGGCAACCTCACCGAAAGCACCCTGCAGCAGCGATTGCATGAATGGGGACTGGTTCGTGCCGCCGGGGGACAATTCGGCTAGGCTAGCGTCTAGTCGACGACGAAACCATAAGTGGAATGAGTCGCCGGTTTGCCTGGACGCAGCAATTATGAGAGAGGTGTCTAATGAACGATTCCGCGAATCTTAAGTCGCCAGCGGTCCTTAACGCCATCCGCGAAGATTTGACCGCCACCACCTTCACCATGTCATCCGACAACCTGACGGGGTCGTTGTTACGAACGTTGGCCGCCTCCAAACCTCGGGGGTCTTTGCTGGAACTTGGAACCGGAGCAGGAGTGTCGACGGCTTGGCTGCTTGACGGCATGGATGCAGAGGCAACCCTGATCAGCGTGGACAATGATCGGGACGTCCAGGCAATTGCCAAGAGGCATCTGGGAGCCGACCCGAGAATGACGTTCGTCTTGGCCGATGGGCAACCCTTTATCGAAAGTCATCGACAAGAGCGCTTTGATCTGATCTTTGCCGACACCTGGCCGGGGAAATTTCATCTGGTCGACGAAGTCCTCGCGATGCTCAGTTGGGGCGGTCTGTACATCGTGGACGACTTGTTGCCGGTCGATAGCTGGCCACCGGAACATTCCAACCAGGTGGTCCGATTAGTGAACTATCTGGAAAAGCGTCCGGATCTCATGGTCACCAAACTGTCCTGGTCGACGGGGTTGCTGGTTGCGGCCAAGGGCCGACTGGGCGCTTCATGGGGCGATGAGGCCGCCCTCTAAAGCGCAGCCCAACCCCATTCGGCTGCAGCCACTAAGCGCGTGCACACTCGATTCGACTACGACCGATTGCCGTCAGTTGCTTGTTATACTGCTCGTTGGTCAAATTTTCTTAACATACATATGCGTGGCGTAATCAACATGGAGATCTGCGCTGGTTTTCGGGTGTTTGAGCAGTTTGAGCCGTGCCCAGCAGGCTAGTCCCGGAAAGGATGAGGTTCGTGATCGTTCATGAAGATCAATATCACTATGGTCACTATGGATGGGACGGGGACCAAGGATTGGGCGAACGGTTGATCCAGCAAATTATCGAAGGAAAGCAGACGGCCACCGCTGGTCCCTAGGCGTCTTACGCACCCAGAGAATTAGAGGGCATCTAGAAAAGTGTGTTGTGACGGACAGGTTTGGAACGGCACCATGCAACGTTGGCACTTCGCCGTATTCGATACCACATTTGGCAATCCCGATCCGCGCTTGGTTGGTGGCGAGGGATACGGGGAAGACGTGATTCAAGCGAGGCCAGTTGAACCTCCCTGCCCTGAACGGCGGAGTTTTACGGCGCATCCTGATAAAGGCGGGGGAAGGGATGGCCGCAGAAGGATTCCGTTGACGAATGACAGCGTATTGATCGTCGAATTGTTCGGGTTGGTGGACAACCAGGACATTGGCGAGTGTTAAGTACAACAAACCTCGTCGATGGAGTCCATGGTATCCTGCTCACGACGATGGGAGTATTTTCGGGGCTACAAACCGAAAATGGTGGGCCATATTGGGGTGCACTGTCCACCACGCCCATCATCGAACCCTCAATCTGAACGGCGCAGACGATTGGGAACCGAGTCATCTGGATTGTCACACCGAGGAAGCTCCGGCGCTCTACCACGAGGGGACGCCATTGGACCGTGCAAAGCACGGCCGCCTTTCTTCACCCTGGCGTAAAAAGTAATGACACGAAGAAAATGGACTTTATCAGCCCACAGGTATGATGGGAGTCCTCGGAGCCACCCACAGATGACCACCGACGGTGGTCGGCTGTGGACATCCGTGACACCGGTGGTCACGTCGTGAATCTTGGGCATAAGCGACGTCACAATGGTTGCCGAGTGGAGCAAGGTCGAGTCTCCAATAATATGGTAGGTAGAACGCGGCATCAAGGCTTGGCTGTCATAGCGAGTTTCGCTTGGGCTGCGGTCGAGTAGAGTAGCCCGCAACACTATACAGAGTGCACGGTTGCTCTCGTTTGCGGCTCCTTTCGGTTGGTGGTACGCGCCTGTCCGATTTTCTGCCGGCCTTCTAAATACGGCCGGTTTACCCGAATACACGAATACGGCTTCAAACCACCTCTCCTCACTGCCGCAGACAAAGGGTATGCCTTTTTCGCCAAGAGGCCAACCGGCATGGTTGATCACGCGCCGCGGACCCGAGTATCATGCGGATTCCGAATCGAACAAGACCGAACGGAGAGAAACCAGATGGTGCTCGCACAGCCAATTCGCGATGGCTGCCGGATCGCCATGTCTGAGGCATTGGACCTCAATCGGCGGATTGGGAGATGGGACTTTGAGCTTTTGCTGGCGCAAGAAGCCGTCGCGCCCCTTTGCCCAGCCGAGGCCATCAGGGCTCTTGGCAAGGGGCGCGACGACCACGGCCATCTAGCGAAGCAGTTGGTTTATCCTAGAACCTGGGTCCTTCTTCAATAGAAGGACGCCGACCACCAACAAGTACAGCCAAGCCGCCATCGACATGCCCCGGCCGAAGGAGTACTGCAGGAATTGCACGTGGCCCGCCAACGGCGTGGGATCGATGCCGAAAGGAAGGACCACCAAACCGGATACGAAGTACATCACGAGATTATAAACCGTGAACAACACGGGTAGCAGGTAATGGCGGCGAAGGCCGAGCAGATATACCACGGCAATAAGTCCATAGGTGGCGGTCTCGATATCGATCCAGTAAGAGACGATGGGCGTGGCCCCGGGGCTGGCATAGATGTGCGCCGCAACGTCGAGCAAGGCAAAGAAGACCATCGACATGCGCAGCAGGTAGATCGTCTGCGGGGTGTCAGCCAGCGTCTGTTCGGGTCTCTCCGAATTTGCGTATAGTGGGTTGTTGGGTATCACCGGTCTCATCCCTTCCTTATGTCCTCGGAGGAATTGTGAAATTCGGTACAAACTCAGCATACCCTCCTTGCCGTATGGCCACCACGGTCGATGGTCTTAGAGCATGATGGTCGTTGGGTTAAAATGGTCTGGTGTCCATGGTGCCACCTGGGCCCGATTGCCCGGAACAGTCGGAACCGGTCACGGTCTTACGGCGGATGCCAGGCGCCGGCCGGACGGACTTGCCATGACCGCCACTCAGCCGTAGACTGCCGCCCCGCTTGGTGTCCTGAGGAACGGAGACGATGTCGCCTAATCCACCGGCACCCAGCCCGGGTCGCCTGACGACTGCTGACCAAGATTGCCGAGCCATGGCAACTTTCGTCCAAGGCAAAGGGCGGCTTGCATCGTAAGCGGGTTTTCTGCGGCCAACGCTCAGGGGATGGTCTCAGGATGCATCCCCACTTACCGTGCAGAGAAGGTCGACCGGATTGGGGTGGTAAGAGCCCAGGGGCGCCGGCTGCTTCGGCAGCCTGAAAACTCCCGCGCCTAAAGCGTAGATCCTACGGCCATGGCGAAATGTGAGTTAGACCTGCCCCACCCATCGATATCGGGCCGATTCTTTGGCCACCAACGAAGAGAAAGCGGTGCATCACCGGAATCCCGGTTCAGGGATAGCAACCCATCATCATGGTAGCTTAGGCGTGCTTTGATGCGGCTTTTAAAAGAAGCTGCTATAGCACAATGGAAATGCATGGGCAGCCGACGGTGAGCGCGGGGCTGCCAGGCGATCCTGAGCATCTCTGAGCAAACCAACCTGGCTCGCCCGCAATGCCGCCATTGAGATGGCGCCTGCCGGCGAACAGGGGCGCGGAGCAAGGAGAGTGGCCCCCTAAGCGGCGCGGGCAGGGATAGCGACTTGCCGTCGGATTTTGACTATCATACTGAGGACGGTTCCTGATTCGCACACGGCCAGGTTCGTTTTTGGGGACCGACGACTAAGTCCGCGGGGGTCAGAGGATGCCTAGTAACCGGTCTTTATGGTTCGACCGCCTGGGGCCGCTAAAGGGTCTCATCATACGGCAGCCTTGGGCGAACATGGTGGTGATGGGAGAAAAGAAATGGGAGATTCGAGGCTTTCGGGTGCATTTTCGCGGCCCGGTGGCGATTATTGCCGCCGGCACCGGAACCGTTGTGGGATGCTGTGAATTGGTGGATTGCCTTGGACCCCTGAACCTAGAAATGTACAACCGGAATTTCCAGTTGATGGGTTCATCGAACACGGCGGTGGAAACGTTACCCTATCAGAACACCTACGCATGGGTGATGGCTCAACCTCGAGCGTTTCAGCATCCCATCCCCTACTCCCATCCCAAGGGGGCCGTGATCTGGGTCAAGCTGCCGGACGAAACTCGGCAACTGACGCGCGATGCCGAAAGAGCAAACGGCCGCCTGGGATGAAGCCCTGGCCCAGCACAAGACCCTGGCTTGGGCGCTGGGGGACTGTTTAAACCCAGTAGCGCCGGGCGGTCACGCAACTCTCCCGCCGCCCCGCCCCGGTTGAGGCGGGGTTGGCGGGATTAGGCATCAGGCGTCTTTCCTGGTGTCCCCCGACATCGATTCGAACCGACTCCAGCCTGCCATTTTTCGGTAACCCGCTAGTGACCACCCACGCACCTAAGCCGGTCAACTGGGCGAATATGCCCTTGGGGCTTGCTTAACCGCTTGACCCACTCTTGGTCCTAAGAAGACAAATGCGCGGCCATTATGTTCAAGTCACAAGGGAGCCCCTCTTCAGTTGACGTAATCCGGCCATGGCTAGTATACTCAACGACGTTCATCATCGTTCATTTGATGATGGTCCAAAGTGAGTCTTTAACCCCTGTCACACGCTTGCCGCAAGGCAATCGAGCGATAATCTGCGACCGGTTCGACGACCGAGAGGAGGCAGTGGTTTCGCGCACTTAACGCCATCGCCAGATCACACGGCTGATTGGCGAGCCGACGCTGCGTGAACACACGCCACACAGTCTCCGCCACGATATCGGTAAACCATGCGGCGGTTACAGTTCTCAACTCCGGACGATCCGGGGCATCCAGTGCACTTAAGCGCGTTGACAATCAGCACGACCTGGGTCGTCTCATCGTATCGCAGAAAATCTTCGTCGTGGAGTTGGTCAAACGCATACTCTAATTCGTCTCTGCTGACACCCAGATCAGCTAACACATAAGGTTTTGGTAAGACATAGGCATTATCACCGGAGGATGGCGGCCAATTGCTCGAAGATGCCGGCCTGGTGTACACCGAGGTCGGCTCGATTGCAACCGCCATCGAAGCGTTGCGAGTGTTCGTCGAACGGGATTGGCTACGGTTCGTGTGCAGCCAGGCGATGCGACAGGCGGCGGATGATCCGGAAGGAGCCCAGGCCGCTTTGCTCGATACCTTAACGTCGCATAGTGCACAAATGAATTCCCAAACAGCAGGAATGACAGCGCAAGAGGCGGTGATGGCGTTTTATGACGCCATCCATGCGCGTGCGAGCGATGAGGCGCCGCCGGCTTTGCTCTATGGCTATCCGAGCATGGACCGATGCACCTTGGGACTCGCCGTAGACCAGTTGATCTTGCTCGCCGCCCGGCCGAGCGTGGGCAAATCAGCGCTGGCCATGAATTGGACCCGGAATTGGTGCCAAACGGGACATCGAGTGCTCTATCTCAGTTTGGAGATGTCGCATTTGCAGTGTACCAGCCGGTGGATGGCGATGTTATGCAAACTCAATGCCTTGCATCTGGAACGCGGGAAGATCACCCATTCTGATGATCTGTCCCGCATTGTGCAAGCGGAAGCGCAGTTTAGCCAATGGCCGTTAAACATCTATGACCAACCGATGGATGTGTCGGCCGTCATCCGTTTGATTCGTGAGGAACACGCGCGGCATCAGACTGAGGTGGTTGTGGTGGATTATGCCGGTCTGATCGGGGTGAGTCCTGAGTATCGGGGTGAGAACCGAGCTTCAGACTTCCCCGCATAGCCATAGTAAGGAACATATGTATCCAGAACATTTCTGTAACAGACTGGTTCGGGAGCGTGTGGATAATGCTGTGGATAACTTATGCGAGGATAATTGCATAGAATGCGGTTCTCTACCTGGCTCTGTGCGTATTCAGAATTATGTCTCAGGCAGAATAAAAAAATTGCGTGGTCCATTGCAGGAATCTGGGACCCCGCTTCGAACCAAAAAGACGATAACCCGTCACCGCCGCTCCTTTTTCCACGGTCACGGTCTGACCAGATGAGGCCCCCCCCCAGGCACCATCAGCGCGGGAGACCAGGTAACACATACGATGCCAAACGGCACGGCGCACCCGTCCCCATGTAGGGTAACCCTGGGGATCGCTTTCCCCCGCCAGTCGCCGAGGCCCTGGGAATTGCGGGAGTGATCGCGCAAACTGGCGCCTTAACTCGGTAGGGTTAGGCGGCGTGAGAGTTGCTATTAATTGGCTATACTGCTCGCGGATGAAAAATTGTTAACATGTAGATACTGCTCCTGGCTCAAACACCTGAAACCAGCGTGGACATCGTATTTGTCAAGCCACATATGTTGAGAAAAGTTGACCAACTCGCAGTATAGCATTCTCACTGGGGCCCGTGGGGCACAGCAGTTATCGGGGTTTCGTTGGATGTATTGCCGACGCATTCACCGCCCGATGTTCTGTTCGTTGGCGACCGGATATTCATCGCGAGAAATTCTGCTTCCTGCCAAGCCAGTGAGCGTCCACAATATCGTACACGTCCCCAGTGCCGCTAGACTGGCGACACCGGTCGAGGCAGCAACGCCGACGAGCCGGCCAACCACCAAAAACACGCCGTTTGCACTCCGCGAAAAACCAATAAGCTGTCCCCGCATCGTGGATGGAACGCGTTCTTGTAAGAGCACTCGTTGCCCGAGAAACGACGTCGTGACGGAAAAACCGAACGTCAACCAACTGATGACGGCAATCGGAGTTGCAGTTGCAGTCGCGGCAACTCCTAAGCTAACGCCCGCGAGGCATCCGCCTGATATAATAACTTGACTTTCGCACCTCGAAATCACAACAAATCTTATGGCTTAAAAGGGCGCAAAACCCGCATGAATACTGGGTTTTGGGTATAATTAAGGTGTCATGCCAAATCAACCAAAAACGGAGTGTTATCATGCGGGAAAATGCTACTGAGATTAAAAAGCTGCTCGATGAACACCAGTATTCGATCAACGCCATTATCT
>JAJZXC010000244.1 GCA_021846365.1 Bacillota bacterium | reverse complement strand
CAGAAAGGCAAAGCGCGGAGTGGCAAAATAATAGAAGGTTTGCATCATCGCCGACAATTCGATCAGCATCAGGGCGTCGATGAGGACGGTGAGCACCCCGGCTATCAAGTTGAGTGCTTCTTCGATGCGGCCGGAAAGCCCGCCCAAAGCATGCCATGGGCTCAATAGGGCGATGATAGCGCTCCATCCCACGACCACCAGCAGCACCAGACCGCCGTTTTGACCCGACACCTGCACCAAGTGCAGCGGCCAGACGAAAAGACCGCTGGAGACGACACTGGCCAGGGTCCCCCAAACCAAGAGAAGACGAGGGTTGCGGTGAGAAGATGGAGGAGGTGTCATTCGAGCGCCCCTTCGTCGCGAACCTTAAAGTGCACGTGGAGGGAGAGCGACCATCCCGACCAGAGGGATTTGCCTTGGCCAATGGGGACACGGCTGTCCATCCAGCGGACATCTCGGTGCCAGCCCATGGGATCGGTGCCGGTGGCTAACGCCATCCGCCAGGCGGCGTCCGCCGCCTGGCGAATCTTGCCCGCGGCCGCGCGCTCGAGGGCGTCGTTCATCGCCTCCGAGTGGGCCATGGGGGCGTTGGTGGTAATCGTCCCCGCGTAACTCAGGTGGTCGTCGACCAAAACCGACGACCCGCGGGGCTGAAAACTGAGGTTTGCCGCGCCTCGGATAAAGCTGAGGGTAAAGCGGCCCTGGGCGATGTGGACACGCATGCTTTCCCATCGCACCTGACCGGTGAGGTATGCCCACCCGCGGGTGGCCCCCGGGCTCCACAGGCGCGGATTCCCCGACAGCACATAGAGCGGGCCGAGATGAAAGGAATCGCTTCCCACCGGCACGACATCGGCGACGGCGGGAGAGATTCCGGGCGTGACCGTGTCGACCCAGAGCTTCCAGCCCCGGCCGGGCCAGATGATGGGCTGGCACAGGGAGTTCAAGGCGCGGTAGAGGGCGACTTCAGGGGCTATTTGGGTTGGCGAAATGAGGCGAACGAGATCGCCGGCGGCTGGCGTGGCCACGGCCCAAAACGTGAGCACGAAGCGTCCGGAATCCGCCGCGGCGCTGAGGATGCGTCGCCACACCGATTGGGGAAGGCGGGTGGACAGCGCCAGGATGCGGAGCTGGCCGAGATACAGGATGCGACTTTGACGGGCCTGCAGCGCTCTCAGGGCCATCATCAGCGATGGTGCGCGCACGACGATGGAGTAAAACTCCTGACTGGTGGGTGTCGTGGGCAAGGTGCTGGTGGTCAAGGAGATGTTGGGAAAGATAAAGGTATAGCGCTCGATACCCGGATCACGGGTGGGATCTACTCCAATGGCGGTGACCACCGCACGCCATTCGACCGGAATCTGATCCCAGCAGCCGCCGGCGCCCACCAAGAGCAGCGCAAGCAGCAAGACGCCCGCGATTCGGCGCCCGCCCGCCACTACTGCGCCCCCTGCGGTGGCTCGGTCTTCATCATCCAGGACAGGTCGTCGGTCTTGGATTCGGTGAGGCGCCGTTTGAGCGCCTGCCAGGGGAGGCGCACCAGATAGTTGCTCCAGTCTTTGGGCCGCCACGGTGAGAGCGGAGTAAGATATGGGGTGCCGAAAGAATGGAGGCTGACCAGGGCCACCGACATGGCGAGGGTGCCCAAGACGATGCCGTAGATCCCGAGGATGAAGGCCAAGATGAGCATCATCCAGCTCATCATGCGCCAACTGGCCAACAATTCGTAGCTGGGCACGGCGAATAGACTGAGCGCGGTCAGCGTCATCAGCACGATGATTTGCGGACTGACGAATCCAGCCTTGACCACCGCGGTGCCGACCACGATAGCGCCCATGGTGCCAATGGTGGTGCCCAGCATATTCGGTAGCCGAGCCGCGGCTTCCCGCAGTACTTCAATCACCAAAATCATGGTGATGACTTCGGGAAAGGGGGTAAAAGGCAGCCCAGAATGAGTGCCGACGATTAGATCGAGCAAGGTAGGCGAGATGAGGTCGGGGTTGACTTCGGTCAGCGCGATGTAGATCGCGGGTAGGTAGACGCCGAACAGGAAAGTCAGCAGGCGAATAAGACGAACGTATGAGGCGTCGTACCACACCGAGACGTAGTCTTCGCTGGTCCGGTAATAATCGGCCAGGGTAGCGGGAACGGTGAATACCGTGGGATCGCCGTTGACCAGCACGGCGACCTTACCCTGTTGGATTTGCATTGCGGCCAGGTCTACGCGCTCGGTATAGCGCACGGTGGGAAAGAGCGCCCAGGAATGGTCGCGGATGAGACCACCTACCCGGGTCGCGCTCTGGGCGGTGTCGATTTGGATATTGGCCAGGCGGCGGCGAACGGTGTCGACCACTTGGGAGGAGGCCAGTCCGGCCAGGTAGACGACACGGCAACTGGTGGGTATGCGCACGCCCACCACCACTGGCTCGGCCACCAGCTGCGGGGTGGGAAGCCGGTGGCGGATCTGGCTCAACTGCACGTCGACCACTTCCGCAAAGGCCTCTTGCGATCCCCGAATGGTCCGCTCGGTGCGGGGTTCGCCCACCGAGCGTTGCGGTAGCCGGCTAAGGTCAAAGAGCCAGCTTTCCCCGCCGCCGTGGGGCACCACCACCACCTGACCCGAAAGGTAGCCGTTTTGCACCTCCGACCAGCTGGAAACCCTCTGGGTGGCAAGTCCGCTATCGGCCAATGCGGCGGTGGCGTCTTTCCCCGAATCAACCAGACTGGAAGTCAGCCGATCGGCGTCGATGATGCCGTCGAGATAAAGCAGCAGATCGGGAGCCCGCTCCCCTCCTATCCACTGGACGACCAAGTCAGGGGCTTGGCGCTGCTGTTCGCGGCAGAGGCGATGGAGAAGGTGCAGATCGCCGGTCTCCAGCGCAGATTGCGCCAGCCGCGCGCTGAGTTCGGTAATCCAAGGGTTAAGGGTGACGATGAGGTCCGAAATCAGCGTTTCCAACCGGTCGCTGCCCATCGATGGTGACGTCATGCCCGGCATCTCCTTTAGCCCCAGACTTATGGTGTAGTCTGAGCGGTTATCCCAACCCTATACCTTGGGGGACCGCCTTTTTGGCGCGTGACCATCGGGCGTCACAACCGTCGCCAGCGTTGCCTGTACAAAAGGCCAGAATGATCGGGAGCGAATCGCGGGTTGGGTTGACCTTGGCTATAGAATTGTAATCTCACCGGGGATTTTAGGACGTCGCTACCCCATGACGAAGGCGCATTTCTTGTCTGGGGCGTGATCAACCAACGATCCGGCTACGGCCGTCGTCCTTTTGGCCCTAGCCTGATTCCGATTCGTCGCCGCCGGGAGCTGAAAGGCCCCCAGTCAACACCGGGCGGTTCCTACCGCCAACGCTGAGGGGCTCGGAACGGCACGCGGTGTACGTAAACCACATGATGGGGGCTCATCGTCCAAAAGGTGTTGCCGCTCCAAAAACTGTAATATGCGGGGTTATGGGATCCCAGCGGCTGGGCGGACGCTGGGTAGCGGATTAAGTAGGGAGCCGGATGCCAGCCGCCATCACGGTAGACATAGACCATCTGGCGCAATGAACGCGAGTTGACTGCGGTTACCACTGGAGAATTGTGCCAGACTCCCTGCCAGACGATGACGTCGCCGGCCAGTGGGCTTTGCGACCCAATCAATGATTGCACCCGTGAACCCACCCAGCGCCAGAGGTTGCCGGTGGCGGTCGAAGACAAATAGGCAACCCGGTCGTTTGACACGGCGACTTCCGGAGCGTCGCCAAAGGCCGTCTGCATTTGTTTGCTCAGCAAGGTGGGGATGGGCGTAGTCTTCTGGATACTGCCGCTGGCGCTCATCCACAGTGCGAAATCGGCTCCCGCCGGCTTGACAAAGAGCTGGCCAACGGGACCGGCCACGGCCCAATGAAAACTGCTGCCGGTGACCGGCCGCGAATAGGCCAAAGTGTGGATTTTGCGCCATCCACGCGGGTTGAGGCGATATACCGTGGTCCGCTCGCCGGCCGGGGTGCGGGACACCAGCCATCCGTGGCCGAGCTTGCCTTTCACGATGACGGTCTGCGGTGCTTGGCCCCCGTTGTCGGACGAGGGGAAGGTTAGCGACGGCAACTG
>JAJZXC010000027.1 GCA_021846365.1 Bacillota bacterium | reverse complement strand
CAAGGCAAAAGCCGGTTTCAATTGGGATTCTTCGCTCTTTCGCAGGCCACAGTTTTGCTCCTAGCCGTCTCCGGCTTATCCCCATCCTGCTTTGGGGTATGCGTGGATATAGCGTCTACTGACGCTATATCCGCAGGGTCGGAACCCCATGGCATTCGCTGGTCCGCTGGCATCGCCGTGCGATGCGATCAAAAGTCACAGTTTGACGGCAACGGTCAGAAAAACTCGAGTTGACTCGATTCGCCGAGATCTTTAAGACTTCCGTGTCGCCGCAAGAGTTCAATCACCGATTTGCTGGCACGCGCTCGTTCCCTGAGATCGGCAACGGAAAGAAAAGGCCGTTCACTCCGGGCCCGCACAATATTCTCGGCAATCGCCTGCCCGAGCCCGGGCAGGGCCACAAAGGGGATGCGCAATCCCCCATCCTCGACCAAGAAACGAACGGTATCCGAGGCCATCAAATCGACGGGAAGAAATCGAAAGCCCCGCGCCATCATTTCGCGAACGATTTCGAGGACGGTAATCATCCCCTTCTCTTTGGGCGAGGCATCGTTGCCCTTGCTTTCAATGCCAGCGATGGTACGGGTCACCGCCTTCACGTCGGTCATGGCTATCTCGTCGGGAAAGTCCGAGGCGCGCACCGTAAAGTAGCTGGCGTAGTAGGCGAGCGGATGGTGCACCTTGAACCAGGCTATCCGCCACCCCATCATCACATAGGCTGCGGCATGGGCCTTAGGAAACAAATACGTAATCTTATGACACGACTGAATGTACCACTCCGGCACCCCGTGCTGGCGCATGAGACGCTCGTACTCGGCGCTGAGTCCGCGTCCCTTGCGCACCGATTCAGAGATGGAAAATGCGGTGCGTGGTTCAAATCCCCGCTGGATGAGATATAGCATAATATCATCGCGGGTCGCGATCACTTCCGAGAGTGTAGCCTGCCCCTTGCGGATGATATCCTGGGCGTTGTTGGTCCACACCTCGGTCCCGTGGGAGATTCCCGAGATGCGCACCAGGTCGGCAAACGACGACGGATGCGTCTCTGCCAGCATGGCACGGACAAAGCTGGTGCCAAACTCGGGAATTCCCACGCTGCCCACCGTACTGCCGAGCACGTCGGCTTTGACGCCCAAGGCCTGCACCCCGCTGAAGAGGCTAAGCGTCGCCGGATCTTTAAACGGCACCACGTGGGCGCCAACTCCGGTTAGCTCTTCCAGCAGCCGGATCATGGTCGGATCATCATGCCCCAGCAAGTCGAGTTTGACTAGCCGTCCTTCGATGGCGTGATATTCAAAATGGGTGGTTATCACGTCGGCATTCCTGTTATCAGCCGGGTGCTGCACCGGGCAGAAACGATAGATCTCCTGGTCGCGGGGAACTACCATCACCCCGCCCGGATGCTGGCCGGTGGTCCGCCGGACTCCGGTTAAGCCGGAGGCCAACCAGTCGATTTCGACCGGACGGAGCTGCCGGCCGGTCGCCTCCGCCCACACCTTGACCAGTCCGAACGCCGTCTTGGAGGCCACGGTGGCGATGGTGCCCGCCCGGAATACGTGGCCGGGCCCGAATAGCTCTTCCGTGTAGCGGTGTATTTCGCCCTGGTACTCCCCCGAGAAATTGAGGTCGATATCGGGCACCTTATCCCCCTCAAACCCCAAAAAGGTTTCAAATGCGATATCCTGTCCGTCTCCCATCAGCGCCTGGCCGCAACCGGGGCACTGACGGTCGGGAAGGTCAAACCCCGAGCCCACTTGGCCGTCGGTGACAAATTCGGTGAAGCGGCAGCGCGGGCAACGGTAATGGGGAGGAAGCGGGTTGACCTCCGTAATGTTGAGCAGGGTGGCCACCAAAGAAGATCCTACCGAGCCCCGGGAGCCCACCAGATAGCCGTCCTCAAGCGACTTCTTGACCAAAAGGTGCGCAATGTAATAACTGACCGCAAATCCGTTGCGCACGATGGCACCGATTTCCTTGTCCAACCGCTCGGCCACTGCCGGCGGCAGCGGATCGCCGTACCACTCGCGCGCACGTTCTGCCGGCATGGTGGAAACAACGCGCTCGGCGTCAGGCATGCTGGGTGAAAACAACCCCTTGGGAATCGGTTCGACGACCCCGATGGGGTCAATAACACGCAGCGGATTATCGATGACGACGGCGCGGGCGTCGTCTGGATCCAGCCAAGAAAATGCCGCCAGCATTTCCGCCGTGGTCCGATAATGCAGGTCAGCCTCGGCGTGATGCAGCTCGCCTTTGGCGGTTTCGGCCAAAATACTTCGCCATACCTTGTGCTCTGGACGCAAATAGTGCGCGTCGGACACCGCCGTCACCGGCTTGGCGTGCCGCTTGCCGAGGTCAATCAACGCCCGTTGCCACTGCCGGGCCGTGCCCAGGTCACTCAGATGTTCGTCCCGCAGCAAGTCGTGACCAGCATCTAAGGGCTGAATTTCCCAGTAATCATACCATTCGGCCAGGCGTTGAAGTTCCTCCGCCGATGCACCGCGATACAAAGCCTCTTGAATCTCGCCCCCGTGGGCGGGAGAACCCAGCCACCATTTTTCTCGCTGCGCTTGCAAAAGGCTTCGCGGAACGCGGGGCACGCGATGGAAAAACTCCAGGTGAGAGCGGCTGATCAACCGATATAAGGCGGCAATTCCCGGTGTTTCCTTGACCAGCACCACCACCGGCGTTGGTCGTCCCAAAGTGAAGTCCACCGGTTGCGGTTGCCGGAGCCACCCTTCATCTCCGGCCTTGGGTCCCAAATCCTCCATCAATTTCAAGATCACCTGGGCGGTGGCCTCCGCGTCCGCCAAGGCTCGGTGGTGCTGCGAGAGCGAAACCCCCAAGTGGCGCGTCAGCGCATCCAGCCCGTGGCTCTTTTGGTGCGGCAGCGCGATGCGGGCCAGGGTCAGCGAATCCAAGACGGCAAAAGGCCAGTTGCCTTGGCCATAGCGGGCGAACGCGCGAGCAAGAAACCCGACGTCAAACCGTGCGTTGTGGGCAGCCAGCGCCGCTCCCCGACAGAACGCGAAAAATTCTGGCCAAACCTGGTTGGGGTCTGATGCCTCATCGAGCTCGGCCGCCCGGATACCGGTGATTTCAAGCGATTTCTTGCTTACCCGCCGGGACGGGCGCAACAAGCGCTGGAACTGGCCAACGACTTCACCGTGCTCAACGCGAAAAGCTCCAATTTCGATGACTTCGTGTGCCCAGGGGCTGAGTCCGGTGGTCTCCACGTCCACCACCACCAATGGCGTATCCGGCCAGGGGCCGGGAAGGTCCGGGCCATCCAAGGCCGCCTGAGCATCGTCCACCATATAGACTTCAATCCCGTAGATCGCGCGCACTCCCGTCTTTTGGGCCCACTGCTCGGCCTCGGGATAGGCCTGGACCACTCCATGGTCGACAATCGCCAGGGCAGGATGACCGAGAGTCTTGGCCAGTTGAAAGGCATCCCCTATCTCGACCAGGCCATCCATCGCACTCATCTTGGTGTGCAAGTGCAGTTCCACCCGTCCGGTATCATTGCCGTCGTCCAGTCTGGCCGAGTCCGGCGGGTCGATGAGCCCGGCGTCCTTGATCCGCACCACCGTCTCTTCGGTGTAACGGTCAATCTCCACGCTCCCTCGGGCTCGAATCCATTGACCCTCCTCGAAGCGATGGCCGGAAAAATCCTCTTGACCCCGTCTTTGGTCGATGCGCAGCCGATATGCGGTGCTGCCGTCGGCTAGCGATAAGGTGACATGGTGAAGCTTGTCCCGTCCCAGCCGACGCTGCACGTCAAACAGCCGTCCCTCTACGGCGACCTCTGCGCCCGGCACCAGGTCGACGCCCCGGTTGGCGCCGCCCGGGGGGGCCCCCCGACCCACTCGCGGCAGGTGCGGATCGACCTCAACCCCGGGCACCAACACCGGCGCGTCGGGGGTAGACGCCACCGGGGCGGCCAAGGTCAGCGCAAGCTGAGGCATGTCTGGCCATATTTGCCGCAAGCGAGCTTCGCCGCCCCATCGTTCAAAGAGGCTTTGGGCCACCGAACTGGGAAAAGTAATGGCGAGCTTACCGGCCTGCAAGGTGAGTGCCCCGTCGTCCAAGAGAGAATCAAAGGCAGCCTTGTCTTCACGCCAAATTCTTCGCAGTCGCGCCACCGGGTCCTCGGCCTCAACTATCGCCGGCACCGCGACTTGACATGGTTGTCCCATAATCTCGTTGAGCACCTCGGCCAACGATCGCCTCTCATCATCGCCCAACTCCTCGGAAAAGCAAAACACCAACTCCCTGGACTTAACTCGGACCAGTGCGGGTACTAAGCGATCCTCTGTGATCCCCCGCTGGCTGGCCCATTCCAAAAGCCGCCGATCCACACGCTTCCTCCTAAATCCTCGGAATCTCCCGGATAATCTCCCAGTACATCTTCATGCGCGCCGCAAGCCCTTTAACCAGGCCCAGCTTCTCTTCCTTCATGACCTGCGACACGTCATGCAACACCACCTCCTTGGGAACGATGCCCAACCGTTTCAACTGCCGGTGAATCTGCAGTTCAACCCCAAAGCGGGCATCGTCAAGGGTGTTCACGTCGATCACCAGATCACGCCTGAGGGCACGCTGGCCGGAAAGAAAAGGCGCTAAGGCCTGCGCCCAATCGGTGCTAGCCCGGCCGCCTTCAAAGATGCCCACCGTGGCCTCATAGCTTTCATCGCAAATGGGCTGCAACAACGAGCGAACATGAGCTACGCTCAACCCGATTAAGTCCGCGTCGAGAAAGAGTACGATGTCGGCGTCGGCCCGTTCGATACCCGCCTTCATCGCGGCGCCCTTGCCCAGGTTGATTGGGAGTTCGACCACTTCAACCCCCAACCCTCGGCTGATTTCCGAGGTTCTATCACACGAGCCGTCATTGACCACTATGATCTGGTCAATTTCGCTCATCGCCCGCAACACCCGCAGCACGTTGCCAATATTTCCCTCTTCGTTGTATGCCGGTATGATCGCGGCCACCCGTTCTCGCATGTGAGGTTCGCCCCACTCTTTTCCCGTGGGCCACCACGGTTAATATGCCCGAGCAAACACGGCACGGTGTTCCGCCGGTCGATGGCAAACTGCGCAATCGGCACCGGACCGCAGATGCTGCGGATCAGGCTGATTCGGCAACGGCAGACAGCGGATGGTCATGCTCATTTCTTCTTGCAAGCGGTCGGCACACGCCTCATCACCACACCAGTTGCCCCAAAAGAATCCACGCCGGTCCTTGGCCACCGCTTCATGATAATCGTCGATGGCAAATGAGAGCGCCTGCATGTGCTCTAGCGCCTGGGCATACAATGCGTCTTGGATTGCCTCCAGGATCGCCGCAACCGAGGCCGCAAGTCCGTCCGCCTTCACCGCGACTTTCTCTCCGCTGTCGCGGCGGGCCACCATCACCTGACTCTGAGCAATGTCCCGCGGACCCACCTCCAGCCTCAGCGGAACCCCCCGCATCTCCCAGTCGTTAAACTTGTAGCCCGGGGTAAACTCGTCACGTTGGTCGAGGTGCACGCGCAGGTGAGGGCTGAGCTGCTGTAGCAGCTGACGGCAATGCGCCAACACCGCCTCCCGCTCCCGGCCCTTGGCGATGGGCACTATGACCACCTGAATGGGCGCTACCCGAGGCGGCAGGCGCAATCCGCGGTTATCGCCGTGCACCATAATCAGGCCGCCCAACATCCTGGTCGATGCCCCCCACGATGTCGTCCATCCATATTTTAATTCTCCATCTTCATCCAAGAACTGAATATTGAAGGCGCGCGAGAAATTCTGTCCCAAGAAATGCGACGTCGCCGTCTGCAGAGCGCGTCCGTCCCCCATCATTGCCTCCAGTGTATAGGTCTCCACCGCACCGGCAAATCGTTCCCCGGCGCTCTTAACCCCGGCCACCGCCGGAATCGCCAAGGTTTCTTTCAACAGACCGCGGTATGCCTCCAACTGCTGTTCCGTCTCGGCTCGCGCCTCCGCTTGCGTGCGGTGCACGGTATGGCCCTCTTGCCACAAAAACTCGGTGGTGCGAAGAAAGGGGCGCGTCGCCTTCTCCCAGCGCACGACGTTGCTCCATTGATTGATCAGCACGGGCAGATCCCGATACGATTGAATCCAGCGCGCGTACATCTCGCCCACGATGGTCTCTGAGGTCGGCCGCACCGCCAACGGCTCGGCCAACTCTTCGCCGCCACCACGGGTCACCCAGGCGACTTCGGCAGAAAATCCCTGCACGTGTTCCGCCTCGCGGGTCAACAGGCTCTCCGGGATGAGCAGAGGGAAATAGGCGTTTTGGTGTCCCGTGGCTCGGAAGCGGGCGTCCAAGTCAGACTGAATGAACTCCCAAATCCGGTAGGCATAAGGCCGAATCACGATAAACCCCTTGACCGGGGCATAATCCATCAGATCGGCCTTTCTGACCACATCCGTGTACCACTTCGAAAAATCTTCGGACCTAGGCGTGACTTCTTTGAGCGCCTTTTCCACTAAGCCGGACCTCCTCCGCCGCAGCCAAAATCTCTTTCCAAATCTCTTCAACCATGTCCGCTTGCTCGACCCGGCGCAGGATTTTCCCGTGCCGGTAGATCAACCCCATGTCCTTGCCGCCGGCCAGTCCCACGTCAGCTTCGCGCGCCTCCCCGGGTCCGTTTACCGCGCAGCCCATAACGGCCACCGTAATCGGTTCGACGACCTTGGTCAGCCGCCGTTCCAGTTCTTCGACCACCGGCCACATATCAAACTGCAGACGCCCGCAGGTCGGACAGGCGACCAGGTTCGCCCCCCGATCGCGCAACTTGAGTGCCTTCAAAATTTCCCAGGCGACGCGGATTTCCTCCTCGCCAGGCCCTGTTAAGGAAATCCGTATGGTATCACCGATGCCCTCCGATAGCAGGGTGCCAATCCCCACCGCCGACTTGACCGTGCCCTGCAAGAGCGTCCCCGCTTCGGTCACCCCGAGGTGCAGCGGATAATCGTAGCTCTCCGCCATCAGGCGATAGGCGGCCACCATGGTCGGCACGTCCGACGCCTTCAGCGAGACCACGATCTGGTCGTAGTCGAGATCGTTCAAGATCTTGATGTGGCGCGCCGCCGAGGCGACCAAGGTTTCTGCCGTCCGGCCCATGCCTTGCAGCAAGGATTTCTCGAGCGAGCCCGAATTGACCCCAATCCGAATCGGAATCTGGCGAACTTTAGCCGCTTTGACGACCGCCTCGACCCGGTCACGGTCGCCAATGTTGCCAGGGTTCAACCGCAACTTATCCACTCCGTACTCGATCACGGTCAGCGCCAGACGATAGTCAAAGTGGATGTCCGCCACCACCGGCAGCGGTGAATGGCGTACGATTTCCTTGACCGCATCGGCCGCTTCCCGGTCGGGTACGGCAACCCGCACGATTTCACAGCCCACCTCGGCGTAACGGGCGATTTCTTCCAAGGTACCCTTCACGTCTCGCGTATCTGTCTTGGTCATGCCCTGCACCAGCACTGGGGCTCCCCCGCCGATCCACACATCGCGCACCCGAACGGCCTTGGTCTGTTTCCGGTTCACCGCGAATCTTCCCCCCTTACTTGGCCTGGTTGACCTCATTGCTCTCATTTTAGCAGAATCTTCCGGACTACGACGATCCCCGTGCTCGAACCAGGCTGGCCACATCGTGAAAGGTAACCAACACCACCATTAGCAATAAAATCACCATTCCCGCCAAATGAATCAAGCCTTCGTGGTTCGGGTTCAGCGCCTTCTTACGAACCCCCTCCAGCCCGATCAAGACGAGCCGGCTGCCGTCCAGCACTGGAAAAGGCAAGATATTGAATAGGCCCAAATTCAACGACAGCGCCGCCGACAGCAAAACCAGATAGTAAAATCCCAAATTAGCTGCAATACGCACCTGCACCGCAATTCCCACCGGTCCTTCGACGCTGGGACCGTGTCCCTCAAGCAAATGGACCATCGCTCCGAACCACGCCCCGGCTAACCGCGCGGTGTCCATGGCTCCCCGCCCAACTGCCCGCAGCAGGCCGAGGTGCACGGCGCGCATCGCCGGTTGGATCCCAATCAGCCACGCCTTGACTTGCCGGTCGTATCGCGTGGTCAGCGAAAGGTGGTGCAGATGATGACCGCGTTCTACACCCACCGCGATCCGCTGCCGCGCGTGGTGTTGCAGGGTCTTTTGCAAATTGGTCCAATCGCGGATCGGGTGGCCGTCGACGGACACAATCCGGTCACCGGGGCGGATGCCGGCTCGAGCGGCGGGATACCCCGCCAAGGTGTGAGCCACCGTGGTCGTCGGCACTGGCTGGCCAACCGGACCAAAAGCCACCGCGTATAGGATCACCGCCAGCAGGACATTCATCACCGGTCCGGCCAGAATCACCAGAAAGCGCTGGCCCAGGGGACGGTTGGGAAAGTCTCGGGGATCGTCGCGGCGTTCGCCATCCATTCCTCCGAGACGCACATAACCCCCCAAGGGGATCATGCGCACCGCATACAAGGTTTCGCCCCAACGCCGTTTCCAGAGGGAGCGTCCAAAGCCCAGCGAGTACTCGTCCACTCGCATCGAAAACCCCTTGGCGACCAAGAAGTGGCCCAGTTCGTGGACGGCCACCAGCACGCCCAAAACCACGATCCAGGCAACAATGGTTATCATCGGTCCCTCCTCTTGTCTCTGCGGGCGGGCTAGCCGACGGCGCTCCGGCTGACGGCCGCCGCTCGCGCACGGGCGTCGCACTCCAAAACCGCCTCCAGACTGTCGGCCGGGCCTGCCCAGTTGCCAGCTTCGAGTACCGATTGCACCAGCGTTGCGATATTCAAAAACGAAATCCGGCCAGCCAAAAATTCTTCCACCGCGATCTCATTGGCCGCGTTCAGCGCACACGGATAAAGTCCGCCAGCCTCCCCTGCCGCGCGCGCCAGCGTCAAGGCAGGAAACGTTTCCTCGTCGGGCGGTTCAAACGTTAGGCTGCGACCGGCCAAGGAGAGGTGCGGCACGGGAATCGCCCAGCGCTCCGGCCAGGCCATGGCCACCTCGATCGGAACTCGCATATCTGGTACGCCCAACTGGGCCATGACCACCCCATCTTCAAATTCTACCATGGAGTGGACGATGCTTTCCGGATGCACGATTACGCGGATCCGTGCATAGTCCAGCCCGAACAGCCAGTGAGCCTCAATGATCTCCAGGCCCTTGTTCATTAAGGTGGCGGTGTCTATCGTAATCTTGGGTCCCATGTTCCAGGTCGGATGGTTGAGCGCTTCGGCGGGCTCGACCCCTGCCAGGTCGCTTGGCCGTCGCCCGCGAAACGGTCCGCCCGAGCAGGTGAGAATGACCCCGAGGGGAGGCTGAGCATTGGCCAGACACTGAAAAATGGCCGAATGCTCGCTGTCCACGGGAATAATCCGACTCCCGCTCTGGCGGGCACTCCCGATTACCAATTCGCCGGCCGCTACCAGGGTTTCCTTGTTGGCCAGCAGCACGTCCATTCCCCGCTCGATCGCGGCCAGGGTAGGCACCAGTCCCGAAAATCCGCTCATGGCTGACATCACCCGGTCGGCCGGCGAGGATTGAATCGCCTCCACGATGGCATCTAGGCCTGCCACCACCCGCGGCTTCTCCCCCCCGTGGGCGGCCGCCAGGGCTCTGGCGGCCGGTTGGTCGGTAAGCCCAACCCAGTTTGCTTCCAACTGCCGACCCAGTTTCCATAGCCGTTCCCCACTTCGGTGCGCTACCAAACCGTCTACCCCCACCCGATCCCGAGCCGCCAGCACGACCTCTGCGGTGCTTTCCCCAACCGACCCGGTGGCTCCCAAGACGATCAGACGTTGTTGCTGCAAACTAACCCCCTCTTTCTTCGGCCAATTGCCGCTCCTTTTGCTCCCCCGGCGTTCGGAGGCAAGTACCTCAGGTCCGCAACAACGGCGGAAGGTCAAACAGCACATTGCCTTCTGCCTTCAGCATCACCGCCGATATCGGTCCCACCACGAACCCGATTGGCCCAAACAGCCGAATTCCCACATAGACCGACAGCAAGGCCAATAGGGGATGCAAGCCCGTCTGACCGCCCACCAAGCGCGGCTCAACCGTTTGTCGGATCAGACCCACCGCCATCATGACCGCCAGCAACTTTATTGCCCCCAGCATATCACCCAAGACCACCAAAAGCAGCGACCAGGGCACTATCAAAGCTGTGGGCCCCAGAAACGGGATCAAGTCCAACAGGCCGGCCACCAGGCCCAAAATCACCGCGTATCGCGAACCGATTAGGCTTAAGCCGACCGCCGTGCCGACGGCGGTGATGGTCACCAAGAGCAGTTGGGCCTTCAAAAATCCGAGCGTGCCGGTGACGACTTCGGCCTGCAAGCGGAGGAGGCGGCTGCCCACTTCCTCTGGCAGGGCGGAAAACCACCGGCGGCGCAGCGGCTTACCGTCGCGGAGGATAAAAAAGACGGCGACCCCCGCCACCATCATCACCATGAAACTCGAGGGCAGTTGGCCCGCCACTACCACCAGGTGACGAATCAACCCCTCAGCCAACCGCGCTCCGGAGCGGAATTCAGCATTGAACAAGGACGAATCGAGACCAAGTCCGTTGCGCCACGCGGTTACGTGTTTTAGCGTGCCGTTTAGCGCCGCTTGCCAGTGGCCTAGGTAAGCCGGGAGTCGGCCCGCCAGCCGGGCCAACTCCGCCGCCGCCACCGTGACCAAGCCGACCAATAGGATTAGTGCCGACAGCAATCCGCCCAACAAGGTCAACCAAACCGCAGCAACTGTAGAAAGGCCCCATTGAGTCAAGCGCTCAACCACCGGTTCCAAGGTCAACGCGATTAGAAGCGCAACACCGAATGGAAACAAATATACGGCCAGCCACTTCCAAAATGCGTAGGTGAGCGCAATCAAAAGTGCCCACGCCGCCAGCCGCCGGATGGCGGCGACCATCCCTGGGGTAGCCATAGATCACCTCTAGGCTACTTTATGCCCAAGCCTCCTAATAAATAATAGGCCAACGGTAAGGCAAACAAAGCCGAATCGAACCGATCCAACATTCCCCCGTGGCCCGGCAACAGATTTCCAGAATCCTTGACGCCGAAATAGCGCTTGAGATTGCTCTCCACCAAGTCGCCGAATTGACCGGCCACCGAGATAGAAAATCCTAGCAGCATCCCTTGCCAGGCAGCAAGGTGACCAACTTGGGCCAGCCCAAACCCGCTCAAGACGCCAGCCAGGGTTCCCGCCACCGATCCCTCCCAGGTTTTGCCGGGACTTACCCGCAAGGTTAACTTGTGCCGACCCCAGGTCCTACCCACCGCATAGGCGACGGTATCGGTCGCCCAGATCACGACAATGAAGCCGAAGGCCAGCAAGCGGCCATGGCTAAGGTTTCTAATCTGCAGAAAAAACGCGAAAAACCACCCCAAGTAAAGGGCCGACCACAGGGTCAGGACCGCTCCTTCTAGTCCTTGCTGGTCGGCCTCCCACAGGGTGATGACGGCACTGATGATTAACAGCGAGGCGACCAATAGTCCCAGTGGCCAGCCGATCTTAGTTGCCAGAAAAAAAGACCAGGAGAACACCATTGCCGGAATCGGGAAAAACGTGCGACTAGCCTGCCGCATCATTTGTGACATTTCACGCACCATGATGGTAGACAGGATGCCGAGGCCAATTAACATCACCCAGCCGCCAACATAGATCAACGCAATTAGAATCGGCATGCCGACAATCGCGGTTACCAAGCGCTGCCAGAGCATGTTACTCCACCGCTCCAAACCTTCGCGTTCTGGACTGAAAAGCTCGGATGGCTTTGATCAATTCTTCGGGATCAAAATCCGGCCACATGGTCTTGGTCACATAAATCTCCGCATAAGCGATTTGCCAAAGCATGAAATTAGAGATGCGTTCCTCCCCGCTGGAGCGAATCAACAGGTCGGGGTCGGGAAGCCCAGCGGTATCCAAATAATTAGCCAGGATCTCCTCGGTCAACGCTTGGTCGCCGCCCTGTCGGGCCCAGCGGTTCACCGCGCGCACCAGTTCGTCCCGTCCCCCATAATTGAGAGCCAGATTCAGGATCATCCGCTTCTCGTCGGCTGTGCGCTGCATAGACTCCTGCAGTGCCGCCAGCGCACGCGCAGGCAGCTTGGAAATATTTCCAATGGTGCGGATGGAGACGCCCTCCATCTTCAGTTCGGCCGTCTCGGCACGCAGAAACTCCATCAACAGGCTCATTAGCGCGTCGACTTCACTCTTGGGCCGAATCCAATTCTCCGTCGAAAACGCATACACGGTCAACACGGAAACTCCTATACGGGCGCATGTCTTGACGATCGGCTTAAGCGCCAGCACCCCTTGGCGGTGACCAAGCGCCCGCGGCAAATTCCTGGCCTTAGCCCACCGTCCGTTGCCGTCCATGATGATCGCGATATGGCGCGGCATCCGTGACCAATCCAAGTCTGTGCGCTGGTGTTCCGATTCGGATGTCGGCACATGCACGTCCGTGGCATTCGCCCCCCCGTCACCCGGACTTAGGGAGTCATCAAGTCTTTCTCGCGCGACTCCCCAATCTCATCAATCATTCTAACAAAACGGTCGGTCATCTTTTGAACGTCGCCCTCGGCACGCCGCGCCTCATCCTCTGGCAACTCCCGATTCTTCAGCGCGGCTTTGACCGCATCCAGCGCCTCGCGGCGAACATTGCGCACGGTGACTTTTTCTTCTTCCACCCGCCGTCTCAGTTGGCGGACTAGGTCTTTGCGCCGCTCTTCCGTCAAGGGCGGTACACTCACTCTCAACAGTGTCCCCTCGACGCGCACCGATACGCCCAGATCGGCTTTTTGCAACGCCTTTTCAATGTTGCCCAGCGCCGCCTTGTCATAGGGTTGCACGACCAACATTCGAGGCTCGGGAACGCTAATCGCGGCCAGTTGCTGTAACGGCGTCGCCACGCCGTAGTATTCCACCAGCACACGGTCCAGGAGCGCCGGGTGAGCTCGGCCGGCCCGCATGCCCGACAGATCGCGCTCAAAAACGTCCACACTCTTGGCCATTTTCTCTTCCGTGTCGGCCAAGGTCTCTTTAATCATGGTGACCGCCTCCGACCAGAGTACCAATAGGTTCACCCAAAATTACCTTACGAATGTTACCATAAACATTCAAATCGAAAACCACAATTGGAATTGCGTTATCCATGCACAGGGAGGTTGCGGTAGCGTCCATCACTCTAAGATTCTCCTTCAACACATCAAGATATTCAATGTTGTCGAGTTTGTGCGCCTCCGGGTTGAGCCGCGGATCGGCGTCATAGACTCCGGACTCCTTGGTCGCCTTGAGCATCACCTCGGCTTCCATTTCCGCCGCGCGCAGGGCGGCAGTGGTGTCGGTAGTAAAGTAGGGATTGCCCGTACCAGCGGCAAAAATTACCACCCGCGACTTGGTCAGGTGAGTGATGGCACGCCGGCGAATATAGGGTTCGGCGATTTCCCTCATTTCGATGGCGGTCTGCACGCGAACACTCACTCCGTGTTTTTCCAGCGCGTCCATCAAGGCCAGCGCATTGATCACGGTGGCCAGCATTCCCATGTAATCCGCGGTGGCACGGTCCATTCCCTTGGCCGCACCGGCCGTGCCCCGCCAAATGTTTCCGCCTCCCACCACCACCGCGATCTCAACCCCGAGTTGGAGCACCTCATAAATTTGCCGGGCCAGGCTGTCCACCGCCAAGGGATCGATGCCGTAACCGGCTTGACCGGCCAGGGCTTCACCTGACAATTTCAACACCACCCGGCGGTACTTGGGCTCTTGCACCATACGTAGACCCCTTTCCGCTTGCTTTTGGGTTGTCCTTGCGCAAAGTTTCCATGCCGTGGATTCGAGTTGGGATGGTGCTACAGACGATAGACAAGGGGCACTTAGCGTGCCCCTTGTCTTATTACGTTGCTCCTCCGTCCAAGGCTTCTCCACGTTCAAAGCGCGAGAACCTGCGCACTATGATTCGCTCGCCCAGGCGCGCCGTATACTCCTTCACTACCTGGTCGACCGTTTGCTCGGGGTTCTTGATAAAGGGCTGTTCGAGCAGAACCAGCTCTTGGTAGAATTTTTCTAATCGGCCTTGCACCATCTTGGCGATAATGGGGGCGGGCTTGCCCTCGTGCTCGGCCTGGCGGGTGAGCACCGCTCGCTCCTGGTCAATTAGCGCCGACGGCACCTCGGTGCGCGCGACGTAGCGCGGCGAGCTAGCCGCAATATGCATCGCGATGTCGTGCGCGAGGGCGCGAAATTCCGCCGTATTGGCCACAAAGTCGGTTTCACAATTGAGTTCCACCAGCACGCCCATCCTACCTTGCAGGTGTATGTAGCTCTCCACCAATCCTTCCGACGCTTCGCGCCCCGCTTTCTTGGCCGCCTGAGCCACTCCGCGCTCCCGGAGCAACTCCACCGCCTTGTCCACGTCTCCCTGAGCAGCTTCCAGCGCTCGCTTGCATTCCATCATGCCCGCACCGGTACGCTCTCGCAAGGCCTTAACCTGTTCCGCCGTCACCATGCCTGGTCCTCCTCGTCGCTCTAACCCGAAAGCTAGGCGACCACGAGGTCGCCTAGCTATATCCAGTTTCTGCATCGCGCTGTGCTAGGCTTCGGCAATCGCCGATTTTTCCTCCTCGCCCAGCGCTTCGGCGACGGCGGCATGATTGTCCCGGGGTTCGGCGCCCAACACTTCGCCTTGGCGACCCTCGGCCAGCGCCTCGGCCATCTTTGATGTTAACAGTCGCACGGCGCGAATGGCATCGTCGTTACCGGGTATCACATAATCAATCTCATCGGGGTCGCAATTGGTATCCACGATGGCCACCACCGGAATCCGCAATTTTCTGGCTTCCATTACCGCGATGTGCTCCTTGCGAGGATCGACCACAAATACAGCTGCCGGTAGGCTGCGCATGCCTTCTACGCCACCCAGATACTTTTCCAGCTTCTCTTTTTGTCGACTGAGCCGACTAACCTCTTTTTTGGGCAGTCGCTCCCAATGACCGGACGCGTCCTGTTCTTTAAGCTCCGCCAGGCGCCGCACCCGCGTCTTAATGGTCTCAAAATTGGTCAGCATTCCACCCAGCCAACGTTGATTTACATAGTAGTCTCCCGAACGCTGGGACTCTTCCGCCACGGCCTCTTGGGCTTGTTTCTTGGTTCCGATAAACAACACCCGTCCACCGTCCCGCCCGACCTGGCGCATGAAGTTGTACGCCTCTTCCACCTTGCGCACCGTTTTTTGCAAGTCAATAATGTAGATCCCGTTGCGTTCAGTGAAAATGTAGGCCTTCATTTTGGGATTCCAGCGTCGCGTCTGATGACCGAAATGAACACCGGATTCCAGCAACTGTTTCATCGAAATAACTGCCACAAAGCACCTCCCTGGTTTGATCCTCCGCGGCGGACTCTCAGGTTGCAACCAGGCTTCCAGCCGCGTGCGAATTTTGGCGCCTAATAAGTATACCATGCCGGTGAAAAGCGCTCAAGCCGCATGCCGAACCCTTCCCAGAGAGCCCAAGGTATCGCTGCGCATCGGGAGCCTGGGCTCCATCATTGTACACCAGGAACCTGGCAGATCACGGCTTGGGCAGCCTACGTTCTGTTTTGAGTCCCGCCCGGGCTAGCGCACCGCGATGGTGTGGACTGATCGGGACGAGGCCGGGAAAGGAGCTCCCGCAACCCGGCCCGCCAGGTAAAACGTTTTTGCGGAGGTGATTTTTACCGGCACAAATCGGTCGGTCAAATCGGCCTCCGATTCCCGCTCCACCAGCACTACTTTCCCCTGCTGGGTGCGCCCTGCCCAGATGCGGGGTTCCTTCTTGGACGGTCCTTCGACCAGCACCACGGGGGTAGTGCCCAAAAGGAGTTGATTGGCCTCCCAACTGATTTGATATTGCAGTGCCATCAGTCGGTTCAATCGGTCCTTCTTGACCGGATCGGATACCGGATCCCGGCCTTCCCAGCGCGCGGCGGGAGTCCCCTCACGCGGCGAATACAAAAAGGTGAACGCCGAATCAAAGCGCACCTCTCGCACCAGATCCAAGGTCAGGGCAAAGTCCTCCTCGCTCTCCCCCGGGAAGCCTACGATAATATCGGTGGTGAAGGTCACCTCCTCAATCGCGGAACGCGCTCGCCCGATGAGATCCAGGTATTCTTCGCGTGTGTACTTGCGGTTCATTCGGCGCAAGATGGGATTAGAACCGGCTTGCACCGGCAGATGCAACTGGCGGGAAACCTTGTCGCTGATACCAATCACCTCGAGCAGCTTTTGTGAAAAGTCGCGGGGATGCGGTGTCATATAATGTATCCAACGGATGCCCGCGATACGCTCGGCCTGGGTCAGGAGGTCGGCCAGGTCCACCCGGGGCAGCAAATCGTGACCGTAAGAATTTACGTTTTGACCCAGAAAGGTGACGTCTTCATAACCCTCCCCGGCCAGCGCCTGAACCTCGGCCAGCACATCATCGAGTTGCCGTGAACGTTCCCGCCCGCGAGTGAAGGGAACGATGCAATACGTGCAAAACTTGTCACATCCGTAGATAATGTTTACTTGCGCGCGGACGCCCGGTTTGCGGCGCGAAGGCACGTGCTCGGCCATGATGTCGCCGGCGCTCTTCCACACCTCCACCAGCATTTCTTGGTGTTGTTCGGCCTCATCCAACAACCGCGGCAACTGGTGGAGATTGTGGGTGCCGAAAACCAAGTCGACGTGCGGTGCGTGCCGTTTGAGCCAGGCAATCGTCTTCGGTTCCTGGGCCATGCATCCCGCCACCGCCAGGGTCATCCGCGGACGTTTTGCCTTCAACTGCTTTAACCGGCCGATGTGGCCAAGGGCATGGTCCTCCGCGCTGCCGCGAACCGCGCAGGTGTTGATGATAATTAGGTCCGCCTCCTCCTCCGCCGCGGCCGGGGCATATCCCATATGTTCCAACTGCCCCGCCATGATTTCGGAGTCGCGCTCGTTCATCTGGCAACCCAGAGTATGAATCAAATATAGCGCCGATCCCACGTTATCCCTCCCTGCCCTCTACATCATCGGAGCCACCCGCCGCCTGCTTTGCCGTACGCCACTGCCTAACTGCGAAAACTCCGCCCCGGTAGGCCATTGTCCGCGCTATCGGCATGGGGATTGTGTACCCCCGCCCGCCGGACCCAAGCCGACACCCTTCCGGGGAGCCGTTGCAACAAGAGCCACGCCTGGGCACTGGTCGGGTTCCGGTTCAAGGCCGACCGCAACTGGTCGCTGGCGGCTACGACCTTGCCCTGGCGCAAGGCCATGACTGCCAAATCATAATGTGGCTTCCACCACGCGGGATCCGCCACCATGGCTTGGCGGTAAAAGCGGATAGCCAGCGTTGCATTGCCCTCCGCTTGTTGCAGCTCTCCGGAGAGCTCCCAGGTCAACGCCTGCGGTCCCCCGGCCATCAGTGATCGCTTGAGCCACCGTTGCGCCAAAGCATATTGATGGGCGCCCACTTCGAGCGCAGCCAACCCATCCAGCGCCCTCCAATCTGCGGGGTTGACGGCGAGCGCCCGTCGGTAGGCTGACACAGCCACCAGATGGTCACCCAAGTGGGCGGCCAAGCTTCCTAAATTGGTCTGATATTGCGGGTTTAGCGGGGCCAAACGCGCCGCCCGGCGAGCCACCTTGAGCGCCGCTATGGGCGCTCCGGCCGCGACAAAGAGGTTGGCCAGGCGGGCGTACCCCGGAGCCCACCGGGGATCATGGGCAATCGCCATTTCCTCCGAGGCGATTGCCCGTCGCAGGTTGGCTTGCAGCGCGAGATAGCGTTGCTCGACAGCCTGTTGATACGCGCGCGAGGTCGGGTTGCCGCCGCTGCGCGGCGGCAACAGATATTGTTGGCTGCCACACCCAGTCAACAGCAGGGCGCCGCCGATCATCAAAGCAACGTACTGCCGTCCGCCTTTTAAGCCCATTGTAGCCAGTCACGCACGCGGGAGTCCACCAGCAACTCCTCCATCCCCGCCGCCAACGGTAACTTCCGCCAATTATCGGCGTCCGCCCAAAAGAGTGTCAGGGCATCCGACCCCACGCTGGGAAGCGGGCTCATCGGTCGGATCCGGCAGCCAAAATCCAGCACGGTAAGCCGCTCGTCGGTTTGGCGCCCAGCCAGTTCGGCAATGTACAACACGGGTCCCGGATCTACCAGCAGCGCGGTTTCCTCTTTGACCTCGCGTACCACGGCGTCGACGAGCGCCTCCCCGGGCTCTACCCGGCCACCAGGAATCGCCCAACGCAATGCTTGAGGAGCGTTCCGGCGACGTATCAAGAGGATTTGTCCGAGCTGATTGGCGAGCACCGCGCCCACACCTAGATTACGCATCGGAACGCTTCCCGTCGTACACGGTTAACTCAAAATCGTCGCCAAATTGGCGCAAACCAAAAATAAAGCCCTCATCCTTCAGCACTTGATTGAGAAACGTCACCACCTGGTAGGGGGTAAAGCCGGAGAAACGCCGCTGCCCCAACGCGACCAGATGAGCGTGATCCGCCGCCAGCCGTACATCCTTCATATGCCCCACCGTTCCTCAATCATGTCGTCTCTGCGTTGATTATACACCACCCGCGGAACCTCACCTATGCGGGCTGCCAATATCCTGGCGGATTGACAGCCAATCCTAACATGCTCAGCCGGCGTCTTTGGCCACAATAGGGACGAAGGGAGGTGAACCCATTGATGAGCAAACGCCAACCATTATTGCGGTCTTCACTTCGCGACCAATTCAAATACGAGGTGGCCGAGCACTTGGGCCTCAGCGATGAGATTAAAGCCCAAGGCTGGGCCGACCTGCCGAGCCGGCAGTTGGGGCGGATTGGTGGCACCATCGGCGGCAACATGGTCAAGGTCATGATCCGCCAGGCAAAAGCCAACCTGGAGAATAGCGAGCCGGGCGTCTAGGGTGCGGTCGAAATCTGACGCAACGTCTCCAAGATGATGCGGCGGCGGTGGATATTGGCGAATAGCGTGGGCCAGGCTCCTGACCAGCTCGGTGGCGAAACCGCAACCAACTGGTTGGGGTGGACCAATAACTGGTTGACGACGATGGCCGGCCACCGTCGTCCACCCGCGGCAGTCACCTTGACGCTCGGCGTCAACCAGGAGAGATATTGATTGCGCGCCGCGTCGACCGCATAGCCGCCAGTGGTCGGCAAAACCACCGCGGTGGGCTGATTGGTATTGGTGATTCGCCGCACCACCGCCTCGCTCCAACTAAGCTCTTGACTCACCGCGGCCAAGGGGAGCTTGGCCAGCGCGGTCGTGCTGTAACCGTCTACGGCCAGGGAGTGGCCCCGCGCCACCCATGCCGCCACCAACTGCCGGTGCAGGAGTGCCCATTGCCCCTCGACGGCCGCCGCTACCGGCTCAAAGGCGGGATCGACCTTAAGCACGGTCTTAAGACAGTGTGCGCTGGGATTCATCAAAACCAACCCGGCCAATGGATTAAGGTTGGCCAACACCCCCGTCAGGGGGGCGCTGGGATGAGGCACCGACTGACCTGACGACGGTTTAGAGGGCGGCACCAACTCAGGGGTCACCGATTTTGGCGGCTGCGGGGCGGAAGGTTTCACCGGCGCCGACCAGTTCACGCGCTGACCAACCCACAAAATGGCTCCATGCTGGGGATTGTCGCGCGCTACCGTCGCCGTCGACTGACCGGTGGCCAAGGCGACTTCGGTCAAGGTGTCACCCGGCTCGGCACGATAGATCCAGTCATGCACGAAGGCCTGGTGGATCCCCCAGAGATGGATCAGAGACAGGACCACGGGACCGTTTAGGGAACGACTCGGGCGGATGCCCAACTTCTGCTCCATCCGGGCCAGGCGGTCAACCGGCGACACCGCCGGGAATAACTTGGGCAACCAGGCGGCGGCCGCGGAAACCATTTGCGGCGAGGGCGGTTGCACCCGGTCGAAGGTGATTAGACTCGCAAGTCCGTGCCACGTCCGATGGGGACTTGGGGTAAGGCTTGCCCATTCGGCCGCGGCCAACCGGTAGCCTGCCGGAGAGGAGATAGTGCACAGTCCCCCGTCCCCAGCCAGCGCGGTAAATTCGACGCGTTGTTCGGGGTTCATCACCGGGGGCCTCACGGAGGGACCGCTGTGCCACAATCCGGCGCTCAGTATTCCCAGTATGATTAGATTCACCGAGGTCATTCCAGTTCACCTCCCAAAATTCGCTCGCCGATGGCCCTGCGGCGGGATGAGACTCGCCTCGATCGCGGCATACACCGCGGGCAACCGGGCCGCCGGCACGGCCGAGGACACCGCCAGCCATGGTGACGGTCCCGAGTTCCAGCCGACGGCACCCGATTGGCCAACTGGATGCCAGACCGCCACCGTTGACCGGCCGATGGCGAGCGTTGGCACTTGCCGAGCCACCTCTAAAAACGCCCGAGCGCTTCCCGCCGAGGAGACCACCCTCCCGACCGGTCGGCCGGAGTTGAGGATCAGGGTTGCCGACTCGCTTCGGTGCTGGTCAATAAAGGGAAGGTAAGCCTTGGCCACGGAGGCCAGCGACGCGTAAACCGGGCTAGAAGAGGCCTTTAAGATGGCGGATGGAGCACCGGTGGGTGCGGCTTCCGGCGGCAGTGCGCTCCGCCCGAGACCGAGTTTTGTCCAAGCCGCCCGCCTGCCCCCCTTTCCCCATACCCTGGCCAACGCTGGCAGACTGACCGAGGTCAGCCGCGACAATGGGCTGGGATCTACCAGCGCCTCGGCCAACATCGGCGGCACCAGCAAACCGCCGGCAGGGATAGTTTGGCGCCAGGCGGTGCCCCGGCCGACGAGTGCCACCACCTCGCCTTGGGCATTCACCACGATGATCTCCCCCGCCGGCGGCAACCAGCGCCCCAGGCGGACGCTCAGACCGGGATGGATGGTGGTCTGCATTGGTTCTGGCCGAGCGTACACGCGGCGACCGAGTCGCGCGCCAACGAGGTTTAAGGCCGGCACCAAGAATCTGTCCAGCGGAATAATTCGATGGACCCGCTGGATGGGTGGCCACTTCCCGGCGGCGGAAATGACCCCGACCGGAAAGATCACTTGCCATTGTGCCCTGGTCAAACGGTGATGGTGGTCGCCAACGACGGTTAGCTTCCAGGTTGGTGATCCCACCCCCTCGTCCGGACCAGTTCCCAGCCCATAGACGGCCGCTGTCCCAAACATTGCCAAAAGCGTTCCGCCAGCGACGAATAGCACTCGCCGTGTCATGGTAGCCCTCCGTAAACTCAGCGACCCATCCATGCCATGCCGTTTCCGTCCACCAATGCAATGGTGGGGGGATTGAATGGGCAGCTTACTTACCCGCAAGGATTCCCATTATTTGCGGGTTTCATACCCATACCGAATACGGCGGAGGCGCCCAGACCATGACTTTGCGTAAGGTAAGACCCTACCGCCGCTATCGGCTGGAATTCAGCAAGGTACGAGGTCGAGGGAATATTGGGACGTATACATAGCCTAAAACGCCTCGGAATCGCCAGGAATGCGTTCGAGTACTGTACCGGGAGTCGGATGGTGCTTCGGAAAATCGAT
>JAJZXC010000243.1 GCA_021846365.1 Bacillota bacterium | reverse complement strand
TTTCGGAAAGAGGCCGGATTTTGGCGGGACGGCCGGAGCACGGAAACAAGCACGGTGGGAATCGGCTGTGGTTGGCGTCCGGCGAGCGTTCACCGACGGCGCGCGGTCATGATGGCAAAACAGCCGACGGAGGGAATTGACGCTGTCCCATTGCCTGCGGCAACCTACTTTCGATAAACTTCTCTCAGCAGGTAGGCCACGGGTCGGTGCCGACTGACGGCAGACCGTCTTGGTCAGCCGCGGTGCTTGCGAAAGCGCCGGCGGCAGGGACGCGGAACCGGCATCGCAGGGGGGAAGGGGCATGGGCGAGGCGGACGATCAAGGGGTATCGCATCTCATCAGCGGATCGGCAGGGCAACTGAAGATTTTTCTGGGCGCGGCGCCGGGGGTGGGAAAGACATATACTATGCTGCGTGAGGCAAGGATTTTGCGCGAGCGCGGGGTGGACGTGGTGGTCGGCTATTACGAAACCCACAATCGCGCCGAGACCGAGCACCAATTGGGTGCGTTGGAAGTTATCCCGCGGCGGAAAATCGAGTTTCAGGGACGCATCTTTGAAGAGGTCGACGTGGAGAGCGTTTTGGCGCGTCGACCGGAAATTGTGGTGATTGACGAACTGGCTCATACCAACGTGCCCGGTGCCCGTCACCCCAAGCGCTATCAAGACGTTGAGGAAATCCTCGATCACGGCATTGACGTGATGACGGCGGTAAACATCCAGCACTTGGAAACAGTCCGCCAAGAAGCGGCTCAACTCGCGGGCGTATCCGTGCGCGAAACCATTCCCGAATCGTTTTTGAAACGGGCGGCCGAATTAGAGATGATCGACGTAACCCCGGAGACACTGCGCCATCGACTGCGTGACGGCGCCATCTATTCCATCGATAAGGTGGACGCCGCCCTCACCCATTTCTTCCGCTTTGAAAACCTCTCTGCCCTGCGCGAACTGGCGCTGCGCGAGGTGGCCGAAAACGTGGACGAAAAACTCGAACTGTCTCATGAAAGAAAGAAGATCCCCGGCCCGGTGGGAGCTCAGGAAAAGGTGCTGGTCTGCGTCAATTACCCCCCCCGGGCGGCCAAGCTGGTCGCCAAGGCGGCGCGGATGGCACAGCGGATGAAAGCCGACCTTATCGTGTTGACCATCGGGCGCTGGCCGGAGTCACCCTCCGAGTGGTCTCGCACCGATAAAGAGCAAATGGACCATCTGAGGGCAATTGCGGATCAGTATCGCGGAGAGTTTCGCCTGGAACGGCAAAACGAGCGCGCGATCGGCCAAGTGATTATGGAGGTGGCCGGAAACCTGAATGTGACCCAGGTGGTGATCGGACAGCCCCGCCCGGGTGGCCGCCTGCGCAACCTGCTGGGCGGCAATCCGACCGCCTATCTATTGAAACACCTACGATACGTAGACTTGCGCATCGTGGGCTGGCGCGATGAAGCGCCCTAACGAAGGAGTATGCGATGTCGACCAAGCCGGTAGAGGCAGAGGGACCGAAGAATAAGGGCCGACTGACGATCTACGTCGGTTCGGCGCCAGGGGTGGGCAAGACCTACAAGATGCTGCAAGACGCCAACGTGGTCAAAGACAAAGGGATCGATGTCGTGATCGGGTTGTTGGAGACCCACGGGCGGCAGGAAACGCTGGATCAAGTGGGGCAGTTGGAGACTATTGCTCGCAAGACGGTGACCTACCAAGGCCACGCCTATCTCGAGATGGACCTGGAGGCCATCTTGAGGCGGCGGCCGGCGGTGGCGCTGGTGGATGAATTGCCACACACCAACGTGCCTGGGACGAGCAAGAACGCCAAGCGCTATCAAGACATCGTCGATATCGTGGAACACGGCATCGACGTGGTGACGACGGTCAACATTCAACACTTGGAAAGCCTGCATGACAAAGTGGCGCACATCACGGGAGTGAAAGTGCGCGAGCGGGTTCCCGACTGGTTTATCGACATGGCGCGCGAAATCAAGTTGGTCGACGTGACCCCGGAAACCTTGCAAGGCCGGCTGATGATGGGGAAGATCTATGCGCTGGACAAGGTCGAAGCGGCCTTGGCGAATTTTTTCCAACTGAGTCACCTGTCGGCCCTGAGGGAATTGGCTCTTTTGGAGGTGGCGGACAACGTTGACCAACAGCTGGATGAAAACCGTCGTGAGGCGTCGGGTAGTCCCCCTGAGGCGCGCGAACGCATTCTCGTCTGCGCCAACTACCGGGAGCACTCGGAACGCCTGATTCGGCGCGGTTGGCGAATTGCTGACCGCCTGAAGGCGGATCTTTATGTGCTCATCGTCATTGCGCCTGCCGGGCGCGCCTTATCGGAAGCCGAGCAGCGCGACCTTGAGGCCATTAAACGGCTCAGCCAGCAGTTCAGCGCCACCATCGTGGAAAGGGCGTCGAGCCCCAACGCCATCGGGGAAACGATTGTGCACATGGCCAAGGAACTCAAAGTGTCGCAGATTGTCATCGGACAGCCGCAGCCCCACCGCGGGGTGGTCGCCATGATGCGACCCAATCCGGTCTCTTACGTGTTGGAACACGCCGAGTTCGTCGACCTGCACGTGGTGACGTTCATGCGCGAGGATCGCTGACGGGAGGTTGGGGTCATCCCTGGTTGGTTCCCCGTTGGCCAAGCTAGGCAGCGATCCCGATCCGTGGCCAGGTCAAGTCATGATTTGGCCCTCGGGCCGGCCCTAGCCCTACACGGTCGGATAGCAGCCGGTCGGGAACCTCCTCTTGCCGACACTCGAAATGGTTAAGACGAACGGTCCTTATGCGTGCCGCGGGGGTACATACAGGATACATCGCCACCCACCCCAAGGCGGCCAAGGCTTTGCGGCGGAAGAGACTGAGCCTCCGGGTGGCGGTCAAGAACAGAATAATCGATGCGAACCGCCCTCTCGGGAGGCCGAGAGAGATCTTCAATACCCGCCAGTCTTTTGCTCCCTCCACGCCTAACCGTGGTAAACATTGCTTTTTTCTGTCTTAAGCCTTTCCACTGGTTCGACCGGCCATATCTCGGCCATATCCACGATATGTGGGGTCTGCGTCCCAAAAGTGCATGGGGGTTTACCGATCCGCTGGTCAGCGCGAACTCGCCGGCCGCTTCAGGTGAATTGGGGCAGGTCGGCCCACTCCGGCCCAATCAGACGGGCGACGGTAACCAAATGACCGATTCCGGTGATGCCGATGTCAATCACGTCGCCGGCGCGGAGAGTAAAGTCGGCTGGCGGCACGACAGCGGTTCCCGTCATCAGCGCGGTCCAGCCCGATAGGGGCCAGACGCGGCATAGGTAGCGAACCAGGTCATCAAGCGAACGCCGCATCAGTCGGGTATTAATCGAACCGGAAAACACCGGTTGATCCCCGCGCCGAATGTGCAGAGTGATATCCAGTTCTGACGGATCCAGGGTGCCCGCGAGGGCAATCGACGGGCCCACCGCCGCGCTGTGGTGGTAGATTTTGGCCTGGGGCAGATACAAGGGATTCTCTCCTTCGATGTCGCGGCAAGACATGTCATTGCCGGCGGTGAATCCAAAGCAATGTCCAGCTGGGTCCAGGATGACGGTCAGTTCGGGCTCGGGGATTTGCCAGTGAGAGTCTGGCCGCAGGCCGACCTCTGCATATGGTCCCACCACCCGGCCCCCCGGGGCCTTAAAGAAGAGTTCCGGACGCTCGGCTTGATATACCTGGCGATAAAAGTCCTGCCCGCCCTGGGATTCTGGGATTCTGTAATCCTGGCGTCGCGGCTCATTTCATAGGTCACTCCGGCCGCCCAGCACTCCGCCAGTTCCACTGGAATGCGCAGTTGCCGCGGTTCCAGTGCCTGCCGGACGGGCGTCCGGGCCAGCGATTCGCTGAGCCAATCCCGTAAGCCTTGGCCACCACCTTTTTGCCGCCACAGCTCTGCGACGGAGTCGAGACCGGGTTGCACCTGGGCCAGGTCGAGCACCTGCTGGGGCGACGGCCCGGCCGAGACACCGACATGAGATACACTATGGCCTGCTCAAACTTACCCACAAGGCAAAAGCCGGTTTCAATTGGGATTCTTCGCTCTTTCGCAGGCCACAGTTTTGCTCCTAGCCGTCTCCGGCTTATCCCCATCCTGCTTTGGGGTATGCGTGGATA
>JAJZXC010000026.1 GCA_021846365.1 Bacillota bacterium | reverse complement strand
TCAGACGCTATCCAACCTTATAGACACACAGTTGTTCGAATGTAGCTCAAACCTTCGGCGTAATAACTTACGCTCTTTTTTTCTGTCCAGGTGCCATTTTATGCCATAGTCAAATGTTGTTATTAGTAATTTGCGCAACTGAACCCCCAGCGGAGAGAATCTGGCATTAAATACCACGCTATCAACCTAGCAAATCGGCACAGCGCAAAAAGCCCCCAACAGTACGATATTGACGGTGTTAGCGTCCAGTGATTAAGACGGTAACAAATCCGATGATCAACGTCAAAATTGCGCCCCAAATCCAATATCGCTGATTTTCGATCCTGGTGGTTAGCCTGTTATCCATCTCGTCGATCTTGGTAGTTAGCTTGCTATCCACCGCGTCGATCTTGGCGGTTAGCCTGTTATCCACCTCGTCGATCTTGGTAGTTAGCCTGTTATCCACCTCGTCGATCTTGGTAGTTAGCTTGCTATCCGTCGCGTCAATCTTGGTTCCCAGCCTAGTATCCACCGCCTCGATCTTGGCAGTTAGCTTAGTATCCACTGCTTCGATCTTAGCTTCGACCCTTCGCACTTCATCATGGACAGCCTGGATATCCTGCCGCATTTCCGTGTGCAACTCGTGAATATCTTGCCGGGTTTCCGCGCGAAATTGATTCAGCGCATTGAGAATGTGAAAGCCTAACGCCTCGGACATCCGAGGTGATTGACCGTCTTCCGGAGGTAATTTTGATGCGTCATCCGACATCGCCATCGTGCTCCTCTTACTCCTTTCCGTATAGTATAGCCCTTTGTTGAGGGATTTGAGGATCACAGCCGGGCAGACATTACCGCTTAGCCTGCATCAACGTCCGAAAATCGACGGCCCCTGAAAAGTTGCTAGGATACGCCGCGGTGAAAGGTTACCTTGGTTTAGTTGGCAACCGCCTCATCGGGCTGCCCAATCGTCGCGAAATCCACGACTGCCGTTGATCGGCATAGTGTTCCATCGTTGCCACCACCGGTTCGTCGATGGACTCTCTTGCGCATGCGTCGCAGTGATAGCACGGCACATGATATCCAGCACCGTGATTACTCGATACATGCCATGGTCTTGCCATTCAACCACCACTTGTAACACCCTGCCTGTCCGCAAGCGACTGACTATCGTGGCTCGAACGGACCTTGGTCGGTGGTGACGATATTCCACAAGCTGCCCGTGGAGCAGTACGTTGCGAATGTCGGCTTGACTCACGCAGCGTTCTCGCTGGCGCCGTACCACATGTGGATCCAATTCAAATACTGTAGGCTTCCAAGCTATTTGGAGCACGGCAAACTGCTCTATCTGCTTTTTGGTCGGCGCCAGAGATTTACGCTTGCGGGCACAGCCTTCCGGGTCAGTACACTTGAAAAAATACGGTCCCACCACATAAGTCATGAGGCCGAATCCTGCCGCGCCGGCAAACGAGGTGGTCAAGGTTGCATACCAGCGCACGGCCATGCTGGCTCGCGGCCCAGCGCTGCCCGAACCCGCGCCGCCCTCGGCCAGACGTAGGCGCAGGGCACCTTCTTGCTCGCCATAGTACCTGGCCGCCTCTTGCTGCGCTCGCTCGCGTTGCCCCGACTTGATTAGCCAGCGCAGCGATTCCGGGGTATTGACCCGGGCCAGCAGGAGCACTCCCAACACCAGTAACAAGGCAACGCCCACCGTGGCCTTTTGGAATGTCACGGAAGAATTATAGGCGTGGGTGGCGATGGCGAGGGTGGCCAAGATCACGCCACCCAGGTTGATGAAGTTCAGTTCGAGCATAATGGTCTTGCTGCGGTGCTGTCGCGGCATGATTTCATGGGACGCCACCATAATCGTGTTCATCTCGCCGCCGGAAGCGAACAGCAAAACCGCGAGAAAGAGCAGAAGCAGGACATAGGTGGGACTGAAAAAAATGATACCGATGCCCCCCAAGCCGTAAAGAGCCATCGTCATGTAAAAGGTGTTCTTGCTACCGACGCGGTCGGCCACCGGCCCGGCCACCATAATGCCGATGATGAGCCATATAGGGGCCCACGCCAGCAATAGCGAGGTCATCGCCTTGGGTATGTGATGAACCCAACCGTTGGCGATGGGAGCCAGGGAAAAAATGTAGTTTTCCAGCAAGAAACCGATGGCAAAAGCCCAAAACGACCATCGGTCGGCCCGAACCCAGCGCTCGGGCCGTGCGCCAAGACTGTCATCCGCCATAGCTAAGAATCCCTCCTTTAGAGATCGAGATAGGGACCTGGGCCGGTGCTGGCGGGCGACTCAAACGGCGTGCTGGCCGACTCCCCCAAGTTTGGAGCCGCGCGCGGTATCCCGAAGATCGCCTTCCCGGGGCTGGCCCAGCCGACATTTCTGCAAGCTCCGCGCTTTCAGGCGGAGTCGCAGATGTGATGAGCTTTGCCAATTTTCCGACCCCTATTCTAGTTCGGCGTTGATTCGGAAAAACCTGCTGGAGGGCGTTGGTTGGCAGGGACGTTTGACACGCCGACCCGGCGGTTAGCCGGGGACTTGAGGGGCATCCAGGGGCTGGTTGGGGATCGCGGATCGATTGAGGTAGCGATAACAGTCGGCGATGAACGAGATGGTTCCCATCCACAATATGCGCGCATCCGGGGACGCCGTGCGAGAGGAGAGGTCAAGCGCCTGGCTCACCGCCTCGACCAGCCGATCGTGCGCTCGCCACCGGCTATCCCCGTAGTCATAGCGGAGATAGGGATTGCTGCAGGTGGTGTAGATAATCGAGGGGGTCACGGCTTCCAAGACCGAGCGCACTCCGCTGCGGTCCTTGGAGTTGGGCAGGGAGAGCACCGCATGGTCAAACCGCCCGCCCAGCGCAGAGACGAGCTGTTTGGCTGATTCTCCCTGAATGCTGGCGTCCAACACCAAATAAGGTTGGGTAGAGACGATTTCGCCCCGACCGGGCCAGCTCAACGAGGCCGTTAAATCAGCCACCACGCAGGGCGAGAGTCGGATCAGGCGGTCGGCGACCGCCAGCGCCCCACCAAAATTATCGATAACCGGGCCGACCGCAGGCATCCATAGATGGGAGAGAGCCAATCCCGAGGCCAGGCGAACACTAAAACGAGTGCCGGTTCGGTCGCCCCGGCGGTCATGGATGCTCACCGCCTGCTCAAGGTCATGGGTGATGAGATGGCGAGGCCAAGTGGGGCGTTGTGCGACCATCACCCGGGTCAGAGCGGGGGACGACGAGCCGAGGAACAGGTTTTGGGTTTCGGGATGCACGATGCCCAATTTGTGCCAGGCGACCTCGTCAGTGGTTGGGCCCAATTCGCGCAAATGCTCGGGCAAAATGTTGGTGATCACTGCGTGCGGGTGAAAAATCTGCGCGACGTCGTCGAAGCGGGCTCCTCGTCCGGTCTCGATCACGGCCCAATCCACATGGTGGTCGCGAAAATACTGGGCGGCGATCACGGCGAACAATCCCACCGGCCCCACGTACTGGCCGCTTGGCAACCGCTGCAGCAATGTCTGCCAATGAGGGCGGATCGCGCGCCAGGTGGCCACCAAGGCGGCCTCGGGGATAAGGCGTCCGTTGATGCGGATGCGCTCGCGGTCGCTCAGCAATCCGGGACTGCTGAAAAGTCCCACCGAGTACCCGTGGGCGCGTAAGATCTCGGATAGATAATAGGCATACGAGCCCTTGCCCTTGCTGCCGGTGACCATCACCACCGGGTAGGCATGGTCGGGATGCCCCAGCGCAGATAGAAGCCACCCGGTGTGTTCGGGGTGGCGACGACAATCGGATCCCGGCTCATGCGGGACCCGGTTGAAACTGAGATAAAGCTCGTCCACTACCTGCCGAAAGCCGTCCAGTTGCACCGATCCACCTCGAAGTTTTGCCTTCATGCTATGTAGCGCGCAAAAATTCGTCAACCGGTAATGTCCTGGGTCGTAGCATGCGCTATAAGCCTCGGCGCGCGCTATCTGGCCGCTTGCGGTCGACCGTCGCCAGCTTGGCCCAAATGATTGATCTTGCTGGCCAGGAAGGCTGCCCCCACGCCGTTTCCGATATTGAACACACCGACTCCCAACGCACAACTGGAGAGCATGGCCAGCAGGGCGGTGACCCCTTCGAATGCCGCGCCGTAGCCAACCGGTGAGGGCACCGCCAGCACCGGGCGGTCTACCAGGCCGCCGACCACACTGGCCAGCGCACCCTCCATGCCGGCGACGACGATGACGACATTGGCCTCGGTTAACGCGTCCATTTGGTCCAGCAGACGATGAATGCCGGCAACTCCGACGTCAACGATTAACTGGGTGTGATTGCCTAAGGCTTGGGCCACATAGTACGCTTCCTCCGCCACCGGCAGGTCGGTGGTGCCGGCGGCCGCGATTACGATGTTGCCCACGCTGGCGCTCGGCTCCTGCTCAACCACCAACAATCGCGGGCGCGGGTGATACGCCGCGTTGGGAAACTCCCGGCTTACCCCGGTGTATACCTCCGGACCCACCCGGGTGGCGATCACCACTGGAGCCCCCCGGCTGCACAGATGGCTAACAATCGCGATCGATTCCTCGGCCAGTTTGCCCTCCCCGTAGACCACCTCGGCCACCCCCTGGCGCAGTTGACGTTGATGGTCGATGCGCGCAAAACCAAGGTTTTCGGTGTCTAGACGGCGGCGTAATTGGGTGAGCGCCTGGTCGACGCCGATTTCCCCCCGCGCTAGCGCCTCCAAAACTGAACGCACGGAAAGGGTCATGCCAGGTTACCGTTCCCCAACCGGGTCGCAACGTCGGCGTAAATCGCGCGCGCGGACCGCCCGCTGGCCCGGCTTAGCGAGGCTACCGTCTCGTATTCGGGGCTGGCTTGCACGACTTGGCCATGGTATTGCCCGATCTTGACGTCGACCTGCCCATAGCCCAGATCAAGTCGGCGAAGATGGCGGGCGAGGGCATGGCGGCGCATGGGCCCGGATATCCTCACCCCGAAGGTGCTGGTCTCGTGAAAAAAGCAGGCGGTGACGGCCTCTTCGGCATCAGTCCGGGTGAGTGCGTTAAGTACCATCCCGGGCCGCCCTTTTTTCATCACCACCGGCTCCATCCAGACATCGAGCGCGCCTGCCGCCAGGAGTTGCCGGCTGGCGTGGGCCAAGAGTTCCGGCGACAGATCGTCGAGGTTGGCGGAGATCACCGACACCGGCTCAGTATGCTCTTGGCCTGGCGAATTCGGGTCAATGTTGGGCCGAGGTTCAAACTGGATAGCGCGAATTACGTTGGGGTGGTCGGAGTAGGTGCGGCTACCCGCGCCGTAGCCCACTTTCAGCAAACTGCTGCCCCGAAAGGGACCGACCGTAGAGGCCAAGGCCCTGAGGATGGCGGCTCCGGTCGGCGTGGTGAGCTCGCCTTCGGCATCGAAATCGGCCAACGGCACGCCCTCCAGCAGGTAGGCGGTTGCCGGCGCGGGAATCGGGTAAAGGCCGTGGCGGCAGGCAACCGTGCCCCGGCCCAAAGCGGGAGGTGAAAAGACGAGACCGTCAATTCCCAGCCATTCGAGGCCAATCGCGGTCCCTACCATGTCAATAATGGAATCCACCGCGCCAACCTCATGAAAGCTCACCGCAGACTTGGGGATGCCGTGGACGCGCGCTTCCGCTTGTGCCAGCACGTCGATGATGGCCAAGCTGCGCTGGCGGGCGCGGGGCGGCAAATCGCTTTCCGCCACCATCTGCGTGAGGTCGCTCGCGGTGCGATGGACGTGTCCCTGATCTTCACATTCGACCACCAGGCGGGTGGCCCGGACGCCACCGGTGTTAATGGTTTCCGATCTTAGGTTAAACGGCTCGGAAATCAACTTAGCGAGTTCGCGGGTCAGTGCGGCGGGCTCAAGACCGAGGTCGATGAGTCCGGCCAGCATCATATCGCCGCTGATTCCGAAGATCGCGTCGACATAGAGCCATGCCATGGATTAGAGACTCCTTTCCATCACGAGCGGAGAATTGAGCGATCCGGAGCGATAACCGCGCAGGTCGAGACTGACGTAGCGATAGCCAACGCCTTCTAAAAAGGCGGTGATTTCGGCGGCGCGGGCGGCGACCCGGGGAATGTCTACGGGGTCGACCTCAATGCGCGCGGTGTCATCAGCATGATGGCGAACGCGGACCAGCCGGAAGCCGAGGTCGTGCAGGAAATCCTCCGCCCGCTCGACTTGGGACAAGTTTTTCGCGGTGACCCCAATCCCGTGCGCAATCCGCGAGGCCAGGCATGCGCTGGCGGGCTTGTCGGAAACCGGTAAGTCCCACGCTCGAGCCAACTGGCGGACGTCTTCCTTAGTAAATTGAGCTTCGGCCAGAGGACCGCGAATGCCGAGCTCGCGGGCGGCCCGCATGCCGGGGCGGTGGTCGCCCAGATCGTCCAAAATGGCCCCGTACAGCACGTGGGCGATACCTTCCGCCTGCGCTTCACGCAGGCAGTCGTGAAACAACGTGTTCTTGCAAAAGTAGCAGCGGTTTTCGTCGTTGGCGGCGTAGGCAGCCTGGTTCAATTCGTTGGTATGCAGGGGAACCAGGCGTACATGAAGCGATTCGGCCAGAGTTTGGGCCTGGTCCACCTCCCGCCGGGGAACCGAAGGAGCGATCGAGAGCAGTGCCACAACGCCGCTTGGACCCAGAGTTTGGCGAGCCGCCATGACCAAGGTGGTGCTGTCGACGCCGCCCGAGAACGCGACCGCGACGCGCTTCATGGGCTTCAAGATGGCGGTCAGATGCGCATATTTGGCCGCCAGGGGCGGTGCTAGTTCCATGCCATCCCTCCGTTCGGTCTGTGGGTCACGGCGCCGCCGACGTGTAAGCGCCGGGGACACTCTCAGGGACCATGTCCACAGGCTAAATTGTAGCGCTTTCCGCCAGATATGCCGAAATGATTTGCGAGCATCGCCTATCGTCCCCCTGGTGCGAAGGCATAATGGGAGGAACCGAGGGCGAAGGCGGCGAAAGAGAATTCAATCGAGCACGTCCGGCCGATTGCCGAAGCCGGAATGCAGTCTGTGCCCTGCAGCCGGCGGCCTTGGGGGAACGTTCGACGGCAAAGACGGTCTGGAAGGAGAGGATTTTGGAGTGCGGGCAGTAATAGCTCCCGATGCTTTCAAGGGGTCGGCCGACGCCGAGCGAGTGGCGGCGGCCATGATGCGGGGGGTGCGGCGGGTCGGAGGATGGGAGGCCGTCGTTCTGCCTATGGCGGACGGAGGGGAAGGGACCGCAGATGCGCTGAGCGGAGGACAGGGGGAGCGCGTATGGGTGCGCTCGGTGGACGCCTTCGGCAGAGCCCAGGACGCCTGGTACGCCCGGTTGGGGACGACGGCAATCGTCGAAGCGGCGGTGGGATCGGGGTATTTGGCGCCGGCGCAGCGAGCGGGAACGGGTCTTGACACGACCAGTCTGGGTACTGGTATGTTGGCGGCCGCCGCGCTCGCCGACCGCGCGGTCGAGCGAGTTGTGATCGCGCTAGGCGGCACCGGGGCGGTGGATGGCGGCCTGGGTTTGCTGACCGCTGTCGGGGGGCGGGCATACGATGCCCGCGGGCGCGAGGTCGCGGCTTACGCTCATGAGTTGGGGCGCGTGGCCAAGGTCGTGTTGCCGCAGAGCGGAAAGCGGTTGGAGGGATGGTATGACGTCGGCAGCCCACTTTTCGGCGCTACCGGAAGTGTGCGCATGTTTGGCCCGCAAAAAGGCGTCGCCGCCGATGCGGCGGATGGGTTGGAGGCGGCCATGGAACACTGGGCGCAGCGGGTAGCCGAGGCGGCCACCTCGCATGGTCCGGCATGGTTCAGCCAACCGGGGGCGGGAGCCGCCGGCGGCATGGGATTTGCGGTGTTGGCGGCGGGCGGGCGGCTGGTGCCGGGCGCGGAGGCGGTCGCCGAATGGCAGGGATTGGATGGTCGGCTGACGGGGGCAGATTTGTGCCTGACCGGAGAAGGCAAGCTGGATCGCCAAACCGAACAGGGCAAGGTCGTGCTCTGTGTCGCGCGCCACGCGCATCGGGCAGGCATTCCCACCGCGATTCTGGTCGGCAGCCTAGATCTCGAGGACGAAGGATGGCTACATGCGTTGGACGCATATCCATTTTGCATTGTGGATCGCCCCATGGACCGGGAGCAATCCATGGCAAAGACGGAGGCCCTGGTGGAACGGGCCGCCGAACGCCTGACGCGGGTGATTTCGCGGGTTCGCCGAGCGCGATAGGGGACCAAGCCGACCATCAGCCTGAGGCGGGGCCGTAACTACCGGTCCATTTTCCCGATTAGTTTGATAACATAGGGGAAAGTTGCGGGTGGGGACGACGGCCTCGTGGAGCGGGGTGATAGGGTTGGGCGAAAAATGGTCGCGGCCATCGGCCAGTCAGCGTCCCAAGTGGCGAGTGATGCGTCCTCCAATTCTGCCCTGGGGGCGGCATCCATCACCGGTCGATCTCGCCGTCTATGGTCGGGTGACCGCCTTGGTCGGCACTCTGACCGGGGTGCTGTGGCTGTTGCGGCCGCTTTTGGAACCAGTCAACGTGGCTTTGCTCTATTTGTTGCCCGTCTTGTGGAGCGCGGTGCGCCGGGGCTGGTGGCCAGCCTTTTACGCTGCCAGCCTGGGCGTTTTGGCCTTGGAAATGATTTTCATCCGGGCGGTGTTCAGTCATCTGATGACGGATCTTCGTTACGTGCTGACCTTTGCCGTATTTCTGGCCGTGGCCGGTCTCACCGCCCGGCAAGCGGCCTCGCTGCAGCACCAGGCCCATGAAGCCGAACGGCGGGAGGCGGTGACCGCCTCGTTGTACGCGTTAAGCCGGAAAATTGCGGCGGTGCAAGATCTGCGCGAGGTGGTTCAGGCGGTGATCTTGCATGTGTCGGAAACTTTTCACGTTCCGGTTTGGGTCGTGCTGCCTGACCCCGACCACAGCTGGCAGGTCTTGACCGGCGACGGCGACAGCCTCAAAACGATGCTCGATTCCAGCGTTTTGCAATGGGTATTTCGTCACGGCGAACCGGTCGGCTTCGGTGGCCGCCACCGGCCGGAACTGCTCTATGTGCCGCTGAAGACGGAGGACACGGTGCACGGGGTGATGTGTCTGGGCGAATATGGGCCCGGTCGACCGTTTGACGCCGAACAGCGCCGTACGGTGGAATCGCTGGCAGGTTTGGCGGCGGTTTCCATCGCCCGCGTCCAATACGAAAAGACGGCCCGCTTAGCGCAACTCAGCGCCGAATCCGAGCGACTGCGCACCGCGCTCTTGGATTCGATCTCTCACGAACTGAGAACCCCGCTTACGGCGATGATGGGCGCGATGAGCGGTCTTACGGATGCTCAGGCTACGTTGTCAGCCGACCATCGCGCCGAGTTGATGGCTACCATTCACGATGGGATTATGCGGCTCAATCGCCTGATCACCAATTTGCTGGGTATGGTACGTCTGGAAAGCGGGATGTTGCGTTTAAAGTGCGAGCCCAGCGAGGTGGCCGATGTGGTCGGCGTGGCCTTGCAGCAATTGGCGGCAGTATTGCACGAGCGCCCGGTCGCGGTAGAGATCCCCGAAGACATGGGGCCGGTCGTGCTCGACGAAGTGTTGATGGTGCAGGCGCTGGTTAACGTGATCAGCAACGCAGCCAAATATTCGCCTCCCCGGGCGGCCATCCGCATTGCGGCCGAGGCGCTGAGCGATGGTGTGCGGCTTACCGTAGAAGACGAAGGGATCGGAATTTCGTCCCACGAGGCTACCAGAATCTTCCACAAGTTCTACCGCGGACGGCAAACCCAGCATATTCCCGGCACCGGCTTGGGACTGTCCATTACCCATGGCATAGTTTTGGCACACCGTGGTCGAATTCGCGCCGAGCCCAAGAGTGTCGGCGGAACCAGGATAGTCATCGAATTGCCCTGGGAGGCGCTGGCCAATCCGACGAAAGAGGTGAAGACAGTTGACTCCGACTATTCTCATTGTTGACGATGAACCGCAAATTCGGCGTGTGCTCAGAGTGACCCTGCAGAGTCACGGCTACCAGACACGGGAAGCGGAGACCGGTGCCGAAGGCCTGGAGTCGGTGCTTGGCCTGCAACCGCAGTTGATCTTGCTGGATATCGGGCTGCCTGACATGGCGGGGACACGCGTGCTGGAGGCGATCCGAGCTAAATCTCAGGTGCCCGTCATCATGTTGACTATTCAAGACCAAGAAACGGTCAAAGTGTTTGCCCTCGACCACGGAGCGGACGATTATGTGACCAAACCGTTCGGAACCCATGAACTCTTGGCCCGGGTGCGGGTGGCGCTCCGTCATCGGGCGAGCACGGCTGAAGCGCGGGCGGTTCAGGTGGGTGAGCTGTCTATTGACTTTGACCGCCGGCTGGTGGAATCGGGCGGGGAAACGGTGCGCTTAACACCCATCGAATACGACCTGCTGCGCGTGTTGGCGCAAAATCTGGGTCGGGTGGTGACCCACGGGCAGTTGCTGCGTCAAGTGTGGGGAGAGGCCACCAACGAGTTTGACAGCCACTATGTGCGGATATACGTCGGCCATTTACGCAAGAAGATTGAAACCGATCCGGCCCGGCCCCGGTTGATCGTGACCGAACCCGGGGTTGGCTACCGTCTAGTCGAGCCTTGGAGCGGATGACCGGTACCGCCTTTGACTACCTGGTGCCGGTCGGTTGGGCGAGAATCAGGAAATCTTTAGGTATATGAATGCTCTCAACCATCTCCCGACGGGCCAGTCCTGGCCGCGCGAGCGTGTCAGACCGCGCGGGGGCACAAAGACGCCGCACTTTCAACCGGCTGTCCGACCGGTTGGGCATTCAATGCGATTTGGAATCACGAGGCATTGGCCTTATCATAGATAACGATAGTTCTCCAAGAAAACGCATAACGGGGGGAAATTCCAGGTGAAACCATCACGTAGTGTTTCGACGCTCCTGACCGTTTCGATGTCCCTGCTGGCGCTCTCCGGAGCGGCCTACGTGGGAACGCTCACCGTCCACCATTGGGGTGCGCCTACATCTGCCTACGCGGCGCCGCCCAGCGATCAGACTAGCCAGGTAATTAGCGGCACCACGGTGCCGTCAGTGGTGGCCCGGGCCAATCCCGCCGTGGTGCAGATTACGGACACGGCACCGGCTCCATCGTCAAGCGGATCCGGCCCGAAAATGTCGGCCGAGTACTTAGGCTCAGGCTTTGTCATTTCGCACCAGGGCTACATTATTACCAACGACCATGTGATCAACCGGGCAAAAAACATTCAGGTGAAGTTGGTGGGCGATCCCTTGCCGGTGCCGGCCAAAGTTGTCGGCAAAGACTATAATTTGGACTTGGCCCTGCTCAAAATTTCCGTCCATCGCTCGTTGCCGACCTTGTCGTTTGCCTCCTACAGCGGGATCCGGATCGGGCAGTTTGCGATCGCCATCGGCAATCCGGAAGCGCTGAGCCACTCGGTTACCCTTGGCATCATCAGTGCCGAGGATCGCGCCATCCAGGCGGGCAACAGTGTCGGCACCCAGGTCCGTCAATATTACAACATGCTGCAGACCGACGCCGCGATCAATCCCGGGAATTCGGGCGGTCCTCTGCTTAACCTGGCGGGCCAGGTGGTGGGGGTGAATACCGCGGTGTCAACCTCGGGTCAAGGTCTCGGGTTTGCCATCCCGGTATCCACGGTTCGGCGCGCACTGCCCTATCTGAAGCAGGGCAAGGTTGTGCCTGAAGCGTGGTTGGGGGTGGAAGTTACCGACGTCACCGCGCAGCAGGCGAAGAAGCTGCACGAGTCGCCAGTCAGGGGAGCTTACGTGGTCAAGGTGATGCCCAACTCTCCCGCAGCCAAGGCGGGAATGAAAGCGGGCGAGGTGATTATCAATTTCAATGGCACTCCAGTTTACCAGGACACCGGACTCATCAACGCGGTACAGGCGAGCAAGCCGGGACAAAAGGTGGCGGTTACCGTATGGACGGCCAAGGGCGCCCAAGTGTTGCATACGGTCATCCAGCAAATGCCGGTGAATTTGAAAGTAACTGGCTGAAGAAAGAGGATCCGGAGCTCGGAGGCGAGCTCCGGATTTGCTTGCCATGGGCAATATATCGCGACCTAGGCCGTCCAACCATCGCATCCGGTTGCAGGATGGTACGAACCAGGATTGTTCGTGTGTGGGCGTAGTCTGAATGCCATCTCGGAGGCCAAATCGCCGGCATCTAGTGGCCGAGGCAGGGTGTCCCGCAAGGACCACACCATAGCGGACTGGAACGCCTAGCTCGGCCCTGGCCTGGCACTTCCCATTTGGTGTTCCAACCGGGGTCAGGCCGGAAAGTTTCGATTGATCATTTGCGTGCCGCATGGTACCGTGAAAGCAATTAGGCTTCGCCACGGAAGAGGGTGTCCGCACTGCGGATTGCGGTTGACGCACTCATATATTCTCAACAATCCGCAGGCATTGGCCATTATGTCGGAGAGTTGTTCACCACGTATATTAAGGAGTTTAAGCAAGATGAAGTAGTTGCGGTGACGAACCCTGACGTTACCATCTTGGGTGCCACCATGCTGCACCCCCCGCGATCGCTGCGGACGAGCCGGGCGCGTTTGAGTTATGAGCAAACTATGTTGCGCCGATTGCTGCGTCAGACGCGCTACGACGTCATTCACTTTCCCGATTATCAGCTGCCAATTTTCGGATCGTTGCCGCGGGCGGTGATTACGGTCCACGATTTGACGGCGTTTCGCGTTCCGGAAACCTTTCCTCCGCGGATGGGCCAGGTGAAGCGCTATCTCATGGCCCGGTCGGTGCGGAACGCCGCACATATCGTGGTACCCAGTCGAGCTACTCGCGATGACTTGGTGGAAATTTTGAAGGTTGACCCCGAACGGGTCAGCGTCATCTATCACGGAGTGGCCCGAAAGTCGCGTTATCAGGGTCCCCCGCCGCGCAGGCGACCCTATTTTTTGGCCGTGGGCACCCTGGAACCACGGAAAAACCTGGTCCGCCTCATTCAAGGATTCAGTTTGCTGAAACACGACCGTGGCGATGCCTGTCCCGATCTGGTGATCGCGGGTAAGCCGGGATGGCTGTATCAGCCCATCTATCAGGCTCCTCGAACGCACGATGTGCTCGATTCGGTAGAATTCTTAAATTACGTGGACGAAGACCGTTTGTTGAAATTGTATAGTCATGCCGAAGCCCTCTGCTATCCCAGCTTGTACGAAGGATTCGGCTTGCCAATGTTTGAAGCCATGATGGTGCAAACGCCGGTGGTGGCGTCGAACCGGGGATCGTTGAAGGAAATCGGGGAAGGCGTGGCGTTGGAGGTGGACCCGATGGACCCGGTATCCATCGCCCAAGGGTTAGCCAATGTCCTTGATCACCCGGAACAAGCCGCCGAGCGGGTTCGCCGAGGCACGCTGCGGATTAGGGATTTTACCTGGGAGGCGGCCGCCAGAGCCACCCGGGAAGTCTACCTGCTGGTCGAGGGGCAACGAAGATAATGACGGCGGCGGGTCGCCCGCGGTGGCACCAAAGGCTTAGGGCAGGTGGTCCGTGGGCGCCTTTGCTGCCGGCTCTTTGAGGAGACTTCAAGGAGGGCGCCAGTGGAGGACGAGTTTCGGCTGTATGGCGATGATTTTGACCAAGACGCCGTCCGCCAGTGGTTTTGGGAGGAAGCGGACTACCACAATCAGTTCAAACAGGGACGGTTTCGGGAACCTCCGGAACGCTATCGGTGGTTTGACTGGTATTGTGTTCTAAACCCATATTTTCATCCCCCGGCAGGCGCCAAAGTGTTGGATTTCGGTTGCGCCGAGGGACAAGCCCTGCTCCGGTTGCCGACCGGGCGTGGAGACTTTGCCTATGTGGGCGTGGATGCCAGCGAAAGTATGCTCCACGCCGCACGCGGGCGCAACCCGGACCGAGAATATCGGCTGATGCCCGATGACGGACGGATCCCTGCCCTAGACGAAGAGTTCGATTGCGTGGTGGTATTGGGCGTGTTGCATCATATCCCCAACGTCCGCCACTATCTGGAAGAATTTAGCCGCGTCCTGCGACCGGGGGGCCGCCTCATCCTGCGCGAGCCGAGTCACGCGATGGGCCGCCAGGTGGGCAGTCACCGTGCCTTGCCGGGACTGTCTCCCAACGAACGAGGTATTCCAGCGGAGTACTTGGCCCGCGAACTGACCAGACTCCAAATGCGTGTCGTGGCCGTCCGGCCGGCTTTTCACGGTCTGGTGGTGACGCTCATGAGACGATGGAGGCCAAGCTCCGCCGCGGGGTGGAAAGCCGTGATCGGCATTGACTGGATATTGAACGGCTTAACCCAGGGCCGGGCACGCTACGAACGAACCCGGCTCTGGCACAAACTTGCGCCAACAGCCAGCTATTTGGTGGCTGACAAGGCACGCTAGCACCGCCGGGAGAAAGGATGCAATCCATTTATGCGGGTGGCCTTGATTCATGATTGGCTGATTAATATGGGTGGTGCCGAACGGGTGCTGGAGGAACTGGCCCGTCTGTATCCGGAAGCACCGATTTACGCCGGAGTGGTGCAAAGGGCCAACCTGTCTCCGGTTTTGCGCGAACGGACGATTATTCCCTCGTTGGTGCAAAACTGGCCCAGGGCCACACGTTGGTATAATCGCTATCTTCCCCTCTTGGCCTACGCCGTCGAGCAATGGGACTTGTCGTCGTTTGACGTGGTGATTTCATCTTCGGCGGCGGTCGCCAAGGGGGTGTTGACGCGGGCGGAAGCCTTTCACTTGGCCTACGTGCATACGCCGATGCGCTACGCCTGGGACCTGTATCCTGCCTACCGCGAGCAGGAGGCCCACGGGATAACGCGGCGCATCATGGGACCGGTCTTTCATTATCTGCGACTGTGGGACCGGCTGTCGGCCGACCGTGTGGACCAGTTGGTGGCGAACTCCACCACGGTCGCGGCGCGCATCAACAAGCACTACCGACGCGACGCGATAGTGGTGCCGCCTCCGGTCGAGGTTGACGGATTTCGGGTTCAATACGGTCGCGGACGCCATTACTTGGTCCTGTCGCGGCTGGTGCGCTACAAGCGCCTGGATTTGGCGGTCGAAGCGGCCAACCGGTTACAAGTACCTTTGGTGGTCGCCGGTGACGGCCCCGAACGCAAGGCGCTCCAGCGTTTGGCCGGCCCAACGGTCCAATTTTTGGGACGGGTGGATGAGGCAACCCGGGTCGGCCTCATCGAAGAGGCGGTGGCGCTGCTATTTCCCGGGGAAGAGGACTTCGGCATAGTTCCGGTTGAAGTGCAGGCGGCCGGGCGCCCCGTGATCGCGTACGAACGGGGAGGCGTCAGGGATACGGTGGTTGGCCAAGAGACGGGGATCCTGTTTTCCGAGCAGTCGGTCGATGGGTTGGTCGATGCCATAGTGCGCTCGCAGGCGGTGGACTGGGATCCGGACCGAATTCGCCGAAACAGCGAGCGGTTTCGGCCGGAATTCTTTGCCCGGGCGATTTCCCGCCTGGTTGCAGCCGGCATCTCAGGCGGGCGTGGCGACAACTCGAACGATTAGGCCAGCCGGCCTGCACTAAGCCTTATTGTTCTGCGCCCTACGATGGCAAAATATAGATACGAATCGGCAAGGCGGCAAAGATTCTGGGGGGGGGGGTAACGCCAAAGACCTGGCGACGATGGGAATTCGAAAAAATCGTTCCAAAGCTCGATTACTTGGATTGGACACCGGCGGCGTTCTAGAGTTTCTGGTGAGCCTTTTAGAGGCCGAGCTTATCACCCTGGCTCGAGCAGAATCTGCATATCACCAATTGATTCAAGTGCGGGCGACGAATCAAGGGTGGGGGCATATGATCAGATCAAACAACGGGGACGGAATCCCTGATGGCAAATCCCCAAGTGCCTTTAACCGCGGAAGAAGTCGCGTGGTTAAACCGGTTAATCGCCTGCACGGGGCTAGAGCAACCGGAGGCGCTGCATAAGTGGTGGAAGCTGGATTGGCCGGGTTACGCCTGGAGGCAGTCTTTTTGTGCCACGGCGCCGCTCTCCACCGGTGAAATCGCCGAGCAAGCAGGAATTCCCCGAGGGCAGCTTTTTCGTGTGATCCAAGAGCGCCTCCTCACTGTGCTGAGATGGCCGCAGTACCCTCGAAATCTGTCGGGAGTGCTGTACTCGCAGCGAGTGAGGCTGAGCTCGTATGCGCATAGTCGGGCACCATCACTCGGTGCCGATTGGTTGGACATTAGCGGGACTGCGTCAAATTATGGGCCAAGAAATCGCGCGAGTGGAGGGCGATCTGTCCTGGGCCAGCCTGCTCCGCGGAACCGCAACGCCTGCAGGCACTGACTGTCCCCTATCCTCGCGTCGAGGTTTGGCAAGGCCCGTGCTTGCTCATGAGCGACCTATTGGTTTTGGCTGAGCACCTCCCAGGTACGAGACCGCGTCCGCCGCCGAGCAAGTGCCGCGGGAAATGGCGTGGTTTTGGCGGGCTTTGGAATGGAGCCATTATTCCACGCCTGCGTGCTGTGCCGTGCAGTCATTCTTGATGCTTGAGGTGTGGCCTCCTGATTCCTGGCATGCGGTCGTCGAGGAACTGCCGTCGCATCCCGTCCGAGACTAGCTTCGCCTGGAACGCCGAGTGCTTTACATGCGAACGGCTATTGATGGGGCAGCGGCTGGAAGAACCGAGGTTCGATGGGGCCAAAGCACGATGGATTGTCGTCCTCTATTATCAACTCCAAAGCCTGGGAGCGATAGCCGTGGCATTTTCCACCAGTAGTCCCGAGGCCATCTATAGCGCGTTGGCCCACTGGGACGAGAACTCCAACTGGCCGCCTGACGCACCGGCGGCAATCGTCATCTTGGGCGGCACCGCGCTCGCCTTGTATCATACCGGCCGCCAGCGGCAGACGGCAGACATTGATGCGGTCCACAGTTCGATGCTGCCGGATCAACTGACTCAAGTCGTCGAGTCCTTGGGCATCTCATTCGAGCTGGCGGTGTCGCCTAGATTCCGAGCGATTGGGACGAGCGTGGGGAGTGGAGTTCTCGTACGTTCCAGCACCTCACCGTCGGCTGGTTCGACCCACACGATGGGGTCATCACCAAACTCGGGCGACGATCTGGACGATGCCGTCGCGGTGGCCAGAAACTTGGAGCCGTCGATCCTTCGCGACCGCGTTCGCCACGCGTTGCCGCGGTCCATCGGCCGTCAACGCAATGTCCACATGGCGTGGGCTGATTCGGTAGAGGAGGTCAACTGGCCGGCCGAACTGTGAACGTTGCAAATAAAAAATCGCGTCCCCCTCGCGCACCATGAGGATACCGTCATATAGGGCTTTTCTCCGCAAGTACGGGGAAGTAACCGGCCGCCGGCTGGTGACCTGAACGGGCGTTTTCCGCCGCGGTACTTTAGCCAGCGCGCGATGCGTACTCCCCCTGGGCCCGTTTCAGCGGCCGATCATGAGGGTAGTGCTGGCCAGTTGAGACACGCCGATATGAGGATGCTCTCCCCTCTTCGGAGGCAAGAAAGTCAGACGCACAACGTTGTCTTTATTTGTCCACCGGTTTAGTCAGCTGTTGATACCATGGTACAGTGAGTTGCTAACCAAGATGGTATACTCTATCAGCAAGAGTCCAAAGCCCAACTGGACCCAGCAGACGATGGCCCATCCGGGCCAGGGTTCTGGCCACCGGAAGGCCAAGCAGTCTATCCATTGCAGGGCAGGGGCGAGGGCATAGATCCCGACGCGGTGAAGGACGAAGTCGGTGGCGGGGAGGCCGACCGCAACCAGGTAGCCCACGCCGGCCCGCCCACTGTAACTGGTTGAGCAGACGGCCAGTCCGCTCAGCATAGCGGCTGGTCCCATTACGGCCAGCGCCGTCGGCCCGCCTTGGACGGGGCCCCAAAATTCAGCCATGGCGATGGATATCACGGCGGCCACCCCGACAAATGGTCCCCAGATGGCCAGCCAGCGGAGATGGAGCACTCTACGGCGGGGCAACCGGCCAGACCATCCCACCACCTGATGCCGGACATCGGTCAAGATCAGGGGACCGGTGGCTAGGGCTAAGGCGACCGGAAAAACTACCTCGCAGTTCTCGATAAAGTGGCGCCGCCAGAGTGCGGCTGGCGCCAAAACCCCGTGCAGCAGGGCAACCAGGGCAAGACTCAGGGTTAATAGCACCCACGGGCCACCGCCTACAATCTTGCATTCATAGCTGAATTTGGCCAAATGTTCTTTCATGGCCGCGCCATCCGCGATTTCCACCACTCTATTAGGGCGGTTTGATTGTCGAGTCGTTGCCACCGGTGCTGGGTGAGACCGGAAACAGCGTGCAGCCAAGCGTGGCGTGAAGCGTGGACAATCCGCGGCGCGAGCGTCTGTACCAGGTCGCGCTGGCCGGGGGTCAGAGTGCCGAGACCTGGAATCGGACGCCGGCTGCTCATCGCGCCCAGGATCCGCGCGACCTGGCGGGCGGGGGCGGTTTTGAGCAGGGTCAGCGCGGCCAGCGCTCTAGCCAGGCGGGAGGGAGCCAAGCCGCGGGCTTGCCAAGCCTGACGTCCCAGTTGGTCCAAGTCGCCTTGCCACCACCACTCGGCGAGGCGCCCCCGGGCTTGGGCCAAAGTCGGGCGCCTGATGCCACCGGCAATCAGATCCACTGGTTGTCGAATCGGATGAAACCCGGAAAACGCCAGCAACGCTACCTGAAGGCTGGGGGCGCGAATGAGCGGACTTTCCGCTGCTGTCAGGGGAAGCGGATGGGAAAACCAGGCTGGGGCCAGAGAGCGCCAAGCCCTGGCATAGACCCGAAGCGCCGCCCGCTGGGCGGCGGTGAGCGGGTGAGCGGTGAACACGCGCAGGCCGCCCACCGTCTGCGGGTAATAGGGAGCGGCCAATAGACAGGGATTGGTGAGCGAGCCCGCCCAGGTGTGGCGCGAGCGGGGACGCAGGTTGGTAAAGATGTGGTCGGCCGGGGACAGCCCGCGCACGCTGAGGGTGAATGGTCCGCGTACCCCGGCGACAAGCCAGCCGGAGGCGTGCGGACGCTTCATCAGCGGTTCAGGAAACCAGTCACCGACGCCGTCGATGAACACCCGTCGTCCCCCTACGGCCATTCGGGCATAGATTTTCGGCTGTTGGAAGGGTGGGTACGGCAAGGGGCTGGGATAGGGCCAAAGATGTCCGCTGAAGCGGACTACGAGGGTGCCCGCGGGCCGGTGCTGGCCTAAGCGCAAGCTGACCATTCGCGCGGAGGTGGCGGCAATCACGGCCCCACCGGCGATGGGCCTCAGCGGAACGGGCCTTCCCGCCAATCGAACCGAATCGATGTGCAGTCCGCCATTGAGCCTAAATCCGGCCGGAGGGGCGGCATAAGCGGGGACGGGGAGGACTTCTCGGCCCTTGACCAAGCCGTCGGCGGCGTCTAAACGCACCGTGAGGCGAGCCGGGCGGGTAAATAGAAAGTTCGCGGTGGGGACCGAAAGAGCGGTCGACCGGGGGGCGAGTCCATTCACCAAGGCTGCGTAGACAAGGATTCCACCGCTGAGCCCGAGTGCCAGCAACCCGGAGGCGATCACGCGGGGCAGCCGGGCAGGGGACAGATAGTGTCGGGCGTACCCGCCTCCCTGCTGGACGGCGGCCATCACCCAGAGAGCTCCCAGCACGGCATACCCCGCGCGGTTGACGATTAACCAGCCCGGCAAGGGAAAGGCGCCCAACAGCGTCGGGGGCATGGTCAGGCCCAAAGTCAGCCAGGCGGGAAATGGGTTAAAAAAGACCAGCCGAGGCCAGACCGCCGCCAGCTGAGGAAACTTGTACTCGGCGAAGGCAATTCCCAGCACAAGCACGGCGGCCGCCGAATGATAGCGATGGCCCCCGCCGGTCACTTGCGCCAGCCACAAGAAGAAGCCGACGACCAGAAAGACGTTGGCGATGGCCAATCCCCCGGTGAGGCCCAGATTCCAGAGGACACTGTGGGCAAGCGGCAAGTGAGCAGAGGCGGCGGTCAGCATCCCCCCCAGTCCAGCTGTCAGGCCCTCCAATATTAGCCCCAGCCCGGCCAGGCCGAGGAAGCGGCCCCAAAAATAATCGTCCCGGGTGATCGGCCGGCTCCACCAGGCCGCCTCCCGACTTGGATCGGCCATCAATTGGCCGATGACTGGCACGAGGCTGAAGGGAACCACGGCGTAAGCGACGGCGGTCATGCGGAGCGCGGCGTCAGCAGGGGTGGGCGAGCCAGCGGTGGCCAGCGCGGAGAAGATGGTGAGCATTACCAACATCACCGACGCCAGACGAAAGAGCGGCTCGCGAGTTGCGACGCGGAAGGTGTCGATGCCGATCACCGACCAGGCGCGAACCCTGGCCGGCGCGTGATGGCGTTCGCTACGCGTCATTGACGGCGCCCTCGCAAACTGACCACGTATCCATCCCATATCGTGGGCGGCCGGGATGTCCAGGTTGGCGGCACCGGACGGCGTTCAGAAAGCACCGCGAAGCGGTGGCCAACCGACCAATAGCGTTCTAAGATCGTCCCCTCTTCTCGGTCATAAAGGCGTACCGGGCTCCAGTAGACCAACCCCGCAGCGCGCTCGGCCAGGCCCTGGACTGTTCCCTGATACCGGAGACGGCCGTGGTCCAGAACGAGAACGCGATCACAGTAGGCGGCGACTTCCTCCAAACGATGGGTGGCGATGAGATAGGCCTGGGGGCTATTCGGCTGGCGCGACCAGCGGAATAGGTCCTGCCAAAAGGCCAGTCGGTGCGCGGCATCGGGCGTGGCCGTCGGCTCGTCGAGCATGACGGCCAGCATCTGTTGCACCCAGGCTGAGGCCAGCGCGAGTCGGCGGCGCTGAGCCGCGTCCAAATCCCTGCCCGGTCGATCGGCGACTGATTCCAGACCCATCCGGGTCAGCGCGGGCAAGATCCGTGAAGTGGCTTGGGTGCGGTCGCCGCCGTCCCAAATGGCCAAGCGAAGAAGAAAGTCGCGGGGCGTAAGCCTTGGATATACCCCCGGGAATGGGGGCACATAGGCGACTTGTTGGGTGAGCGGCCGGCGGTCCGCGCCGATCCGGACACTTCCTCGATGGGGCCGGTAGAGGCCCGCCATCAGCTTGAGCAGGGTCGTTTTGCCGGCGCCGTGGGGACCGACTAGAGCGGTGAAACCGGCGTGCACGACGAAGTTGCACTCGGCAACGGCCATCGCCGGCTGGCCCCCTCCCGCTTTGCGCAAGCGGTAGCTCAGGCGCCGAACCTGAATTAAGGGGGGAGTTGGCTCACTGACCATCGCTGACCTGCTTGCCATGAAGCGGTAAGTCAACAGTGGTCGGGCCAGCCTCCTGGGCGAGGCTGGCGGGGGAGGTCGTCCCGGCTCGGTCCCCGCCCAGTTCCGATTCAGCCTGCAGTAGGATCCAAAAATACCCGTCTTCGACCGTCGGGCCGATGGCGACCGCCAATGGAGGTGACTCCGGTCGGTACGCCTTGATTCCCTGCCTGCCCGGCAACGGCTGCCACCACCGATCATTCGGCTCCCCGCCCGGCTCATTTGGGGGGAGGCGGAAGACGTGGCCCCGGGCAGCCTCGGCCAGGCGTGGGCGGGGTCCGTCAAAGATGACGCGGCCGCTATGCAATAGAATTTCCCGATCCGTGAACACCCAGGTGTCATCCACTTGCCCGGTAGCCACCAAGACTCCGCGGTGATGGGATTCCGCTTGTAACAAAGTGAGGACGAGGCGCTGTTCCTCTGGGTC
>JAJZXC010000242.1 GCA_021846365.1 Bacillota bacterium | reverse complement strand
TCAAATTCCAGGTTGACCGCATCGCCGATCCTGATCTGCCCCAAGGTTGTTACCGCTAGCGTATGGGCGATGAGCGTGACCCGAAAGCCGTCCGGAACCAGCGAAACCACGGTGAGGCTAACCCCGTCGACCGCAACCGAACCTTTGACCACCAGGGGGCCCGAGACACCTGGCGGCAGGCCGATGGTAAGCTCCCGAGTCTCGCCCTGCGCCGCCACCGCAAGGACCCGGCCGACACCGTCGACGTGGCCCTGGACCAGATGGCCGCCGAGCTGGGAGTTCAGCGTCAACGGGCGTTCCAGGTTGACCCGGTTGCCGGCGGCGAGTCCGCCTAAGGTGGTGATGGCGGCGGTGGTGGGACTGATTTCGGCACTAAACCACCCCAGCCCCCGCTCGACCACGGTAAGGCAAGTGCCCACGACTGCCACCGAATCGCCGAGAGCGAAGTCGGACGCGTATGAATGGCCGACCGTAATTCGCTGGGCGGCGTCATCCGCCCGACGCACGTCCCCAATGATGCCCACTTGTTCGATAATGCCGGTAAACATTGCCCGTTCCCTCTCCTTGTGCGTGACTTGTCTTCTGCGCATCGTAACTCGACTCGGCCTCAATCAAACGCGGAGGAACTCGGACGGCTTCCGAAGCCGCGAAGTCGGCCTCGATCAGCGCATCGTCTCCGAGGCTCGATACCCGCCGGATGATCAGGCGAGGACCTTCCACCAAGGTCGCAACGTTTAGTTCGCCCACCGCCGAGAGACCGTCTGCGCCCAACAAGAGCGGGGCCATCAGGCCGATCCACTCATCCGCCAGACCTTGGCGCACAAGCGCGGCGTGGACGGTGGGGCCGCCTTCCACCAGTAGCCGCTGCAACCGGCGCCGACCCAGTTCCCGCAATACCGCATCCAGAGGGAGTCGGGCCGCATAGAGCGGCAGACGCACCACCTCGGCCCCGGCGGCCGCCATCTCGCGCTCCCAAGCCGCAGGTGCCTCGGTTGCGGTGAAAATGAGGGTCGGGGCGGTCGAGCGGGTATGCAGCATACGGGCCTTGGCGCGCATGCGTCCGTGGCTGTCGAGAACGATCCGCGCCGGATCCAGGCCGCGGCGCCGGCCCCGGTAGGTCAGGGCGGGATCATCCTGGAGCGCCGTCTCCACCCCGACCAAAATCGCGTCGGATCGCCGCCGCTGTTCATGGGCATAAGCGAGAGCGCGGGTGTGGGTCAAGTATTTGGACTGCCCCTCGGCGGTCGCTACCTTGCCGTCAAAGCTCATCGCGCTCTTGAGGACAACCAGGGGACGACGGCATAGGGCCCAGCAAAAATACGGACGATTCAGTGAAAAAGCCTCGGCGCCGGCTTCGCCAACCACCACCTGGACACCTGCTTGGCGCAGCCGGTCGACCCCGTGACCGGCGACTTCCGGGTTGGGATCCAACACCGCCACGTGAACCTCGGCCACACCGGCGGCAAGGATGGCTTCCGTGCAGGGCGGTGTGCGACCGGTGTGGTTGCACGGTTCCAAGGTCACGTAGAGCGACTGGCCCCGCGCCTTGGCTCCCGCCTGCCGCAGCGCCAAGACTTCGGCATGCGGTTGCCCTGCGCGGTGATGATAGCCTTCGCCAATTATCCCCCCCCGGTCGACAACCACCGCCCCCACCGCCGGGTTGGGATACGTCATCCCGCGGGCCCGAGCGGCTAAACTCAGTGCTCTCTGCATGTATGTCGTCTTCAACCCCAGCGCCCCTTTGAACGGACTCGGTTCAAGTCAAGACACGGTTCGGGGCGCAAAAAACCCCGCACCCACCTTGGGGTTGCGGGATATAGCAGAACGCGGAAACAATCCGCCGCTTTGAACCTTCTCCCATCCAGACTATACTGTCGGCGCCGGATTCTCACCGGACTCCTGCCACTGCGTGGCTCGCGGGCTTGCCCCCTACTAATTGGGGATTACCGCCGGTGGGGAATTGAGTAGCAACTCTCACCCCGCCCCGAAGGTCTTCTTTTATAGTGTAACCGTGAAACTCCGAAAAATCAATGGTCTGGCCGATTAGGACCTGATCCACCAGTCGGCGTCGATGTGCCCTTGAGTGTGGGGAGGAACGCGGCCGTGGTACTCATTGCCCGGCCACCGTCCGAACTGTGGGAGATAATGTGAACCAGCCATCGACCATTTTTCTGCCCACCTTTTCAACCCGAATACCCAAAAAAAGCTGTACCCTGGGCAGACACTGCGATACGCCCTTGTCTAGCCGCCTCTAACGGCGCGGAGGGAGTCAAGCCGATGTTCTTGAGCAAGACTTCGACGACGATTCGAGGAAAAACTTAGAGAAAGAACGGACAGACGTTTGAGGTTCGGTCGCAACCGGCTCCGGGGACGCCGCCCGATGACCGACGGTAGGAGGAAATCCCCAGGATGACCCCGAAGCTTGGGATTCACATCTTGACCGCCGCGCCACCTTGTTGCCTTGGTGCGGCAACGCCGCCACAAAGCGGCGATTGCCTGCCTCCGGCACAGCGCGGCGGGCGGGACTTTGCAAAAGACAAGAGTCTAAAGGTCTATTAGCACAAGGGATTCAGCCGACGGAGTTGGTGTGCGCCCCCCGGCAGGATTCGGCTGGATTGACGGTGAAGGAGGGGGATGAACCGCGCCAAAGACCCGCGCAAGCTGGCCTCCGGGCGATGGCAGGCCCGAGTGACCTACTACCAAGACGCTCATGATTTTTTCAAATCCGATTTCACAACAGGGCTGGATTAGGATCGGTGTTTCCGGCCCCACACCTCGGACCCTGGGATTTTAGTGCGATATCACTCGCTGTGCAACGACCCGAAAATTGGGCTGCGTTGAATCCGGATGAGCTGGACGAATATCGTGTCGTCAACTCGTACCACCGTCGTTTCCGCGCGCTTTGCCGTTAAGGCATGGCGCTCCCTGGCGGATTGCACGCTGTCAATACGTGCGCGAATTGGGAAAAAGTCCCGTCAGAGCCCGATCCGGACGCTGACCGGCAAACTCAGGACGGAAGTGAATCGTTCGCTCGCGACTCCGGTTCGTGGCCGGCCTCCACTCCTGGTCGTCGCCAGAAATCCCACAGAACCAACCCCATTCCGATCACGATCGACGCGTCGGCAAAATTGAACACCAACGGAAAGTACCGGAAATGGATGAAATCGGTCACCTGCCCAGCAACCAGGCGATCCCACAAATTCCCGGCGGCTCCGCCAGCTAACAACCCCATCCCCCAGATTAGGCGACGGTCAAGCGAGCCACGAGTAAACGCCACCCAGACCAAACCGAACAGCAAGACAAACGCCACCGCAATGAACAGCAGGTCCCGGTGCGGGAGCACACCGTTGGCCGCACCGCTGTTTAAAATATACGTTAGTTCCAGCAGATGGGGAATCAGCGGGATCGACTGGCCCACAAACATTCCGTGCGCCACCATCCCCTTGCTCAAACGGTCAAGCACCAACACCGCGCTAGCCAGCCCAACGATCCGCCAGGCGTGAGGGCGGTTCATCGGGAAAGCTCCTCTACCGTCAATATCTCGACGCACCTCCCTTTCAGTGCCGCCTGGCCTACGTCGGCCGTATATCGCCAGCGCAGTTCGCACAACTGGTAGGTTGTTACATATGGGTGCGCGTCGACGCTCAAGCCGTCAACCGGGTTCATCGTCGTCTCGGCCAACAATCCCTGGTCACCAGGTCACCATTTTCGTCAAAGCCCTCCCTGCTCACCCGCACGGACACTCCCTCACGTTCCTATTTCCGGAGCCCTTCGGTGCTCGCGTGTGAGCACGCACATCGCAAGGCCGCATATCCCGAGCATCCTAGCGGGTTGCCGATACTGACCAACTGTTCGTCCATCATGCCGTCACCTACGAATATTGGCATATTATCCGACGTTCCGCAAATTGTCAAACGTCACTCAGCTCTGAAGCACCAACGAGGTATGTCGTGATATACCGGGGTCTGTTATGTCGGTTCGCGGGGAGATCTTTGACCGTTTTACCATGAGGCCAGCGAGATGACCCGCCGGCACGGGGGTGGCGGAATGGAGTGACCCATGGCAAGGGATGGCAAAGCCAGGCGGTGGACGAACCGCGATTTTCGACGCAACGATGCAGTTGTGAAAGAAGCCT
>JAJZXC010000241.1 GCA_021846365.1 Bacillota bacterium | reverse complement strand
CCAAAGCCCGTTATAGCGCCCTTGCGGGCTTTCCGACCAAAGCGAGAGGCCGTCGCGAACGCGTTCCTTCCAGCCCCCGGCTCCAGCCGTGGGATCTATAACGCTCTACATCCACCGTCCGGTGATCATCACCAGGAGGATCCCACCCACCAAACTGACCAGCACGGTAACCCGAATCATTAGGTTCACCGCCATCAAGATCATTGACGGATCTAGATTGCGCTCCATGCGCCCTACCGGCCGCGCCAAAGCCAAGACGCCGTTCGTCATCCGGGGACCGCCCAGGCGAATTCCCAGCGCTCCCGCCATCGCCGCCTGCGAATGATTAAATCGCCAAACCGTGCCTGAGCTGGGACTCGCCCGCATCGATTCCCAGGTCGACCAAAACCGCCCTTCGGTCGCCGCCACGGCCATGATGGCCCAACTGGTCAAGGCCTCCGGGAGCGCCCGCGTCACCTGGTATACGGCATGGGCAATTCGGTAGGAATATTCGCCCCCCTGACGGTCCTTGCCGGCGACTCCCTCCGAGGCGGCAATGGCCTTGTATAGCCATAGGAAAGCGGGACCGCCGATAAGTGCAAAAAACAGTGGCGCCACAATCGACTGACCCAAGTTGTCGGCTACCGATTCAACAGTAGTCTTAACCATATCCCGGGCCGACAGAGATTCCGTCGAGCGGTCCGCCACCCGCGATAGTTCTGCACGCGACTGGTCTGTCCGTCCAATGACCAAATTTTGGTACACGGCCAGCGACTTCAGCACCACGCTGCGAATCGGTAACCCCCAAAATGTAAACATAACAATGGCGGCTCGAAACAACCAGACCGAAAGCCAATCCATCGCCACCAAGAGCGCGGTGACGGTCCCAAATACCGTAAGCGACACCACGACCAACCAAAGCGCCGCGGCCAAAGGCCCGCGGTCGCGAATGGGGTTGCGCAATCGCTCCGCTCCGGCCGAGACCAGATTCAACGGATGGTACCGCCAAAACGGGGCGCCTAGACAAAAGTCTAGAACTGCCCCCAACAGAACCCACGCAGGTTGATCGAATCCGGTCCAGACCGCCCCTATTCGACTCGCCCACATCGTCGACTCACCTCTTCGTTCCGCACATCGTACGCTTTTGTCCCGGTGACTAGACCTTTGTCTCGCCCTTACCACGAACTTACCGCAACCCACCTGGCGGTCATTGGCCCCAACCGTCGGCGGTCAACGTGACCCCATGTTCGCGATCAGCTTATCACATTCTTGGCCGAGTGAGGACGGGCCAAACGTCCCTATGGCCACCCAACCTAAAGGCGGCCGTCAACCCACCGAAATCATTTGCCCCTACCGCGGGCACCGCTTGGCACGATTGACCACGACAGCTGGACGACACGAGGTGGCCGCCGGATCCGATGGGTAACCGATTCCGGCGGCCACCTCGCTGAGTAGGCTCTGAACAGCCCAGGCAGTCGACGCTCCCAGAGATTTAGAGAATTTGCGTATAACGAGCGGCCAAAGGGGCCAACCCTGTCTTTGACACCGTCATCTCGCGGGCAGGGGCGCACATCGTGCGGACCACTTCCCTCGGGCTGCTGGCAAACGTCATCGGATCGCCAGTCGAAACCGCCGCCCCAACTCGGGCCGGCGACTGGGCCGAGTTGCGAATCTTGGTAGCGTGTTTCTTCACACGTTGGTCGTTACGTACCGGCAACTTGCCTCGGGGCCTTTTTTGGGCTGGATTTACCTTGTGCTTGGTGCGTCGAGCAAACCGTATTGCCTTGCGGCCGGCCTTCTTCACCGTCCGCTTACCATGCTTGACCGCCTTGGTACCCGCTCGCTTGCCTCGCTCGGCTGCAGTCTTCAGGCCCCGCTTGGTTTTGACGGCCCTTTTATGCACGGTGCCATGGCGCATCCCGGTGGTTGTTTTGTTCCCTGGCTTGTGAGCGTTCGGGCCCAAGGCCGTCGCCCCGCATCCGGCCGACAGCACAAGGACGACCAGGGCTCCTGCCGTCCAGTATTTTAAACGCGGCATCAGAACTCCCCCCTTCTTCAGTTTGTCTACAGCATGCCCAGGCGCGCTGCCGATATTCCCCGGGTTCCTGTCCGCAACATGACCGTAGCGCGGTTTGCCGACAGACATCTTGGACGGCACTGCTAGGAATCGATTTGTACCCTCCAAACGGGTATAATAAGGCACGAAATTCCTATTCCGAGGGAGGGGTACACGGCAGTGATGGCAAGGATTGACGATGACCTCGGTCGCCGCCTGCGTGAACAGGTCGACCAAGCGTATCTCACCGAAGGACGGCTCTTTGGCATGGTTCCCCAATCCATGCTGACCATTGAAGAGCGCCAACAATTGCTCAAGGCCGGTTGGACGTCACGCAACTTTGTCGACGCGCCGATGATGGAACCGCCAATGCTGGAAGTTCGCTGGCCAGATCTCAAAAGTCGGCATCGTGATGCAACCATGCACTGCGTGCATCACCGGGTTCCCGGCGAAACGCCCTGGATCGGCAACCGGATAGAGATCTTGGAGGAGATGCTCGGATCCGCCTGGGAGGCAAAGGAAGACGAACTACGGACGGTGCTCAACGCATGGTGTTATGCGTCAGCCTGGACGGCCCCAGAAGAAGAACCGGGCTCGAACCAATCAGTCGAATCGTCCGAGGTCTTCTTTTTCTATACCGAACCCATGCGCACGGCGACTTTGCGTATTTTGGAAGAAGGCACTGATGCTCCGGGCGAGACCGACGCCTTTTGGGACCTGCTTGATGCGCTGGTACAGGATTAGTCAACTAGCCCGCACTGAAGGGCGAAGTACAAATCCATACCGGCAAAACCACCGACGCACGCTAACCCTCGCCTTCCCGAGGTAGCCTCCTTTTCCCCACATTGTAAGAGACGTTTTCTTCCCCCACCTGAGGTGACTCGGAGAGTTCGGGGCGCCGCGCCAGATCGTCAACGATGACCAACATGCGGGTGGCCGTCGGCGCCGCGCATCGGCCATCAACGAGCGTGCCCAAGAGATGAAGGCGGCCGCAAACGCGATCCTCGCCAAGATGGCCGAGATGTTGCTCTGGCAGAACGCCTCGACGCGATCATCAAAACTGACCCGCGAGCCCTCTCTCCGAAAACTTGGTACGGGGTGCCGCGTATGCCAAGGACGGCAACGTGGTTTGTTTTCTTAAAGCGCGTAGAAATTCAAAACGAGGTATGTGGCCGACCGACTTGGCGGGCTAGCAGTTGACTGCCGATGAAAAGGCCCGGACCGTCGCCCCGCCGAAGAAAGCAAGGCAGTGATGGATGTGGGTTGCACTTGGAAGAAGGCGCCCGTCTGGTGATCAGAAATCGCCGCATTCCGAGTTGTATGCGCCGAAGCGATATTTACGTTGTCTCGCCACTTCATACAGCACAATGGAAACCGCGCAGGCCACGTTCAACGAAGACGCGGACCCTCCCATCGGTATTTTTGCCAAGACGTCGCTGAGTTGCTTGTATGCCTGACTAAGCCCGTGCGTATCATTCCCGATCAACATTACGGGGGTTTGGTGAGGTCGCAGCTTTCGACAAAGACTTCCCCATGAGCACTTGTTCCAACCACCTGAAGTTCTCTATACCGCTCGACTTTCGCCGTTATTTTTGGGGAAACTCTGAAACCCTTGATACACCAGGGTTTTCGACACCTCTGTGTGTAAGGTCCGATTTTATTCCACTAAACCGGCAGGAAATATAGGAAAAATGTAGAAGTGTATGTTACGAGTAAGGGAGGGGGAGCTTGTGGCCCGGATTGTGGAAAAGCTGTTACCTGGTCATCGCACGCCGGTCTATTATTACCAACATTCCTATCGGATTAAACTCCGAGCCGAAGATCGCGGCAAAGGGCCCAACTCGGGCCCCAGCCGAGTAAGAACGGAATCGGTGTATCTGGGGAACCGCGGAACAAATTCGGGATCGTTGCCGCCTGGGACAACAACCGCTGGCGGTGTCGACCAAGGAATTTGGGTGGATGGCTGGCGTGATGTCGATGATTGAGAAACTCGGCCTCGTCGAGGCCGTCAATCGCATCGTCGCCAAACGCCATCAGGGATTGACCCCAATGCCGTCAGGTTAAGGATATTAGCGTACATATGTATCTAATAATTGGCTACCGCTTAGATGCGTTCCCAGTACCTGACCGCCCGAGTGTGTCTGCTCAATGCGCGGCCCTCACTCCTCA
>JAJZXC010000240.1 GCA_021846365.1 Bacillota bacterium | reverse complement strand
GGTTTGCCGTAGTTCGGGAAGAGTAAGGATGATTTGATACGGCCCATGAACCGAACGCATACCAGTTAACCCCACACACATCCGTTCTCATTCAGAGGTCGCGTACCAGTCGCTGTGCAAGAGCCGGCTGAAGATGCCAAAGGTTCTGTAAATAGGTTTGCATCTTGTTCCCTGCCACCAATTTTGCTACAATCGCATGGAAACGCGGTCGTAGTGTAGCCTAGGAGCACGCGGGCCTTCCCGGCTCGAAGCGGCGGTGCAATGCCGACCCGACCGCTCCACAAAGTTCTCTAATCATGGTGGTATTCCCTGCTAGTGCTTTCAGCTCCAGCGCATCGAAAAGTTCTTGCCTGTTCACGTTGACGGCATACTTGTCTCTTCTCCATTGCCGCAAATGTCGAAAATGTCGACAATGGGCGATCCCCTCTCGATTCTTGCCGGCTACACCTTGCCCTTGGTTTAAGTTGGCGATCTTTGTGCTTTCCCACGTATTGGCAGGAGTACGGCGAGCGTTTAGCTGCTGCGGTTCGGGGCGGCGGCTATCCCGAAATCGTCGCTTGGCCGACGATATGGGGGGGCAGCAAAGAGCAGGCTGCTCCCGAAATCAGGGAGATTGGGAGCAGCCCCTGGGCGTGGCAACTGGGCACGGGTGGACTTATACTGCGGTCGGGGTCGAGAAGGGTCCCACCGGGCAGACGGCTTGGGGCGCCGGCGCGACGGAGCAGGGGCCGCAGGTGACGACCTGCAGTTGGCTCACCACCACGATCTTCATCTCAACGCAAGCCTGTGCGGTCAAGATCACGTCCAGGCCAGACTGACTCAGCGCGATAGCGCAGTCCGGCACCCCGTTGTAGAGCGGGGTAAAGGCGAAGCAGGCAAAGACCGAGGTCGGGTTGAGACCTGCGGGTACGGTAAGCGCGCATGTTGCATAGCCGGTCAAGGTTACTGAGGTAGCTACTCCGTTGCAGTTGTAGGTCGCATCCTGAGTCACTTGCACGGTGTACGAATACGTGGTGCCGCTAATCAGGCTGGGAGCGCCAAACAGGCTGCAGGTGGGCGTCCCCACGCAGGCAGGGGCCGTGGCCGAGCCGCTACAGGTAGACGATCCGGTGAGGGTGTCGACGTCTTGACAACTGTCGACGACCACGTCGGCGAGAATACAGGCCAGAGATGCTTGGTCCGCCATCGTAAATTCCTCCCTGGGAAAGTGGATAAGAAATCATCGCGTTTCCAATTTCACGCTATGTAATCGCCACTATTTGGTTACATGGTCGGCGAGATTTCTTGGATTGGACCCCCAGGAGTCGAAAGCAGTCGCAACCCGAGGCCGCCAGGAGTTACCCCGGGCCGGTTCGTCCCCAGCCGTGCTGTCGAGGGCGAAAGGAGAGCGGATAGAACTGGGGGGGCTCAGCAATAATCTCCGCGGCGGGGTGGTCAGGCGTGCCGATGGCCGAGGCCAGGAGATCCCCCAGGTTCGCATCCTGCGGCAAATCCTTCAGCACTTCGGGGGGTACTTCCAGCAAGCTGGCCTCGGCCCAGGGGGGAAGTGTACCGATGGGCGTGGTCGGTAGAAGGTCGGAATGAGGGTGGTACTCACGGGATCGGTAGCTGTGCACCCCCGGCACCGCGGCCCATGCGTCGCGCTCGACAGATTCGGCGGTCTTGGCGACAGCGGCGATCGGTTTGGGCACCGCCCCATCCTCCGGCGGCGTCTCGCCTTCAGCCGATGATTCACGTTCTGCTGGCGGTACCTTGTCCGTCGTCAAGACATCTGCAGCGCAATCGTGCGTGGGCGACTCGTAGGGGAGCGCCGGGACTGGGACTGGCGTCCCCGTCCCGGCGCTATCAGCGGCGGGCCAAAAGCCGGCCGTCGGCGGCTGCCCGTCAGGCCATACCTCTCCCGAAAGCGATTGTTGCTCATCGACTCGGTTGAACCAGGTAGCATCGAGGATGCTGACGGCATCAGCCAAGAGCCGGCTTAATTCATCTCCGCTCCCGCCGTCGGCGGCATCCGGGTAAAGATTGGCCAACGCCCTTTCGATGGGCTCGAGGGCTGTCGGTCGGTAAAGCCCATGCCAAAGGCATAGCCCGCGGGCGATCGGTGTGATCATGGAAGCGCCGAACCCATGGACATGGATCGACGTCGTCGACGCCACCCAGTTGCAGCCGAGCGTGCGCGGGATTTGCAGCTGGCCAGACAAGATTCTGGCCAGCAGGCGGTTTCTCCAGAAGGGAAACGGAGCCGAGACGTGGGGACGCCCCGCCCGAAGTCCGACAATCACTCCGTGCGGCGAGATATTGGCTGTAACGTTGGCCCCCCAGCGCGAGAGTAGGTGACCCAGATCGCTGCCCAGTTCCAAAAATCCGGGCGAAGCGTCCACGAACACGTCGAGACCTTCTAACGGCGCAACTTGCTCCAGACCAAACATAAGGCTTCCCCTCTTTAACGGGTTTGCTGCATCCTATGCGGGGAAGAGCGCATAGGTGAGGGTGTTCATAGGCTCGGCCCCAAGAACAGTTCGCTGACGACCATGTAACCGGGCATAGAGGGCAGACGGGCAATACCGATTCCAATTTGAGTTTCCCGCGGATCGAGAATATTGGCACGGTGCGGAAGGCTCGACATCAAGGCCGCATTGGCCATAGCCGGGCTAGATGCTTGGTCAATGTTTTCCGCCCCCATCCAGACGGCCCGGATGCCAGCCTTTTGCTCCATTTGAAACGGCCATCCGTAGACGGGAGAATCTTCCGCGTAATAGCCGTCGTTGGCCATCGCGGAAGCGCGTTCCTGGGCCAGGACGGTCAACTGAGAGTTCACAGTAAAGGGAGGCAACCCGTGCCGGATGCGGTCCTGGTTGGTAAGCGCGAGCAAGCTTTGGATGTCGCCCGCGATAGTGCCGCTGCCCCCGCTGACCGCAGAGCCGGCGGATGAACCGGTGGTTGGCGATGATGCCGGGGGCGCATTGCTCTGGGTGGTCGGAGCCAGGGCCGAATAGGGGACGAGGGGAAAGTTTCCCAGTCCGGGAAGGCCCGGGTTAGATGCAGCATTGGACAATGTCCAGCTTTGTACGGAGTTGGATCCAGTCTGTTCACTGGAAGCTTGAACAGACGAACCGGGGTTAGGGCTTTCGGATGCGGTGGCTGCGGGGGGTGCCGGTTGAAAATGGTTCTCTGTTGAAGGAGAGGACCCCGGCAAGGCAAGCAGAGACGCCCAGGATATAAACGCCAGACTGGCAACGGTAGCGCGCATCAAAACACATCCTTCCAAATGAGTTAGGCGTTGGTGACCTGGGTAAATTATGGGACCCCGTCCACGGCAGGAAAACACGGAAATTTGGGCGCTGGGAGGCCAATGAGGGAAAGGGGTCTCCTGTTTGGGGACGACTCAGCCGCATTCGCAATTCTGCGGCCGATGCCCAGATGTTGGCAGTAATGGTAGCGTGGAGGACATTGAGCACCGCCTTCTTTGGCGTACGGAACCGGTCACCCCGGCGGTTGCCCTTGTGGATATGGCCGCACTGCGGACACCGCTGCGAAGTGTAGTCCGTATTCGCCGTCTCCAAACGGGAACCTCTCGCTAGGGTCAGGAACTACCACCGTTCCTTCAGGTGAGAATGCTGCATCCAGCGCGTGACTTTGCGGAACAGGTTCCGATTCTTAGTCCGACCTCACATTTTGCTGAGATCTTCGCTGGCAATCACATCGGGTTGCGCCTCGGAGACCCAACGCTTTACCTCGGCCCGGCCTCTGACCGTGCCGGGATCCAGTCTCAAATGACCTAGATTGAAGCGTTTGTGCCGATCCCTAACATCCGAGGGTGCGGTCGGCTTCTCCGCCCGTGCCCGCGGGCGGTTTTGCTCAGCTCCCTGGGCAGTGGTCTCGGCGCTCAAGTGATGATCCATAACCCTACTAAATCCCTCGCCGTACAAGCGTCCCGCCGGTCGGCAAAGACCTCGGTCACCCCGGTGTCCAGCCCTATCACGGCTGGACGGCTTTTCGATAAGTGACCGTGACGACGGTGGATTGCGATAGGATCCCGATTTTGGGCCCTGGCCGTGACTCAGATGTCCCTCCCGGAACGTTCGTGTGGAGACAATACCATTCTCGGTTGACGTAGGCCGTGGGTTTCTGGTCGTACGGCAACCGAGAATCCCAGCCCATCAGGCTGTTTCCTGTGTTACGACGGAGCCGCTGATATTCATGCCGCCGGAAAATCTCATG
>JAJZXC010000239.1 GCA_021846365.1 Bacillota bacterium | reverse complement strand
GTCCAAGAGCCGGGATATTGCACGACGACTTGGCTGCTACTCCACGATTGATAGGTTAACCCCCAGGCGTTGCCTTGATAACCGGCACTCTGGCCTTTGTAGTGCAATGCCAGAGCCTGGCTGTTGTTCCCCCCGCCATTCGCCGTGCTCAATGTGGGCATCGTCGATCCCAGATTCTTCCCGGTGATCGTGATGGTTGCGCCGGTTTTTGTCCAGTGGGAAAAGGTGACGGAGGAAATTGCCGGTTTGAGAGCGGCTACGGTAATGCTTTGGGTCGCCGTAGCCCCATCGGCGGTCGCCGTATAAGTATACGAACCGGCCGACGGTGCGGCAAACGCGATGCTATACTGGCCAGCGTTATTGGTCGTCGCACTGCCCAAAGTCTCAGACCCGTCGCTTAAGGTGACCAGGGTATTGGGCAAATCGATTCCGCCGCCGGTCAACACACCGCTGGCGGTATAACTCTGCTGCGTGGCTTCGGGTGTCGTTGTGGCCAAAGTCAGCTGGAGCCCTGAGGACGGCGTCGACCCGGAAGATCCCGAGGATCCTGATCCACCCGATCCGCCAGTGACACTCGGGGCCGTGCACCCGCCGTTACTGCCCGTCATCGTTGCCGGCACATAAAAACTGGATCCGGACAACGACGCTTGCTCCGTCCACGCACTGAGACCGCCAAACAAATAGTCGATATTGGTTTGATAGCTGAGCGTCACGGTCACGGGTTGCCCGTAATCGGTGGTATTTGCGGTAAAGTGTGTGACCTTAACGCCGTGCGGGTTGAGCCCGGCACCTTGGGCCACGGCACCCACAGCCTGGGAGGTGCTGGCCGTCCAGCAGCCTTGCTGTTCTTCGGAACGCAGCGCCACGCTGGCGGCATGCACCAACGTCTGGTGCACTTGCCACAGGCGATACGCACTCAAGGACCCGGTGAGACCAAAGACCAGCAACATAATGCCGAAAACGGCTCCCACGGTTTCGCCAACACCTTGCGTATCGCGCCAGCGCCGATCCCAGGCATCCCGCCGAGTCAGTGCCCATAGGGCCCGACGTTTTGGTGGTGTCATGCTGTTTCCTTCCTTTCTATTCCGTTCTGTAGGCCATAAGAAAAATTTGTCGATAAATGCGCGTGACAAGCGCGGAACACCGGGCAAAAGCCAGGCCGAGCCGTTCCCACACCACACTCCACGTCAGCCAGACCGCTTTCGTTTACTCAAAATGCCCGGGCGTTTGGGCGGTTCAGACTGCGATCCCCGGCCCACCCACCCAGGCGAGGTCCTGCAACAGGGCCTCACCCGCATCGGTGGACGCAAAGCGTCATGATTAGTTGAGTTGTCCGGGAGAGTTGGGATTAATGGACGAAATGGTACTGAACGTGCTCTGCATCCAGGGAATCCCGACATTGATCACAACATAAATTCCGGCCAAGACTAAGATGACTGCGGCGATTAACCACCCAATGGTTTCACCGGTGACCTCGACGCCCTCCTGGGTTTGCCAGCGCGTCTGAACGCCTGGAAACATCCGGCTCGCCCACGCGACGAGCCATGACAACAAGAAAAACAATGTATTCATTGCAGTCCCTCCTTGTTTTTGCGGATGGCTTAATCCGCCGCCTCCGCACGGAGTCTTAGACCCCGAGCCGTCGGCCAAGTCCCAGTCGGATCGAAGAGATCCGGTCGGCGCTTCACCGGCGGCCAGCAGGGCGGCCATCCTCGGTATGAATGTCATAGCGGAGCGCACGATGGCAGGATGCCTGCGATTCGTCGCCCACAGGAAATCACTTTCCGCGGCCATTTGTTCAAGCGAAAAAGCCGGTTAGCGTTCCCTCTTATTGAGAGAATCTGTCCATCGATCAGCTCAGCAATTGCATTCTTCTCGCGGATCCCTCGATGCGGGCAGAGCCCTGCAACAGGGCCTCACCCGCATCGGTGGACGCGAAGCGTCATGATTAGTTGGCAATCCCCTGAGTGCTCGTGTTAATGGACGAAATAGTCCCGAACGTGCTCTGCATCCAGGGAATCCCGACATTGATCACAACATAGATTCCGGCCAAGACCAGAATCACGGCGGCGATTAACCAGCCGATGGTTTCCCCGGTGACCTCCACGCCCTCCTGGGTTTGCCAGCGCGTCTGAACGCCTGGAAACATCCGACTTACCCATGTGACGAGCCACGACAACAGAAAAAACAGTGTATTCATTGCGATTCCTCCTCGTTTTTTTACGGTGGGCTCAAGACCCTCCGCAACCACCACAATCCGGTGGTCAAGCCAAAGCCGCCTTTGTTGATTCGGCCCCCGCTTGACCACCGGAAAATCTCAGCTCTCCCCACTACCAATGAAAATTCAATTCCGATAACCCATGAAGACCGGCAATCAGCGCATAGAAATACAAGAGCAGTACCGACATCGTCGCCAAAATCGGCACCGCGGCGGCACTCGTCATCAGCTTATCGGTCAGCATCTTCATATTTTGTTGGCGATTGGCGTTGAGGAGAATTTCCAGCGGCTTGAGCGCATCCCCCGCCAAAGCGCGCCCGCGTTGTTGCACAATGGTGTTGGCCAGCAATTGATATTCCAGCAGTTGCGTGCGCTGCGCCCAATCAGTAAACGCCTGGTCCCGGGCCCCGGCCGCTTCATCACTGAGCACCCGATCAATTTCTCCTTGCGCCACACCGTATACCGCCATGCGCATGGCGCGAAACGCCAAAATGACGGGCATGCCCAAATCGAAATAAATGCGCAAAAGCAAGACTTGCGTATCAAACGCCTCGCGCATGGCCCGTTGATAGCTTTTATAACTCAAGCTCACGCGAAAGGCCGGCAGCAGGTAAAAACTTCCGACGGCGATCACACAGCCAAACCACCAGGTGCGGGTGATCAGCCCCGAAACGAGACCCAACCCCAGCGCCATGCCGAAACTCCACACAAACAGGCGCCGGGGAGTCAGCTGGATGACCCGGGCTTTTTCCGCGGTGGCTGCGTTCAGATGCCGAAATAAGTGCCGGCTCAACCCCGCGAGAATGACCTCGCCCATGCGGGGCATCTGAGTCCAACGCAAAGGCCGGGGATAGCTCAACAACAACCAAGTCAGAGCGCCCGCCGCCAAGGTCGCGAGCGCGGCCCACAGTACTGTCGATGGTGCCATGGATTACAACCTCCGTTCTATACCGAGATCCGAACAGTTCCGTTAAAAGCGCTCGGCTTTGCGGTTTTGCCGGTAATACAGCGTCATGCCTACTGCCAGGAAAGCGGCGCTGAGGCCCATGACAATCTCGCCGGCCACCGTATGCATATGCAACCGCACGGCGGCATCTCCCAGCGTGAGCCCCCAATACAGCGCCATCCCGGCTCCCAGGGTCACGCGGCCAATCCAAATGAATCCGGTCAAACTGCCGCGGCGATCGGCATCCAACTCAATGCGGTGGCCCCACATGGCCAGAAGTTGTCCCAATGCAGGCACCGCTCCCCCATGCCGGCGTTCTTCGGTCAGAATGTCGGCCGTCACCGCCAGTTCTGCATGACGAATCGCCAGGGCTTGTTGTTTCAGCGTCTGCTCAAAAGATAGGCCTTGCTCCGTTTTGCGACTTTCAGCGAGCAGACACGGTTCCATCCAATGGCGAAAGACCGGTTGGGCTTTCGGAATCAATTGGCGCCAGGCTTGCAGCACCGAAGTGCCCTGATCGAGATAAAAGCGGGCGCTGTAGATCGTGGCATAAGCCGCCCGGTCCAACGCGCCCCACCGACTCCACGCCACGTCTCGTAAGAACGTTTCCGGCAGCCAATAGCCGATCCAGCCAAACGCCAGGGCCGCCGCAGGATTCCAGGTGATCGCCCCGGTCACCCCCGCTAATGACAGGGCCGTGAGCCATTGGATACGTCGAACCCCCCACCGGAGCCAGTGCGAGGGCAACAAAACGACCCACGGTTCCTGTGAAAACGGCCGCCGTTGTTCGGCCGTAATGGTCGGGTCCACCGGCAAAGGCTGCATCCAGGTCAGCGGCCGAGGCCGCTGAGCCACCGTCCACATCAGCCATCCGACCATGAGCGCACCCGTAGCCGCCAACCCCCAATACCACCAATCCATGGTCATTCGTCTCCCCCCTGATCTGAGATGTGTTAGATCGGCAACAGCAAATCGCTCCACACCTCACCGACGGACGGCACTTGCTGAGTCCGGGCGATTCGCTGACTGCGGTGCGCATCCAGCCAGGCCAGATGATCG
>JAJZXC010000238.1 GCA_021846365.1 Bacillota bacterium | reverse complement strand
GGTGAAACGGAGAAATTTCCCGCCGAGGAACTGCGCTTTCGTCCGGCAGCCTACGGCATTTATGTCCAGGACCACCAGATTTTGCTAGGACGCTCAAAATTTACCGGCCGATGGGATATCCCGGGAGGTGGGGTCGAGGCCTGGGAAACCATCGAAGAGGGAATGATCCGGGAGTTTTGGGAAGAGACCGGGATTCGGGTTGCCGCGATCCGACTGGTTGACTTTCGGGAAAGTTTTATTGCCTTTATTCACCACCCCTTTCATTCCTTGCGGTACTATTACTCGGTCAGCGGGCTTGAACCGGCAAACGAGACTCCGTGTCCCGATGCCGAGGAACTGTCGAGCGTGCAATGGGTGCGACTGGCCGACATCAATCCCGGGGAATGCGCACCCGGAGATTATCGATTGATTACGCGAATGTTGACTAAAGAAGGAGGGCGAACGGATGGAGCAGACGGACAACAGAATTTTGTGCTCGGATAGGATGAACCGGTTGCAATCCGGTCCGGTATGGAAACTGTTGGGCATGAACGTGACCGAGGCGAGCGAGGGGCGAGCGACTGTGCAATTGCCCCTGCGCTCCGATTTACTGCAGGCCATGGGCCATGTGCATGGCGGCATCTTGATGACCATCTTGGATTCGGCCATGGCGGCCGCATTGGGAACGCTGCTCCGTCCCGGCGTGATGAGTGTGACCGCACAACTGAACACCCATTTTATTTCGCCGGGGTCGGGTCCAGTGTTGCGAGCTACGGGTAAGGTGGTGCGCAAAGGGGCGCAGTTGGCGGTGACGGAGGGAAAAGTATTCGACGTCAACGACAGACTGGTGGCGATGGCCAGTGCGCAGTTCTTTCTGACCGGTTCGGCAGATCTCGCCCCGTCGGGGCAAGACACCGGAGGTAACGCTTCGCCTTCGTTGAGGCAGCCTATGGACTAGTTCCAGCGATGGTGGTAAAGCGGGCGGGTGTTGCGGTCGCGAACTTCGCCGCCGTCTTCAGCGAAAGAAGAAGATCGCGACCAAGGCCAACAGCGCGCTGGCGGCTAAGGTTTGGACGCCGGATACCGGCACAGATTCCGCGTAGTATAGACGAAGCAGGCGAAAAATGGTGACCGCGAACATTATCCAGCCGAGCCAAAACGCCAGACTCAGCGAAATCAGAGCAAGCAAGGAAACGACCACAAAGAGCCCCGAAAAGGCGATTAATTCGTTTTTCAGCCCGGCCGAGTCCGGCGGACGACGACTCGAGGTCATCGCTGAGTGAATGGCACCGGTCAGCCAGGGCACGCCGAAATACCAGATGAACGCCATGAATACCATATTGAGGACGGCGGTGGCAAAGCCCAAAATGGAAAACCCAAATTTCCAGGTCTCGACGCCGGCCAAGATTAATCCTCCGACCAAGGCGTTGCCGTATAGCATGCGCTCGGTCCAGAAGCTGCGCCCGCCTAAGGCAAGCGGCTTGGCGAGCCGTTCCCGCCAATAATCGAACCACTCGTCCAGCTCGTGCGGATGCTGTTGCCGGCGCCGTCCAGAACCGTGAGGTCGCCGCTTTTTAAGGTGTGACTGAAAGGAAATGGGTCCCTTCGGCATACATTCATCCCCTCACCTACCATTATATCAGGTTGTTGGGCACCGAGTCGCCGTCGACCTTAAAGCAGGTTACAATAGAGAGCGGGATACCCGCAGGCGCCAGCGTGTGCCGATGGGTGGTGGGGAGGATTGAACCGGATGTCTTCATCGATCGCGTTTTTTCGCGGAGAATTCATGGCGGTGGAACAAGCCAATATTTCCATCGCCACCCATGCGCTGAATTATGGCACGGGCTGTTTTGAGGGAATTCGGGCATATTACAATGCGACGCGGCGGCAGCAATACATCTTTCGCATGGCCGAGCATTACGAGCGGTTGCTTCGGTCCTGCCGGATTCTGCGGATCGAGATCCCGTACTCGGTAGCCGAGCTGTGTCAAATTACGGTCGAATTGATGAAAAGGAACGCCTTTCAACAAGACGCCTACATCCGACCCTTGGCATTTAAGGCCGACCTTGTCATCAAGGTGACCCTGGAAGGTATTGAAGACGCCTTCGGGGTATTTGTCGTACCATTTGGCGAGTACCTGCCGTTGGACGGGATTCGGGCAATGACCTCGGCGTGGCAGCGGATTGACGACAATGCCGTTCCGGCCCGGGCCAAAGTGACGGGATCATACATTAACACGGCGTTGGCGGTAAGCGACGCTCACGCCGCTGGCTTTGATGACTGCATTTTTCTTAATTCGGATGGGCATGTATCTGAAGGCAGTGCAGCCAATCTCTTCATGGTTCGCCAGGGTGTCTTGGTCACCCCGCCGATAACGGATAACTTGCTAGAAGGAATAACTCGCCAAAGCGTCATGCAACTGGCTAAGGAGGCCGGGGTGGAGGTGGCGGAGCGCCACATCGATCGCAGCGAACTCTATGTGGCGGACGAGGTCTTGCTGGCTGGAACCGGCGTGCAAGTCGTGCCCGTGGTCGAGATCGACGGGCGCCGGGTGGGCAGGGGCGGTCAGGGAGAAATCACCCGCCGATTGCAACAAGCCTACTTGGCGTGTGCCCGAGGTGAGGACGCACGCCATCAAGACTGGCTCATCGCCGTAGAATAGTTAAAGCCCGCCGGGTCACCATGACGACGCCTTCAGGTGCGACGCTCTGGTATCCACATAACGAAAGGAGACAACGCGCTTCCTCCCCGTGGCTAAAGCCTGGGGCTTCCGCGCGGCAATTTGATGAAAAACATGGATCGGGTTGAGGTCGTCAGAGCGGTTGCCGCAAATACCGCCCGCGTTTTGCAGACCAAGGGGATGTCGGCCCACGTGCATAATGAGACGATGGACGGCAAGCCCTGGTGTTGGGTCACCGCCGATGCTGGTTGGCCAGACTATCGCCACGCCAAGATTGGGGTCGGGATACACACCGATGGCAACAGGTTATGGTTGGGAGTCCGTTGGGACAAGGGGTTGACTGTTAACGCCCGCGGCTACATCGCGGAACCGCGAATGCTCATGGATGGTCCGCAGTGGGACTGGTCGCGCTTAACCGAGGAACTAGCGGGGCTAGAGGACGCATCGGCGAAGGTCAACGGCCCGTCTCCGACGCTGGTGCAACTGGGATTCGGCAACGGATTGTTGCCGGGGTTCCGACCATTTGCCTCTCATTTCCCTCACCAGGTGGAGTGGACGATTCAAGAAGGCGGTTTGAAGTTGGTGCACCCCGTATACGATATTGGTGCCACGCAAGCGCTGCAGGGGGTAGAGCACCTGGGCGACGCGCTTCAGATACTGGTTGCTCAGACCGATTGGGCATGGACGTGGGCAATGCTTAAAGTCGGCTGGGTTACCGCGCTACCACGCGATGCAGCCGCAGGTGCCAGTTTAGGAGAGGAGCGCTTTATCGTTTGGTTGGAGCCGGTGTTGGCGTTTGTGGAAGGGACCCGGGGAGATCTTCAACATGCCTAAAGATAGCTCGTTTGACGTCGTGTGTGAACCGAATTGGGCCGAGATAGCCAACGCTATTGATCAGGTGCTGCGGGAAACCCGTCAACGGTACGATTTTCGCGGTCAGGAAGTAACCGTAGATTGGGACGCGGTGGCCAAGACGGTGCGGCTGGACGCACCGGCCGGTATGGTCATGGATGCCCTGTGCACTGTCTTGAATGAGAAAATGGCCAAACGGGGCGTTGATCTCGCCTATCTCGACTATCAACCGGTGGTCTTGGGGGGCAAGGGCCGTGCCCGGCGGGAGGTTTGCATTCGCCATGGCCTTGACCAGGCTACCGCCAAATCAATTCAAAAGGCGATTAAGGCCCTGCCTTGGAAGGTTGACGCTCAGGTTCAGGGGGACGCGGTGCGCGTGATCAGTAAGAGCAAGGACGATTTGCAGCGCGTCATCGTTTGGATGGCTCAACAGGATTTTGGCCTCAAGTTGACGGCTGCCAATTATCGCTCATAGATCACACACCTGAAGGCGAGGGTTGTTAAGAAGGTGGTCCCGCCAGGGGGTTTCTGGCGTGCTGGCTTAAATTTTCGGCAGCGCGTGTATGTTGGCACTCAAAATTATTTATCCCCCCCCCCCCCCCTGAATTGAGCAGATGCAGCAGGATGTCTGCGGAATCACGTCTTAAGGAGAAAATGTCGGAAGGGATGCTGACGCCAACGCGGATGATTGGGTCATTTGTTGGCAATCATTCAGGCCGCGTGCGAAGACTTCGCCTCGAC
>JAJZXC010000025.1 GCA_021846365.1 Bacillota bacterium | reverse complement strand
ACAGGTAGTTTGATCATATTCTACCAGTTCGACGTCAATCGGGAATATCCTTTGATCCAAAATTCTGATTATTAGTCCAGGAAAATCGAACGCCTACCATAATTTGACATGCGGAACCTGGGTTGTAGGTATAAGACGAGCCTTCTTTTCTGGTCCGACTGTTATCCATTGGCGACACGTCGACATCCAGGACAATATACTGCCGCTGTCAAATGGCCACCGGCTCGAAGTGGGCTTACTGCTCCAACAGCGCGTCGGAACTCTCCCGCATCGCCGCTGGCCACCCGGTCCAACCGCTGTCGCAAGGTTGCCGACGAGGGCACCTGATCGATGCCCAAGGCTTGCTGAAAAAATGGATCTTGGCGCAATGGCTCAATGTGGTCATAGTCGTTTTCCCCCTGAACCAGCAAGCCCAGGTAGGACAGGGCAGCGTCTGCATCACCAATCTCCCGAGGGTCGGACGGCGGGCGTGCCGGCAGGAGGCGACGGACCAGAGGCAGGTGCTGGAGAATTCGGCCGGCAATACTCAACCCTGCGCGACCGGTAAGCGTTTGCTTGGTGGGTTCAAAGTTGAACGCGGGTGTTTCCATCGATATCGGCCTCCTGGGTGTGATGGATGAGTGCTCCATTGTCCTTCCATCATGCCAGACCGAGCGGGCATTGTCCACCAAAATCTCAAGCCATCTGAAGAGGCTCGACTTGAGCGGGGATCACCCATTGGGTGCGTGATGAGCGCTCAACAAATGGCTTTACAATGCCGTTTGTGACAGTTTTTTCCCTTCGCACTGTCACGGATTCAGGTAATAACATATGACCAGCCCAGCTTAGTGGGCTGCTATACCAGGGTAGTTCCGCTGTCCCGCTCGAACTTATCTGCTTCCGCGGGACCTGCCGGTTCCATCGGCAACACTCTCCGATCATGTCCCGGTCCTGCGGTCGCCGGGAGTGGCCTCAGCCCTGACCCTTTTCTGAACCATCGGGGGATTCATCGTTTTCACCTACATCGCACCGTGGTTGCAACACGTGACCCACATTGTTGGGCCGGCGATCAGAGAAATGCTTTTCGTCTACGCTGAGGCCGCCGTCCCGGGGAACCTTCTCGGTATCTTGCTGGCCGATCGGTTCGGTCCAACCCGGACGATTGCCACCGAGCCCCTCTTCATGGTCTTGGTCTTGGCCACCTTGCCCTTGTCGCTCCATATACCCTATCGGGTGCTTACGCCGCCCTGGCCGTCGGGGAATCGCACCTCAACAGCACCTGGTCATGCTCGCGCCCCGAGTCGCGGGGCTCGTGCTTTCGCTCAACGGGTCCGCCATCTATATGGACATCGCACTGGGAACGGCGATCGCGGGATCGCCGCGCAATCGGCACCATTTCCCGTCCTACCCCAGTGGGGCGTGGGAATTGCTGGCGCTCCTCCTGCTTTGGTCTACCGGCCGTGACCCCACGTCACGGTCAAGGGCCCGGTGCCGCCATGCGGCCGGAAGCTGTCCGCGGTAAGCGGGGAAGGGGTGTCCGGTGATGGAAATCAAGGCGCTTCTCACCCCGGTGTTCATGCCAGATCTAGAGGCGGCGCTTTCCTTCTGCCAAAGGCTCAGCGGTCAACGCCGGACACTCCGATTCCTGCCACCAAGACCTGAGTCTGGTGTCCTCCTTCGAATACCGGAGACACACGGGGCACCGAATTCGTTCACCCTGCAGCGGGAATTCAGACCACGAAGCGAGATTTCGAAGGCCTGTTCCAGTGAGCTCATGAGCACGGCTGCGGCCGACTCCGGCCCGTGGCATCCGAGGTAGCGGTAATGGTAACGTTTCGTCAATTCGTCCGTCTATTGCAACGACACCAACGAGTTCATCATGCAAATAGTCTCAGTCAGGAGGAGCCTTCGATGAAAAGAAACCTGTTGCCGTACCTCACCGCCGTCCCGATTGCACTCGCCATGGGCGCGGTCGGTTTTCTGAGTGCCCCCGCCAAGTATTCTCGCGGCACCAGCACGCTTACCGTCCATGGTCACGCTAACGTCAATCTGACCCCGAATCAAGCCGTGCTCAATTTGGGTGATATCACCACGGGCAAGACGGCCGCGCAAGCCTTGGCCCAAAACAACGGGATAATCCATGCCATTATTAGTCGTTTAGAAGCCGACGGTGTCGCGGCCAAGGACATTCAGACCAGCGGACTGAATGTCAACCCCACCTACGGTCAAGGTTCGGCAACGGCGAGTCCACCCATCACCGGCTATCAGGTCAGCGACTCGCTGACCGTCACCGTGGGCCAGATTGCCCTCGTCGGGCACCTCATTGATGCTGCCACCTCGGCCGGCGCCAACCAAATCAACGGCGTCACTTTTAGTGTCACCAACCCCGCGGCCGGGTATCGGCTGGCTTACGGGGAGGCGGTCAAGGACGCCCAGCTCCGGGCCCAGGCCGCGTTGAGCCCGCTGGGTGAAAAAATCCTGGGCGTCAAGTCCGTATACGTCAATCCCAGCTCGGGCACGGCAATCAACGAACCGATATTCACGGCGGCGGGCATGCCAGCCCACACGCCCGTGATGGCGGGCCAGGCCCAGTTCTCTGCCCAGGTGACTATAGTCTACCGTATTGGTCGGTAACCCATTCACACCCTCCGCTGCCCCGCCCTTTGGGCGGGGTATGGCGGGCGGCTAGGCTAGGTTGGTGAAGCCTGTTCCATGCCCGCCATAAAGTGGATGGATCTTGACCCGTTGGAACCATGGCGGCTGGTGCATTGAGCGGCGATAATAATGGGAAGGGCTTTGCTGGCGAGCAATTGAGGAGACAGCCACGACGAAACGGAAGGGGGCGCGCATCATGTTCATGCCGATGCCGAAGGTGCCCGTCCCGTCTAGCCATGTGCATCCGCTGACTATGTTTTACGCCCTAAACCTGGTCATTGCTTTGTTGGTGATCACGGTGGTCGGCGAAATCATCCTTTGGCGCTGGCAGCACAAGACACTGCATATTACCCGCCCGCCGCTGACCGTGCGCGGCCTGTTGGCCTGGGGTTTGGGCGGACTGTGGCTGATTGACGGACTGCTTCAATTGCAGCCGCTGATGGCGACAGATTTTGGACGCGGGTATCTCGCCGCCTTGCTGCGGGATCAACCTCAAGTGGTCGCCGGCATCATCCGCATCGGCATACATTGGTGGAACCTCTATCCCATCTTCAGTGACGTCGCTGCGGCATGGCTTCAAATCAGCATTGGAGCCCTCATTCTTTTCGGCGGCCAAGACCGTCTTAAAAAGCTCGGGTTGTGGACATCCATCGCCTGGGGCATTATCGTGTGGATTTTTGGCGAGGCTTTAGGCGGTTTATTGGCGGCGCCCAGCTGGCTGGTCGGCTCCCCAGGATCAGCATTGTTATACGTGATGCTGGCCGTCCTCTTGTTGCAACCGGAGTCAAGCCCCTGGTGGGGTTCCAAGGCCGCCGAACGCTGGGCGCGGATAATTGCGGGACTATGGGCGCTGGCCAGTTTTCTGCAAGTTTGGCCAGCGGACGGTTGGTGGAGGAAAGATGCGCTCGTCCGTTATGTGCGCTCAATGGCGGCGATGCCGCAGCCTCATCTCCTCTCCGCTGGTTTGGAGGCTTGGGCGCGGTCCCTGGCGCTGCACCCGCTGCTTTGGAACGCGGGCCTGGCTACCATCTGGATGGGACTGGCCGTATACTGGGGATTCGGCCGCCCGACTCAACACGGATGGTGGGGCACCGCGGCGATGACCTTTGCCAGCTGGATGTTCGGTCAAGATTTCGGGTTCCTGGGCGGACTTGGTACCGATTCCAACTCTGGTCTATTGCTGTTGTTGATGCTGGTCGGCTACGCCTTCAGCGCCAAATTGTTTTCTCTGCCGTCGGCCCGCGCTTTGGGAACACCGCCCCCCAGCCAGTCGCACTCTTCCGCACGGGGTCTATTGCGCCATCAACCTCAGCCGGGGGGCGAGCCTCGAAAATAGGCCGGGCGACCGTCCACTCTTGTCCGCTTTGTGAAGGACACCGGTGCCCGCCCGTCAACAGCAGCCATCAAGAACGTTGACCGCCTTTTGGCACAACGCGTTATTCGTCCCGATCCGATGTGCCGAAAAGGGCCTATCGCCAAACGGTTAGTCGTCTACGGTGGGGCAATGGAACCGTCGCACCAAGGTCGCATCACCGAATTTCTCATGTGATCGCTGCCCTTTATCATTATCGGGGCCCGGTAAAGGCTAGCTTGGGGATAAATTTGGCATAACTGCGTCGTTGGACGGCACGCCACACGACCCAGCGACCAGCGACTCGCCTTCACACAACCGCTCAACCCCCGTCTGCATCCCAGCATGGGCTATCACCCGCTTGGGCATGGTAGGCATTCCAGCAGGTTTGCACCTGAACGATATAGTGGTCAATGGTCTGACTAAGGGCGATAACCTCGGCCGCTCCAGTTCCTTTTTGCTCCACCAACTGATAGAGCTTATTTTTTAGGGAACCTATGATGGTCATGGTGTTAGCATACTCCTTGGGCGAAAACAGATCCTGCACCGAAAATCCTCCTTGGGGCCTTGCCACCTAATCTAGGGCGACGTTGATTTGCAAAAGGCATCTGCCATCGTAGGTGGTGGACCGCAGTGCTGATCCCACAGTCGACCATCGAACTGCGCTCCAAACGGCCAACAGACCCCGATCGCCTCCGCAACCGACTCCGGGGTGCCCGCCAGCGCCGCGGCTATCATGGCCACGATCACCAGATGCCGTCAGTCTTCGCGGTCTTCGACCGCCCAATCAGCCGCAGAGTCCCGGTCCGAAATGGGAGATCACGACATTATGGAACCGCCGACGAAACGCGGTAATGTCGTGCGTTCGGCCAAAGTGCACACGGTTAGTCAAGAGAACGCACCATATTCCGCTCTTGATGTCAAAGGCCACCGACGTTCTGGTGTATCCGGTATGCGCGGCCGACGACTCCGGCCACAGATCGCCGAGCGGGTCGTGAGCGTCGCCACGAAGGACCCAACCCCAGCCGCGATTACCGCCCATGCCTGGCGCGTGGGGGGTTATGGCGGCCATCTTGGTGAAAAACCCTAGCCACCGGCTGTCAGGATTGACCCACTCTTGAAGGTAGCGGCCCATCGCATCGGCCGTGGCAAATAGGCCTGCGTGACCCGATATCCCCCCATAGCCGCACTATTGTCGTCGTGAACAATCCCGACTTTGGCCAAGCCGTCCGCCATGACTTCGGTTGCCGCAATTCGATCCTGTAGCAGCGGTTTCGGTTTATACATAATGTCCGTAAGATCTATGGCATCAAAGACTTCCTCTCTGGCACACTCGGCCAGCGATCGCCCTCGAAGCCGCTGAATTATCTCCCCCAGCAGTAAGGTCGCTATAGGCGATAGCCCCTCCCGGTTCCGTTACCAGGGCTTCTTTGGCGGCGGCCTGTACGATCGCTTCATAGCCGGATAGGGTCAAAAAATACTCGCGGTGTGGCAACAGCCCCCCGGTGTGGGCGAGCAAGTGAGAGATGGTTACCCCGCCTTATCCCCACCCCAAGATTCCGGAATATAGGCCGACACCCGATCGCTTAAGGCGATGCGGCCTTTCTCCGCCAACCGTAAGATTAACGGTAATGTGACAGTCACCTTGGTGAGCGAGGCCAAATCAAACAGGGTGTCGAGTGCGATCGGGCGTGGCATTCCGCCGTGTCTCAGCGCCATGCCGGCACTCACGGTGGCTTCACTGAAGCGCTTTGACCAATTTGCGCCACCACTCCCGGAACGGTTCCAGCATCGACTTCATGGTCCAAGAATACCTGAAGATCCCGAATTTCGGCATCGGTCCACATGCTATTTCCCCCTTTCCTTGATTTTCGCGATCCGGTCGTCGATCTGAATGCCGGCCCGTGCCGGAGTCCAAGAACCCTGCACCACGGAGCGCGCGGCACCGGTGGCGCGCGGCACGTTGGTCGGCACCCCGCGACAAAACTGCCAAGCCAAAAGGGCGAAGGCCATAGCCTCTTTAAAGTCGCTGGGGATGCCATATTCCGTCGCCGATTGCCACGGTCGCATCAGATGGCTGCGGCTTTTAAGCTCATCCATTAACACCGGATTATTGATGCCGCCTCCGGAGACAATCAAAGCGAACGGTTCGGTAATCTGCGTACGGATGCCCCGCGCGATGGATTCAGCGGTAAGCGCGGTGGCCGTCCGCAGAAGATCCGGCGGGGTCAGTCCTTCCCGTTTGGCATCGTCATACAGAGCTCGGCAGTAGGAAAGGCCAAAGAGTTCTCGTCCCGTCGACTTTGGGGGGGTGCGGAAAAAATACGGGTGTGCGAGCCAGCGGTGCAGGAGCTGGTCATGGCATCGACCGGCGCGGGCCAATGCCCCCTCCTCATCATAGTGCTGCCTCCCGTCGGTGACGAGTTCCACCAAACCGTCCAATATCATGTTTCCCGGGCCGGTATCGAATCCCACCACGTCTTTTGGCGATGCGCCGGCTGGCAATACGGTGATGTTGGCGATACCACCGATGTTCAGCACGACACGGGTTTCTATGTCACTTTTCAGCAACGCATAGTCGAAATAGGGAATGAGCGGCGCACCTTGACCGCCGGCGGCCATGTCCGCCGTTCGGAAGTTCGATACCACGTCGATGCCGGTTAACGCCGCGATCATGGCGGGCTCTCCAATTTGCATGCCGTACCCCTGTGCTCCCTGCGGTTGGGGCGGATAATGGGCAATGGTCTGCCCATGTGATCCTATTACGAGCACGTCTTTAGGCGACATTCCGGCTTCGTCCAATAACCGCTGGACGGCTCGCGCAAACCACTCTGCCATGTGCCAATTGAGCCGTGCCAACTCCTGAGCAGGGAAATCCGGTGCAAAAGCCGCAAATATCCGCGATCGCTCCTCTGCCGCATAGGGTTCAAAAGTAGCATGCTCTAAACCGATCGACAGTTCCGACCCATTGGGCGTGATTTGAACCAACGCAGCGTCGATGCCGTCAGCTGAAGTTCCTGACATCAGTCCTATGGCGTAATGATCTTTCATGCCTGCCCCCTCCCCACCGACCAGACGATATCTCCAAAGCAGCGTGACCGTGAACATCATGGTCGGGCATTGCCGATGCAGCGCTAGGCGCACACATCCCCGGGGTGGCCTCAAACCGCAGGCAATCACCGGGCGAACTCCGGGTGGTGTTTACAAGTTGTCATAAACCAATGCCCCGGCGCTATACACTTGCTGAATCTCGCTGGTTCCCCCATCCCGCCTAAACACCACGATGTCCGCGGGAGCTCCACTAGACAGCCCGGCTAGGCCCGGGAATCCCATGTATGCGCAAGGTTGGATGGAGGCCATATTCCATGCCGTTTCAAAAGTACACAATTCCCGGGCAGCCAGGTAGTCGATGCTGCGGGCGATCGACTGAACAGAACCCGCCAGCAATTCGGGATGATCGGTCACTTGCAGTTTGCCTTCGCGGGTTAATGTTACCTCGCCACCAATCGGTGCGCGATAGGTGCCGGGAGCCAGCCCCGACAGCGATACGCTGTCACTGATCAGCAGGGTTTTTTGTCGTTTTACCTGCAAGATTACCTTGATCACGGAATCCGGCAAATGAAACCCATCCACGATAATCGACGCCCACAACCGGTCATCGGCGAGTTGATCCCACAGGTAATTGGGATGGCGTGCCATGACCGGATGGCATCCGTTGCCTAAGTGGGTGGACAAACTGCCGCCCGCCTCCACCGCGCGCGCTATCTGTTCTGAATTGGCCGCAGTATGGCCAATAGCTACCTTCACTCCACTGCTGACACACTGTCGAATGAATCCCGGGGCCTCCTCCCACTCAGGTGACAGGGTGATCACTTTAATCAAGCCGCGCGCTAGGTGTTGCCACTTGCGGAATAAATCCCAGTCGGGAGCTTTGACCCAGTGCCCTTCGTGCGCACCACGCGGACCATCTATCGGGGAAATAAATGGCCCTTCCAAGTGCACTCCTCGAATGGTGTTCGAAATCGCCGGCGTCTGCGAAACAGCCTCAGCTATGGTATCCAGCGCCTGTTCCACGGCCCCATCGCTGGCGGTAATGATAGTCGGCAGGTAGCCGGTAATTCCCTGCGTCCACAGCGCGTTGGTAGCGTGGCATACCGCTTGCGCGGTGAGGCAGCTGGCATTAAAATCCCATCCACCGTATCCATTCACCTGCAGATCGACCAGACCGGGCCCAATCCACAAAGAAGTCTGCGTCGACGGTAGGGGTTTCATCGCAACGATGCGTCCCCCTATGATTCGAATGGCCACGGCTGCGCCCGTAGCGTAGTGCCGTCCGTGTAGGAGCACTTCATGATTTGCAGTCATCTACAGCATCCCGGTCAACCAACAGCGTGCAATCCGGATGAGTTCGTAATATCGAGGCAGGACACTGCGGTGAGAGCGGACCGTACAACGTCCGTCGCACCGCATTGCGCTTGTTCGCTCCCGAGACCATACACAATAGCTGTTGTCCCCCCAAAAGAACCGGAACGGTGAGCGTGACTGCCATTTTAGGAACGGATTCGAGGCGGGCAAAACACCCGTCGTGGACTTGTTGCCTCCGAGAAGTCTCGTCGAGTGCAACTTGTTTGATGATTTGGGGATCGTCGAAATCCGCTATCCCAGGATCGTTAAAAGCGATGTGCCCGTTCTCGCCAATCCCCAAACAGACCAGGTTTATGGGGGCTTGCCCCACTAGTTCGCCATACCTTACCCACTGCGTAGTTCTATCGTGACCGGGGTCGATAAAATGGACCTCTCCTGGCTTTACCCGAACGCACAGACGGGATTCCAAGAAGCTTCGAAACGACCGCGGGTCGTCGGCATCGAGACCCACATACTCGTCCATCTGAAATACCACGACGCGAGTCCAGTCTATCCCCTCCATCGTCACCAATGCTGCCAAGAACTCATTTTGCGAGGGCGCCGCTGCCAAGACGATGCGAATCCGGTCTTGCTCACGCAGCATTTTCCTCATCTGGAGGGCCGCTTGTACGCCTGCAGCATGCCCCAGTGTGCTCTTGTCAGCGAAAATATGAACTTTCAGACGGTCTATCTGAAACGATTTGATGGACTCGTGCATCGTTTCCCCCTCGACATCGTTGGATTCCTTGATGCCATTATGACGCGAGACTCGGTGAGGTACAGGGCTGGCCGCAGCTAGACCTCACTCCGCGGTTCCAGGTGTGGATTAGGCGTCGCTGCCCCGAATTTCCCATCCCCCCGCGGGGGCAGTCTTTGGCGCAAAGATCAGACCATCTATCACCTTCGCGGCGTATTCGAAATTGCCATAAATGGCAACCGCTACTTTGGTTTCGGGCAGGCGATCCACGTCCACCGGATCGAGGACTGCGACATGAAGCACCGGCCGCCGAAGACTGAGCTTGCGCAGTTGGGCTATCACCTCGGGATATCGCCAAACGTTTTCTGTGAACAACAACAAGGCCCCTGACTGGTCAAAAATGGCTGACAGTTCCTCACGCCAGCCCCGGCCGGATAGGTCAACCCGTACCACCGACGCACGACCTTCCGAGGTCTCACCACGTTCTTCCACCTCCACCCTATGCCGTGACGACATCCATACGGTTTGGAAAGATGGACAATCGGCCGTAAAGCGCTGGGGATCACCACGAATGATCCGGGCGCCTGTAAGCGCGGATTGCCAGCTCACTTCCGCCAACTGCTCAGTCGATACGCTCGCCGGCCATGCCTCGGGCGGGCGAAGATGGGCCTTGACGGCTAGCACGCGCTCCCTGGCGTCATCAGCCCGCCTACGAAACGTACGATCCTGCTCATAGGCCTGGGCTATCGCCTCCAGCGCAGCAACGGCAATCTCCCATGATCCACTGTCGATGATGTCTGCCCCCGCCGTGATCGCTCTCACGGCAGCCTCTCCTGGCGCGTACACGTCCCCAATCGCCCGCATCGACAGCGCGTCGGTCACCACCAGTCCGCCGAAACCCATGGTCCGTAGCCTTTGATACCAATAGGAGGAAAGTGTGGCCGGCAATGCATCGAACTCCGAGTAGATGACGTGGGACAGCATCATCGCCTTGACCCCGGCTTCAATTGCTGCATCATACGGCACCAGATGACCGGCCAGTTCCGATTCCGCAAGCGAACAGACCGGCCGCGCCAGGTGAGAATCGAGTTGGGTCATCCCGTGACCAGGAAAGTGTTTGGCGGTGGCGAGGATCCCCTCTGCCTGGTGCCCTCGAATCCAGGCTGCTACATGCCGGGCCACGCGGTCGGAATCCTGAGAAAACGCCCGCGTCCCAATCACCGGATTTTGTACTTCGGTCAGCACATCGGCCACCGGAGCCCAGTTCCAATTGATGCCTTGAGACATAAGATAGCGACCCCACAGCTGCCCAACGCGTTGCGTAAGCTCTAAGTCGTTGCCCTGCCCGAGGCTCATGGCAGAAGGAGGGCGCACCACTTCGGGAAATCGGTGCACCGTGCCCCCTTCCTCGGTCAGGGCCACCAACGGCGGGGGGAGTGCGGCCTTAGCCAACGCTTGCCACAACATCGTCATACGCTGCCGCAACTCCGTGGCCTCCCCCGTATCCCACTGGTGCAGGGTAATGCCGCCAAACGGATAGTGGTCAAGATGGTTTATGACTGCTTCGGTTCCTCCCGCGGGTAAATCTGCCATCACCAGTTGGCCTGCCACGCCTCGCGCTTCGTCTGCCACGGTGTCTGCCTCCTTAGAATGTCGTGCGAGCCGATCGCCTAGTCTGTATGCTCATTAACCACTCAGACGCGCTCAATTGCGCGCATTCTCTCCGCATATTTAGGCGAAATCAAAAAGGGCTGCCCCGCTTGCGAGACTAACTGGTCCCCGTCAGTGAGCCCCGCATGGCGTGGTTTGAGCACCCGCACCAGCCGGGACCTCCAGAGTGCCAGTACTTGCCCATAATCGGGATCATCGGCTAAGTTATGGTATTCATAGGGATCCCGAGTCAAATCGAACAGTTGCTCTTGGCCGGCTCTGGGTAGCCAAAGATATTTCATTTTTCCATCCGTTAAGTACTGCATCTCTTGTTCTTCGGCATAGCAGGTGGAGTGCTCGCCATGGACGTATTCACGCCATGGCCGTTCTTGACCCTGCATTAACCCCAACAGACTCTGGCCATCCACGGTGGGGGGAATGGTCACGTCCACGGTTTCGAGCACCGTGGGCATGAGATCTTGTAAGCAGACCGGACGGTCGACGGCCGTCACCTCCCTTTTGAATGTTGCCGGCAACTTGATGATCAGCGGAATATGGGCTGAGCCCTCATAAGCATAGGTCTTTCGCCACAAATTGTGGTCACCCAGCATATCCCCGTGGTCGGAGGTAAAGAGGATAAGGGTGTTGTGCAACAGACCTTTTTTTTGCAGGAACATCAGCAAACGCCCGATTTGATGGTCGATGTGCGTGATCGATCCATAGTACCCGGCTCGCGCCCGCAAGATTTCTTCGGCGCTTCGCACGCCGCGCCAGGCGTCGGGACGCGCTGCCTCTTCGGGCACATTATGCGCCGCCGCCCAGTCTCCGACCGACGGCTTGGGCAACCGTTTGTTTAGATACAAATCAAAGTAGTACGAGGGCGGATCATACGGCGAATGCGGCCGGGCGAACGACATTTTCAGAAAGAAGGGCTTTAGCGGATCACGCTCTTTGAGGAATCTTATCGACTCACTTACCGTCCAATTGGTGGGATGGAGAAATTCGGGGGCGTGATAGGGTCGGGCCATCCACGAATTCCAGTCGATGCCGTGGTCCGCAATATCATAGTCCCCGGTCTTATGCTGTTCAAACCATTGCCGATAGTCGGAGACAAACCCCGGGTCTGACGCCCGACCCGATTCGTCGAGTACGGTATGATGAAATCCGTTCAATGCCCTTTGGGGATCAAAATGCATCTTGCCCACGCCCCGGGTATGATAGCCGACCTGGGCCAATTCTCCGGGCAGCGTGTGCGGAAAATTGACGCCCATTGGGGGCTGCCCTCTGCCCATTCCCAGAATCCCGGTGTTCCACGGGTCCATTCCGGTGATCAACGAAGCTCTAGCCGGAATGCACGACGGGGTGGAGGTATAGGCGGCCGTGAAGACGATTCCCATCGAGGCCAACCAGTCCAAATTGGGGGTTTCGATCACCGTATTGCCATAGCAGCCGAGCGTATCCCATCGTTGTTGGTCGGTCATAATCAATAACACATTGGGTTTTTGCACCGCTCTTCCTCCTTTTCGGTTACAACTAACGTGCCCCAATCCCTAGTATCGGCGAGGCCGCTGAATTTCGCACCATCACCCCCTGGGTGCTGATCCGATTAGCTCCCGTGGTGACACGCTACCGAGTGCGCCGAATCAACCGCCTCAAATCGGGGAGCGACCTCCTGGCAAACTCCCGTGGCAATATTACAACGGTCCCTGAACGGACAGCCCAGGCGGCCTTGCAACAAATTTGGCCCCTGGTTTTCAGCGATCGCTACCGGCTCCCTCGGGCCATTTCCAGGGGTAGCCGCCAACAGCAGGCGCGTATAGGGGTGGATAGGTTGACGAATGAGTTCCGGCGACGGTGCCACCTCCACTACCCGTCCCCCGTACATCACCATAATCCGATCTCCGAAATAACGGGCTGAGGCCAAGTCGTGGGTGATATACAGGTACGATAAGTTAAAGTCCGCCTTCAGTTGATTCATCAGGGTCAAGATCCCTGCGCGGACCGACACATCCAACATCGAAATCGGTTCGTCCGCCACCAAGAACTGTGGACGCACGGCGAGTGCGCGGGCGATGGCGACCCGCTGCCGCTGGCCTCCGGATAACTCGTGGGGGAACTTGACTCGGGTTTCGGCGACGGGCGTCAGTCCTACCCGTTCCAGCAACCGATCGACGCGATCCCGAACCGGTTGGTTTGACCGCTCCCTCAGCCGCAACGGAAGCGCCAGATGATGCTCGACCGTGCGCACAGGATTTAACGAGCCGAACGGATCTTGAAACACCATTTGAACGGTTTTTTGGTGGGCGGCCAAATCCCGGCCGCGGATATGGGTGACGTCGCGCCCATTGACCTCGATCCGGCCGGAGACTGGTTCGATCACGCGCACCAGCGTCCGCCCAATCGTGGTTTTTCCACTGCCCGACTCACCGACCAAAGCCAGCACCTCACCTAGGCCAATTTCAAAACTCACCGCGTCGACCGGAATGATGTGACGCTTCTTCCCGTTTACCGTCACCGAGAAGCGCACGCTTAGATTTTCCACTCGAACCAAAGGTTGTGACTCAGACATGACGTGGCTCCTGGGCGATTGACTTATCGGCAAACAAGTGGCAGGCGATGGTGGCATTTTCCACCGTCCTCAACGACGGCCGCGTAGTCGTGCACTCCGCCATCTTGTAGGCACACCGCGGATGAAACGCGCATCCGGCGGGCAGCCTGGCCGGATCGGGGGGTGTGCCCGGAATCCCTTCAATGCTCACATCAGCGGCCGTGACTCGCGGAACCGCTTTGCGTAGGCCTTCGGTATAGGGGTGATGAGCCGATGACGAAAAAAGGCCTTGCGTAGTCGCCAACTCCACTACCCGGCCGGCGTACATGACCGCCACCCGCGAACACAATTCGGCGACCAAACTAAAATCGTGACTAATGAAAAGGATCGAAAAGCCTACGATTCTTTGAAGTGCCTGGATTTCATCTAAGATGGATCGTTGGACCACCACATCGAGCGCGGTGGTCGGTTCATCCATGACCACCAAAGCCGGGTTGAGCGCGATGGCAATGGCGATGACCACCCGTTGGCGCATTCCACCCGACAGTTCATGGGGGAAACTGCGCATCCGGTCGGGACGAATGTGCACTAGTTGCAACAACTCAGCGGCGCGCTGCCGCGCTTGCGCGGGCGATAGCTGCGACCGATGGCTGCGCAGCGTATCGACCATCTGCTGTTCGATGGTTAAGACGGGATTTAGCGCACTCATCGCGCTTTGAAAGACCATCGACATCTTGTTCCATCGAAATTGGCGGAGCGTCTCCGGGCTCAGTGCGTAGACATCTTCTTCCAACACCCGAATGGTGCCGGAGGTAACACCCGCTCCCCCGCGCAAAAGCCGCATAATGGCATAAGCGAGTGTCGACTTGCCGGAGCCGGATTCGCCGATCAAGCCGACAATTTCGTTACGGAACACCGAGAGATTCACATCACTGACCGCTTGCACGCTCCCCTGGCGGGTTTCGTACGCGACGGACAGATCCTTCACTTCGAGCACCGGCGTATCGGCTAGCATGCACCCACCTCCTCTTCTTCTGGCACCGGTCGGAACGTGCCCCCCCCCTTTATCCGCCGGGACGTCCGACGGCAAAGCGGTCGAAAATTTCCGAAGGCGCCTGCAATTCCCTAAGCGCCGACTCCAGCAACCGATGCATCTGGCGGGCCAGCCTGGGTTGCGTAACCGTCAGATTGTGCTGCTGCCACGGGTCATCGTCGGTGTCGAAGAGCAATCGGTCCGCGAACGTGGTCGGTACGCTTACCGGATATTTCCATACCTTGCTCTCGGTATAGGGCAGAAACCTTCCGCTGATGGGATTTGCCGGAAGTTCCACCGGCGAAGTTTTCTTGGTCGGATTCATGAACATCGTTGAATAGATATTGAGCGGCATTGCGGAATCTGCACCCAGATGATACGTGTACCGTCCATCGGTGATATTCAGCGTCCGCCCAAAGTACCCGTATAACGCCCAGTCCCGCACCGAACCCGTCTGCCCCAGCAGTAGCGGCATCAGGCTCACTCCGTGCGTCTGCGGAGGTACCGACACCCCCATCGCTTCCACCATCGTCGCGTATAAATCCACGGCAGAGGTCAATGCGGCACTGCGTCCGCCGTTCAAAACCCCTTGCGGATGCCAGATAATCAGCGGGATATGGGCCAGAATATCGTAATTGGGGCACGCGGGCTTGCCCATCCATCCGCCTTCCCCTAAATAATGCCCATGGTCAGTGGTCAGGATGACCACGGTGTTTTCCCAAAGCCTCAAGGCATCGAGCTGGTCGAGTACCCGCCCCACCCACTTGTCCATCAGGGATATTTTTGCGGCATACTGTGCCCGTACGAATGCTACTTGTCGGTCCGATAATTTCGCTCTGCCGTCCTCACGATAGTTGCCATATTCGGGCCAGATCACGAGTTCGGGATCGCTGGGATCCTCGTTCGTATAGAGTCCTGCGAAATTTGCAGGATTATGAAACGGTTCGTGGACGTCAAAACTATCGATCACCAAGAGAAACTGCTCATGCTCCCGGTTGTTTTCCAGCCAATCGGCCGCGCTCCGGAACACTCGCGGCGCCAAAAAGTCCTCTTCTGCGCTAAAGTTCGCGGCATTTCGCGCGTACGCCACCCGATACTTGGGGGCGGCGTGCCGGCCGTCCGCAGCTGCCTTGATCTGTCGCATAAGGTTGCGGTCTGGATGTACCGGAGACGTCTTCCACGCATCACTCTCCTGCCCACGGATGAACTCGAACCCATCGTAATCGGTGAAGTACCCATGACTGCCGTGCTGAAAATAATGATAATGGTCCGTGATCAATTGGGTGACGAACCCGTTCTCGCGGGCCACCCGCGCCAAGGGTCGGTCAAACGGTTCCATCGGCCCCCACGGACGCCACAAAAACTCTTGAATTCCTGCAAAAAATTCGCGGCGTGCGGGCATACACGGCAGGCTACCGGCATAGTGTCGGTCAAACACGACGCCTCTCGCGGCCAGCCGATCAATATTCGGCGTCTTCACGTCGAGTTCAACCGGTTGGCCGTAGGCCTTCAAGAAATGACGATTCAGACTGTCGATGGTGATGAACACCACATTCACGGGCTTACCGTCCTCCTTGGACGGGAGCGCTCTCCCATCCCGCTCTTGGTTGGGGTCAATGGGTTTCCGATGGCTTTGGCACATTCGCGGGGGAAATCCCTCGCTTTTTGGCTTTTCTCTGCCCCTGTAAACGCGGATTGGACACCATGTCCATGGCGAAATTCATGAGCGCCAGGCTGGTTCCGAGCAGGGCGATGCCGACCCCTCCCGGAACAAACCACCACCAGGCGCCATTGAGCAAGGCTCCTTGACTGTTGGCCCAGTACAGCATCGTCCCCCAAGTGACGGAATTGACATTGCCAAGCCCCAAAAACTCGAGCCCTGCCTCGGCCAGCACGGCCCCCAGCGTCCCGTACATCATGCTGGCAACAAACAGTGATAGCATATTGGGCAAAATTTCGCCGGATAAAATCTTCCAGTGCGAAGCGCCTGAAAGTCGCGCCGCCACCACGAAGTCGCGGGTGGCCAGCGTCATCGTCTGCGCGCGGAGCACGCGTGCACGCGCGGCCCAACTGGTCAGCGCAATCACCAGGGTGATGACGACGGGGCCGGTTGCCCGCACATAGGCGGCTACGACGATCATCAACGGCAGTCCTGGGATCACCAGAAACATATTGGTAAAGCTGGTCATCACGTCGTCCAGCCACCCGCCTCGATAGGCCGGATACATGCCAATGACGACGGCCAGTGCGGTCGACATCAGACTGGCCGCCAATCCAATCGCCATAGAGTTGCGGGTCCCCCACACGAACTGCGAGAGGACGTCTTGCCCGGTGGAGGTGGTGCCCAACCAATGATGATAGCTCGGTGGTTGCAGTGGCGTAAAAATTCCGGCGTTGGGATTGTACGGCGCGACAACCGGGGCCAAAAGCCCCAGCAGCGCGAGCAGAACAAAGATGGTCAGTCCGGCAATGGCCTTCGGGTCACTAAAAAACGCTCTGGCCACCGTGTTCTGTCGGACTGATACCTGCTTCATCAGACCGAACCGCCTGCCGACCAGTTTCATTCCCCGTTTCCTCCCCTTCTCACCCGGGGGTCTAACTTCACGTAGACGATCTCCACCAGAAAGTTCGCTAATAGGACCGCCACCGCAATCATCAGAAACAGCCCCTGCATCAGCGGATAATCTTCGTTCTCCACCGCATTGACCAGTTGGTAGCCAATGCCGGGATAGGAAAACACCACCTCGACCAGCACCGCCCCTCCCACGACAAACCCCAGCGCCATGGCAAAGCTGGTCAGGTTGGGGAGCACCGCATTGCGGGCCGCGTATTGGTACATCAGCCGGTTCGGTCGTATGCCCTTGGCTTCGGCGAACACCACGTAATCGTCGTTGAGGGTCTGAATCATGTTGTTGCGCATATGCAACAGCCACCCCCCAATGGTGGGGATGACCATGGTGGCGCCCGGCAACACCGCATGATCTAGCACATTCAAGATGAACCGAATACTCAAAGCAGGCGTCATGCCCACGGAGTAGGCATGACTCAGAGGAAACCAGTTGAAGGTAAAGCCTACGACATACAAGAAAATCAGCCCCAGCCATTGATGCGGAATCGCTCCGGTGAAGGTCGTCGCCACCGGAAGCGTACTATCCAGCGCTCCTCCCCGCCGCCACGCGGTGCGGATACCCAAGAGCGTTCCCACCACGGCGGAAAACACCGTCGCCGTTCCCGCCAACCCGAGCGTCCACGGCAGGCTATTGGCAATGACGGTGGTTACCGGTACCGGGTAGTACGTCAGCGATAGTCCCAAATTCCCATGCACCAGGTTGTTCAGGTATCCCATATACTGCACCCAGAGCGGCTGGCTGGTCACGCCGAACTGCAATTCCAAGGCGTGCAGCGCCTGCGTGTTGATAAGGCCATGAAAGCGCGCGATCATCAATAGTGCGGGATTGCCGGGCATGAGCCGCGGCAGAATAAAGTTAATCGTGACCACCGCCCACAAAGTGACCAGTAAAAACCGCAAGCGGTTTAACACGTAGCGCAAGGTTTCATCTCCTCGTCTCAGGTTCCCCAAACCTCCTGGCAGTGCGATCACCTGTCAACGCCAGCGGAAAGAGACGGTCAATCTTTCCGCTGGCTCAAAAAACCCTCATTTTTACCGCGGACGTAGATGCGTCAATATGACTTCCATGGGATAGCTCCAGGGCCCACCGACGGCGTACGGATTTTTCGCCGTCGGCCACCCGACGTAGTACTGGGTACTGTACTCGTTCCAATTCGTCTGCTCGAATAAACCTATCGCGGGGAGTCGGGTGATCATGACCTTCTCGAGGCTGTAGATGGCCTTCTTTTGCACGCTCGGGTTACTGGACGCTTCAAACGATTTCAGCGCGGCGGTCGTCGCCGGGTTGTTCCACCCCTCAGCATTGAACATTTGATGAGGTTTGAGCAAGTTGTTATAAAGATAGAACGGGGTGGGTCCCGCCGACGTAAACGAAAACGCCAACTGAAAGTTCCGGCTTACGTTCATGTTGTTTTGGTACACGGCCCAGGACTCTTCGTTCACGGTGACCTGGATTCCAATCTGCTTCAGTTCTTGTTCAACGATCGAGGCTTCGGCGACCCATACCGTAAACGAATTGACGATCTGCAGAGTAAACGACAGCGGTTTTCCGGAGGGAGAAACAAAGATCCCGGCCGCGTTTTTCTTAAATCCCGCCTTAGTCAGAATCTGTTCGGCTTTTTTGGGACTATACGTAAAGTTGAGATCCTGCTTGGGTAGTCCAGGGGCGATCCATTGCCTAAAATTGGGCAGGGTAAGCCCGGTCGGACTGGCGATCGGGGCGTACTTGAATTCGGCCGCATAAAGTTTTGCCCGATTGATGCCCAGACTGATCGCTTGCCGAACCGGTAGCATGGCTAACAACGGATTGCGCAGATTCGGCAACAACATGTCGATGGAACCCGGAGAAAACCAGTAGTGGTTGTATTTCGGGTCGCGATTGACGTAGACTTTCTGAATGTTGGGCACGTTGATCCCGGCCCAGTCGATCTTGCCGCTCAACAATCCCACGTCGGCGCTGGGGCCGCTAAGATAGTTGGGGAATTGCAGCTCGGGCACCTTGGGTTGACCGCCCCAGTAATGGGGATTGGCGGTTAAAGTAAATACTTCGGGGGTAAAAGAGGTAAGCTCGTAAGGACCGGTTCCCACCGGATTGGGATTCAGAAACTTTGACGGATTGGCGATCTTGCTCCAGATGTGCTGAGGGACAATGGGGGTTTGGCCAAGGACGTACCAACTGTAGGGCACGTCAGGCGTTTTGAAGGTAAATCGCACTTGGTAGGGTCCTTCGGCCGTCACCGACGACAGCACGTTCCACACCCCTTCGAGGTCGAGAGCCGGGTTTTTCTTCAAATAATTGAACGTAAACGCCACGTCCTGAGCGGTAAACGGCTTGCCATCGGTCCACCGCACATTGTGTCGCAAATTCACTGTCAACACCTTGTTTCCGTTCGACCAAGCGTAATTCAAGCCGAGTAACGGGTCAACCTGCGGGCCGACGGTGTTGAAGTAAAACAGAGGTTCATAAATCAGACCCTGTGACCCCTGCATAGTCGATTGGGAAAATGGGTTGAAATTCCGCAGCAGCGGTCCGGGATAGCCATAAACGCTGAGCGGAGGGACTGGCGGCCGACCGGCCGCCATCGCTGTGACGCTGAGTCCCCCCATCGCCAGCGCAAGCACTGCGGACGCCGCAACAACACTCGACTTACGTTTGATAGACACCTAGATCTCCCCTTCATGTTTCAATTTCTTTGCACAACCGAACGTCGATGTTCACCGATGAATCCCCAATTCGGCACCGTGACACCGCATCACCATACCTCAGCTACAATGAAAGCCCCGTCATGTCGTGGATCCGTCTGAGCCGAGGGCGCGTGGGGGCTACCGATGACGCCAATCTCCACAACCCCACCCCATAATGTCTATACCTCCAGACCACCCAATAGTTATGTTCTTCAAGCGTTAACTAAGATTCGCGTAATAATAAGTTATTCCTGCCGAAATCGCCAGTTTTCGCAATAGAAGGATTAGTGCCCTAATTGAAACTAATCGGAGCTCTGAATGTGGTAGTGGCAGAATACGTATTCCGTTGTTCCGACTTGCAGCCAGTCCGGCAATTCTCCCACCTTTACGTAACCTCGGCGCCTGTAAAATCGCTGAGCTTGGACGTTGGTACTGGTACACAGCAGGAAGCATCGCTGCAGGGGGGCCATCGCCGCATGCGCGGCCTTCATCAATCGCTCCCCGATGCCATTACCGGTAAATCGCGAATCAACGGCGACCAACTGAACATAACCGTTGTCGCCCAACGTTCGCGTATCGAATACGATGAAGCCTCGTATCGCGCCATCGTTGTCCGCGATCAGCACTTGCCTATCGCTGAACAGACGGTTGAGTCGTTCGCACTGGTCGTCAAACGCATAACCATAGGACTGCCACACCGGGTGTTCCAGCATAAGGTTGGCGCAAACTGGCACATCGGACGCCGTCGCTCGACGAATCAAGACCATCCCTCCACACATCCTCTCAAACTACCCCCCTATCGATTCCGTGAGATTTAGCACGACGTTTGCCTGGTTCCCGATCGCCTGTCGGATCGGTCAAACTCCACTGCCTTTGACTTCAGCAATTTCCTGTGCGACACTTTTTAACAGCGATAGCTGGTACTAAGGGTCATTCTCGATTTTTATTCTATAATTATTTAGTTGAAACTGATAGCTAGTAAACTTTACTTTAAGAGACAAGTTATTACTTTCGAGACATAACATCGGGGAGGCTCCTTATGACTACCGCTGCAGACGTGGTATTTCGCATGTTACTCTCTCGCAAGCCGTTATCTCGCGCTGACCTTGCACGCCATGCCCAAGTTAGCCGCACGTATATTGCCAACCTGACCGACCAACTGCTACGGGCTTGTATTCTGCGTGAGAGCGGCGCAGACTTCAGTCCCCTGGGTCGGCCCCCGGTTTGGCTGTCCTGGAGCGATGACGGCCCGCGTTACATCGTTGGCATCGTGGATAGCCGCAACGTGTCGTTGGGATGGTTCACCCCTGGAACAGGCTACCTGCATCAGTCCTCAGTGACCGTACCGCATACCGGGGGAGCCACCGTGATTGACGCCACGTTAGCGGGAATCGAACAAATTGCCAATGGCGCGTCTCAACCGGCTGAGGGAATTGGGGTTGCAATACCAGGGATCGTGGATACTGAACGCGGTGTGGTCGTGCAGGCAATCAATCTGAATCTCCGCAACGTCTTGTTTAAAGACAGCATCGCTCAGCGCTTTAAGGTGCCGGTCACCGTCATGCGAGCTCCCGAGGCTGCCGCGTTCGCCGAATCCATCGTCCGTTCGGAATCCGACCTATTTTACGTGGACACCGGATGGGGGGTGGGAGGGTGCGTGGTGCAGGGCGGATCCCCTGTGGAGGGCTACCACCATTCTGGCGGGGAAATTGGCCATGTGGTCGTGCAACCCGGCGGTCACACCTGTCGTTGCGGGCAGCAAGGATGCCTCGAGACCCTCATCAGCATCCCCAAACTCTCGGAACGCTTTCACGATGATGGCCTTTGGCAAAAGTTGACCCGCGACTCCAAAGTCCCCTCTGGATTACAGCCTGGGCTGGTACAAGATGTGGTTCACTGGCTTTCGTTAGCCTTAGTCAGCGTGGTATCCCTGATCGATCCCAAAACCATCATTATCGGTCCCATCTTACAGCATTTGGACGAAAATTTGGCGGACAAATTAAAAACCGAGTTGAACCGTCACCGTCTTCCCGAGCACCACGTTCAACTAGCCGCCGCCGCCATTCCGTTTCCGGCCGTGGAAGGGGCCGGAATGGCACTGGTGATTGAAGATTTGAAACTTCGCCTTAAATTGTCGCGCACGTAGCGCTATCGGCCTCAGGTCATGCCACAAAGCCCGACAATAGCCACCCTAAACCGTGATCGTTGACGAGTCGTGGTCGAATGAAGACCCCGCATCCTTGCCAACTCCAAACGAGTGTTCCCCGGTCTCAAGGATGGCAAGTTGCGCGCCTTTCAAGCAATGGTCCACAAGTTGTCGGCCCTCGCTCCGTACCAGCGGCTGACCTCCTCGGGATCGCCCGTCGGCCATTATTCAGTTTTTGGTCGGGCTCATTTGTACCGAACCCAATCTTTGGCGTTGGTTTGAAGAGCAGTCGGCCCAAACCCGAGAGTGGTTGGCCTTTCATAAAAGTACGGTCTATGCGCTCCTTAAGAATCCCCGGGTCAACTGGCGGCAACTACTGTTGACGTCAAGTGCGGCCACCACCCGGTGGTGTTGAGTCCCACGATTTTCGGTAACTGTTTAGACCAGCCAAACTCAATGGTAAGCAATTAACGGTTTGGTCGTCTGAGACTCTCTTTGAGCAGAGTTTCGTTGAGCAGCGCAACACCGAGTAGGGATGGTCGTGGCCATCCCTGTCGGTGCAATCTCCCCCACAACGCCAAATACGCGCCACGGAGTACAGCGCGGGAAACTGGCCCAGGCGGTTATCCGG
>JAJZXC010000237.1 GCA_021846365.1 Bacillota bacterium | reverse complement strand
ATTCAGGGCTTGCCACGTCTCTTCGAGGAACTCTGCAGTCAAGTGGTGAGCGAGCGCGGTAAACCGCGCCTGCACGTCTGCTTTGGCACGATGGGCAATGGCATATAACTGGGGTGACATGGTAAGCTCCTCTCTGTTGTTAATATATCGGCAAGAAAGAACTTGCATTAAGGATTCGCAAAGAGGGAACCCAGCCGAATATGGTATGGATCGCCAAATGCAAAACTCGGGCGCCATCGGCAAAGAACTGGATGCGATGGCTACCAAACAACTCCTGTGAAAAAAGATGGCAACAGTTGGTACCTGGTCGATTATAAGATGCACTATATATCGATTGCTGGTCTATACCTATGCCGACCGCGACCCTCATTTTTCATTCATGGGGGTGCCCCGAACTCGGGGCACGGCTGGAGCAGTTGACTTGCTGCAAGCGGCTAGCGGGGTCGATTAGATTGACGTTTTTGTCGCCATTCGGCCAGGCGCTTTCGCAATTCCGCTTCGCGCCCGCTGGGGCTGGGCTGATAGAGCAAGAGTGGCTCCAAGGCCTCGGGTACGTGCAGATCGGGCAAAAAATGGCCCGCCGCGTCATGGGGATAGTTATATGGCTTGGTAATCCGAGGATTGTAATGCCGGTCGCGCAGTTCTTCAGGGACCGGAGCGTCGGGCCACCGTTTCACCGCTTGGTCCAAACGTTCGAGCGCGGCCACTACAGCATTCGACTTGGGCGCCATGGCGACGTAGATCACCGCTTCGGCCATCGGTATACGGGCCTCGGGCAGACCGACGTGAAGTAGCGCGGCATGAGCCGCCTCGGCCACCATGAGGGCTACCGGATCTGCCAGGCCGACGTCTTCGGCGGCGTGAATGACCACCCGCCGCATCACAAATTCAGGGTCTTCGCCAGCCACCAGCAGACGGCCAAACCAATATAGCGCGGCGTCCGGGTCGGAGCCGCGCATGCTCTTGATAAAAGCGGAGGTCAAATCGTAATGGCGGTCGCCGCGGTCGTGGTAATGGGGCGCCTCCTTCCAGAAGCGCTCCAAGGCCGAGCGGTTCAAACGACCGCTAGAACGACTGACGGCGGCCAGGCGCTCAAAGACATTCAATGCCAGCCGGGCATCGCCCCCCGCGCGGCGGGCGATCTCGGCAAAAATCTCCTCATCACACTCGTTGACCCCTGGCAGCCACTCGTTCCGGCGTTGCCAGGCACGTTTCAGCACCGCCACCACGGCTGACTCCGACAGCGAGGGAAATTCCACCAGCAGGCATCGGGACAACAAAGCTGCATTCAGGCTCACCCACGGGTTTTCCGTGGTGGCCCCGATTAACACTAACGTGCCGCTTTCGACTGCGGGCAGCAACACGTCCTGCTGGCTCTTGTTAAATCGATGAATTTCATCCAAAAACACCACTGTACCCTGGCGATACCCCATCCAGCGCTCCCTCGCAGCCTGAATGCACCGCTTAACCTCGGGTACGCCGGTCTCCACCGCAGACAGCTGAACGAAGGCAGACTGAACAACGTCGGCCAGTAACCGCGCCACCGTCGTTTTGCCGGTTCCCGGCGGACCGTAGAATATGCTCGACAGGACCTGCTTTTGTTCCGCCATCGCGGTTAGGCTGCCGGCGGCGCCGGTGAGTTGCTCCAGGCCCTGCACCTCGTCCCAGCTAGTCGGGCGCATGCGCCACGCCAAGGGTGCCTGACGGTCACCTGGGTTCTCCCCGTCGTTCATCCTGCGGCAGCCTTAAAAGCAGCGATGGCCTCTTCTATGTCCTGGTCGCTGAGATCGCGGTGGGTGACCAGCCGCAACCGATTAGGAGCCACCGCAGACGCCAAGACTCCCCTGGTGCGCAACTCGGCGGCCCAGCGGGAGGCGCTGCCGACCTCAACCAGCACCATATTGGTGGGAACACGTGGCTGGATGGCGCGCAATCCCAGTTCGCTTAGGGCTGACGTCATACGGGCGGCGCGTTGATGGTCGCCGACGAGCAACTGCGGTGTCTCTTGCAGCGCCACCAAGCCGGCGGCGGCGAGAATCCCCGCCTGGCGCATACCTCCGCCTAGAGCTTTGCGGTAACGGCGGGCGGTGGCGATGAAGTCACCGGGTCCGGCCAAGACCGAGCCTACCGGAGCCCCGAGTCCCTTGGACAGGCACAAGGAAACCGTATCCGCGTACCTGGCCAAGCTCGCCACGGGCACTCCTAGCGCGACCGCAGCGTTAAAGAGGCGCGCCCCATCGAGATGCACGCTGAGTCCCTGCTCCCGGCTGAAAGCAAACAGAGCTGCCATTTGCTCCTCAGTGTGAGCGGCTCCTCCCGAACGGTTATGGGTATTTTCCATAATCACCAAGCGGGAACGCGGGTGATGCAGATTTGCTGGCCGGAGCGCATTGGCCAAGATAGCTGGCGAAATGTAGCCTTCCTCACCCTCCAGAAGATTAAAGGTTGCTCCTGCCCACATCGCCGCCGCTCCCGCCTCATAATAGTAGGCATGGCTGTCGCGATGAATAAATATCTCGTCCCCACGCTCGGTATGAGCCAAAATCGCGGTCTGGTTGCTCATGGTTCCGCTGGGAAGAAGGAGCCCCGCCTCTTTGCCTAAGACTTCGGCCACCTTTGCTTCCAAGTGGTTGACGGTGGGGTCTTCTCCGTAGACGTCATCGCCCACTTTAGCCTCCGCCATCGCCCTGCGCATGGCGGGCGACGGTTTGGTGACCGTATCCGAACGCAGGTCGACCCATTGCATCTTAGAGCCCCAGTCTTTGGGTCAATTGCGTTCTTGGCAACGCCCCCACTACTCGACGCGTTTCTTGTCCCTGATCAAAGCGGACCAAGGTGGGAATGCTGCGTACGCCGAACTGTTCAGCCAATGCCGCGTTCTCGTCGACGTTGACCTTGGCCACCAGTAAGCTTCCGTTGCGGGCTGCGGCAATCTCTTCCAAAACCGGTGATACCATCCGACAAGGTACGCACCAAGCCGCCCAAAAGTCCACCACCACCGGCACCGAAGACTGCCCAACCACGCTTTGAAAATTACCGACATTCAACTCGACGACGTTCTCGTTCACCCATCATCCCTCCATTTTCCTTTCCTGACTTCTAATCATAGCAGGCCGAAAGATGGTCGACAACGACGAGCGACTCTCGTCGACAGCTTGCCTTCCACTACGGACAGGCCTGATTCGAGCCGGCATTGGAGGTGATTTTGGCGGTAGCCTTATAGATCCTTGTTCCGGCCCGGGCTGGTTAGATTTCGCCCACTGCCCGGCAGGAATCCTCTCAGCTGTCGTCGAATGACCAAGAGCCGTAAAGCGTCGATATATCGCATGCATGCCTCGGGGCTTTTCTGCAACTGAACCGATGCGGGTTTGCCGTTGGGGTTTGGTTCGCCAAGCCGGCGTCGAACGAGCAGACCAACGGTCTTGGCAAGGATTCGGGAAGGTTTCGGAACTCGCCGTGCAACCCACGGAGATTGTGCGAAGCGCCCTCAGCCAGCCTCTGGTTGTTCGGCTGATTCAACCGGGTACCGCGAGTTTATCTAGAGGGAGGACACACTATATGCCACGGCGCATTTTGTTGTGTGGGAGTCGCGACTGGACCGATCTTAACGCCCTCAATCGCGTACTCGACCATGTGGGCCCCGATGTTACGATTGTCCACGGGACCGGCGTCACCGAACTTGAGGCGTTGCTAGCTGAAGAAACCGCCAAACGCGGATTGCCTACGGTGGCTGTTCCCGTTGAGTGGTCCAAGTATGCAGACAACGCCCGCAATGTTCGTAATCGTCATATGCTTGGAATGGGTATCGACCAGGTGATTGCGTTCCGCCTGGACGGACCGAGTCCGGGCACCGACCACCTGATTCAATTGGCGACCGAAGTCGGCATTCCCGTGCATGTCGTACATGCCGAGCAAGCCCGTCAAGAAAGCTCCTAGCAGCGGCGGCTTTCCGCCAACCTATGCCACTGCAGCAGGCTCACGGCATCGGTTTGTCCGCTGGACCGGCTTTCGTCCACCGGAGGGCGGCAGGCTCCCCAAATGCGGGTAACGGGCTGGTGTGTGCTAGTCTTCAGCGGAGGAGAAGCCGACCCTCTCCAAAAAGATGAAGGTCTTGCCCAGACTCGGCGATTGGTGTGGTACTCGGATCGCCGATAAAAGGAAACGTGTGGTCATAACAAGGATAGATCGTCCGAGCGGCTCTAGGAGGGTGTCCATTTATTCCGCCGAGAACAGCACCGACTACAACCGTTATGGTTCACATTCAATTTAAATCCATATATGTTGTGGTTGCGATGGCTTCGGTTTGGAT
>JAJZXC010000236.1 GCA_021846365.1 Bacillota bacterium | reverse complement strand
GGCCGATTCTAGGGCTACCGCGTCCTCTTCATCAACCCCAATCTGCGGCAGATAGTGAATGACGCCCAGCACCGGAGTCCTCGCATATTCCTCCAACAGTTTCACGCCATCCGCAAACAGGCTGCGCCCCCCCCCGAAAGCGGTTGATGATGATCCCTTTTATCAGGATGCGCCGTAAGACTCCGCCGTTCAGGGCGGAGATATCCCCGGCTTTGGGGTAGGTTTGGGGATTTCCTACGGTCATAAGGCGTTGCCGCCAGGCAAATCCTTACTAAACTATGTATGTTCGCTTTTTGACAACTGGATACGTTCGTGCGGTTGTCTGCCGCAATTCGTGGGGGACGTAAAATGTATCGCGGCGTCATGATAAGACGTTAAAACATGCGAACTCTCAGGCCACGTGCGAACTACACTATCCCATCCCTGAAATAGCTGAACAATGCGCGCGTTGGTGCGCCGTGCATCACAGTTGTAACCTGGAGCTCACCCGCCGCGCCCTCGAGCGGCAACCCGAGCCCAATTGACCAATGACTCCAGCATCCCCGAGGGTCCGGATGGAATCTTCCGTCTGGCTGGTTCGCCACGCCCAGTCCGATTCTGAAATTGCGCACGGCATCCATAGGCACGCCGGGATTGTCGCCAGGCACCCGCAAAACCGCCCATTCACGCACTAGAATTCCTTTCGCCCCATATCCGCAAGGTAGTGTGCGACCAAGATAAGCGCCCAATGCCCGCCAAAGGTTAGCACCGCCACTGAAGCCACCATCCCCATGATGGTGGCCGCCAGCGAACGCAGCCTCCCCCAACCGAAGCTATAGCCGACGACGACCGAGGCATAGGCTCCCAAGAACGGTGCCAGCAGAACCAACGCCCACACGCCGTATGGGCTAAGCCTAATTACCCGCCGTTGGGCTTTGTGCAGTTGACGCCGAACCCACCGCCAGCGCCGCAGCAATTCTGGGAATAGGACCAAAATCATCGGCAATCCAATCAGGTTGGCCAGCACGCTAATCGCGGATCCGGTCCAGGGCCCGAATCCCAGCGGAAGGCTGGTCACCGCCGCCGGCTGAGCCTCAAATATGACAGAGGTGACGACTAGTCCGCACGTCGCGGCCAAGCGTCCTTGCTGCATTCCGATCCCGAGGCACAGAGCCAAGAAAAACAAACCCAGCGCGAGCGCGAATAGGAAATCCCGTCGCAACCTACTAGAACCACGGAAAAGCTGCCGCATAGGCGATCCGACCTCCCTGGCCTAGTTTGCCTGGTATCTCTCGGTGGCGTCAGCCTGACCAAAAGCCTTTGGGTGTGGCTCTTCTAGAGGGACGCATTAACGAACTATAGTTCTCGTTATTAGAGTGTCGAAGATGTGGAATGGTGCCATCGCGATGCCGAAGACCGACCCGGATCATCTGTGACGATCATCCAGCCAGACCCTCAAAAAAGTGAAGCACCTCCCAACAAGGCACCGCTTGGTGATCGCTGAAACCCCTCATTCCGCTCGAATCGGTCGGAAATCCGGCCGCCCCAGCGGTGACGGGACCGAAATTCGCCGAGCCATCGGGGCCCCCACGCACTTCTAGACATCCGGAAGTGAGGGTTCCCGGCGGCCGTCTGCCTTCGACCGAGGCCGATGGGAGTGTGCCGCCGGAACACGCCATCGTCACAGCTCGACTGGCCATATCACCCCTTCATTCGCGTTTGATTGCAGTAGAGGCGATGTGATGGAATTAGCTTAATGGGTCGCCATATACCGCTTGATTGCTAGTTATTTGTATGCCGATCGATACCAGACTCGTCCCTCTAGAAGAGCCACACTTAATCCAGGATCACCCCGCCCTGAATCCTCACGACGTTAGGTTCCCCGGGTCGGCCTGAAGATTCCTGCCTGAATATAGAACCGAGATAAGGCAAAGACTGCGCCTAGGCTGTGTTTGGGCAAGGCTAAGTTATGGGTTGGATGTCACCGAGCTTTCGAGATCATCTACATAAAGCGTTCAGACAGCGGCTTGCAGTTGCTGAAACGCTGACGAGCGTTGCGGAGGTGAACCAACGGGAAAGCCCCCATCGTCGGTCACTTTCCCTGCGTCAAGCATGGCGAGCCAACCGCGTACGCGCCGAGATCGACTGCCATCCCGCCATCAAGTGAGTCGTGGGGACACCGGTCTTCAGCGGACCACCAAAGATCGCTACCGTCGTCACTGAACACGCCAAACCTCTATCTTCGATTGGAACCGACAACTCGGATCTTCGGCCCAGCGCTGCTACGGCAGATCCGGAATATGACCCCGCCTTCCTCGGCGTGCTAGGCTAGAGTACCCGGCGAGCCTCAGCCGGTTTAGGCTCCTCTGCCGGTGTCTTGACGCCGCGCCAGCACTAACGTGATTAGGCTCATCGCCAACAAGAAGGGGACGATCACTCCGTGGTCAATCAGCAAATCAATCAAGTTTTGCAGAATGAAGGCGACCACGGTGCCAAAGGCTCCCAAGGTCAACGCATACCAAAACGGGTCCATGTCCGCAAGACTTTTGCGCGCGGCCTTTATAGCCGAGGTCAACCACCGCCACTCCAGCCAAATCCCGGCGATAAATCCTCCCACCCCCAGATCCGCCCCCCATTCCAGGAACAGGTCGTGGGCCATGGGCGGAATCCCGCCCACCAGATGCTTGGGACGGTGATGCTGAATGTACAGGTGAAAGTTGCCCAGGCCCACCCCAATCAAGGGGTGATGCAAAAATGCTTGGATGGCACTGCCCCATATAATGAAACGCTGCTGGACGTCATAATACTTGTGTGGATGCAAGAGCACCTCGAAAATCGAAAAGACCTTGGTCAACGGATTGGCATGGGCCAACACGCCAACCTTATGCGCGTGATGCTGAGTGGTCAGCCTGAGCGACGACAGTTGGGCAGCGACGACATGCCGCAGGGGGGCAGCCGACGGCCTGGTCTGCCCCACCCAGTGATGGTACAGCGGCTTGAGGTCGATCTTGCCCATCACATCCACAAAACCGAACACGAGCACGGGAACGGCCACCGCGTACGGCACCAGCGGTGCCAACACCCGCTTGCCGCGGGTAGCGTACGCCAACACGCCCATGAAGAAGACGGCCCCCATATCGGAGACCCAGGCACCCCGCGAATAGGAACTGATCACCCCGATGGTGATGATCACCAGGCCAACGGTGAGCCATCGTTTAGGCAGGTCACGGGGGCCGATAGCCACCAAGGCGGCGACCATCGGAAAGAGATCGGCATTAAAGCCCCCAAAGGGATTGGGTTGACCGAAGACGGCATCGGCGCGAACGTGAAATACGGAAATTTGGTTAGACAGCGGCCCGGCCCCTACCAAAAACTGGCCAAATCCGTACAGAGACAACAGGGACGCCGACGCCAGCAAAGCGAAAAGATACAATTTCCACACACTTCGGTTCAGTCCGGTAAATCGCGCAATTCCAATGACCACAACAAAGAATTCCACGTATTCCAAAATCTTGATTACGGTGCCCGCATGACTCAGTGCAGTTGGCAGGGAAAGCACGGACAAGGCTAGCAAGAAGACCAATGCCCAACGATAGACGCGCGGAAAGAATAGCTCCCAAGCCTGGTGGAGAAAATCGACCGGGGTGGTTGCGGATTGCCAAAGCTGGTGCAACACTTCGAGCATCAATAGGATGGCCATGATGTCGGAGACATAGAGCTTATGTCCGTGCACCATCACCTTCAACGGAATCGGCGCCATGATAATAAAGGTTGCCAAGGCGACCGGAATGGTGCGGGTGAGCACCCAGACAAATCCGCAGAGCATCACCAGGGCTCCAACAAGCGGATTCAACAGCGCCAATATTGCGCCCGCTCCCATAATTCCCAAGGGAGGCCAGAGCGTGTTGGACCATCCCACCTCGTCCTGAAAAGGGATCGCAAGCGGTCGGCGAATCGTTTCCTTCATCGTTTGCTGCGGCGCCAGCCTGGGCGACGCCTTCCTCCTTTCCCTTCCGTTCACACTCGGCCGCGTAGGCCGGCGCCCCACTGTATGCAATCTCGAAGCGAGCAACACCCGCTAGTGCCGGGACCAACCCGTCCGAGGCTCGTTCGACAAAGGCGCGGTGGACTCAATGCGACTAATTATAGGAGATTGCGATGCGCACGCGCTCACTTTCTCGCATTTTTTACCTATTTCTTATGGTTTGCCCAAACTCCGCAACCGTTCTGATGGACTTATCTAAGTCTGATCATCACTGATCAACTCTGGCCATCTTCTTGCTTCATCATGCCACCGCTTCTTAGGGCTAGCGCCGGTCGTCCCCCTACGGGGATTTCCGAGGGTCAT
>JAJZXC010000235.1 GCA_021846365.1 Bacillota bacterium | reverse complement strand
GTGACATGCCGGCGGAATCTCCGTCAACCTTGACAACGCGGCCAAGTGACATCTGATGTCATCTTAGGTCATTGCCATGGACCGGGTCATTCCCAAGGATTGGTGTTACAAACTGTCACTGTACGCGGGGCGCTAAGCCGCTATCTATAAGGCCTCGGGGATTTTACGAAAAGGCTCAGATCCCTGGGGTAAGTTTCGCCCGATCCGACGGATAAGGCGACTGAGATCCGCAAGAACTCGTCAAATCTTGGGGGAAAATATTTTTTCCCCTACCCGGATCCCCTTGTCTCATGCGGATTTCCGAACAGTGCAAAAAGCTCGGTTCAGGGTCTGTTGATGGCGACGGTGACCATTCGGCATCGTGGTCGCTGCACGGAGATCGAGAGCATGGTGGTCGATACCGGTTCGGCTCATACCTGGGTCAATGTCAACGCCGTCGAGGGTAAATTAGATCTCGCGCCCCAAGGAGCCGACGAAATTGTGACGGCCTTTGGCATCGGAGGTCGCGATCTCGCTCTGCGGAAGACGGTCGACGAAATCGCATTTGATACCTGCCTCGGCGGATTGATCGACCTTGATCTCCTCCGGGCGGGCCAGTTCCTCTTGGACTTCGCTGCCCCCGAACTACGACGGGTGGATCACTCGTAGTCGTACGAACGCCTGTGCAGTGGCCTCTATTTACCCCACAACCACCCAAACTTGTTTTCGTCACGTCAATAATATCCGTCGTGAATCGTCAACTCTCGGGGGCGAGAGTCCCGGAGTCTTGGACGTGAAATTTATCCTGCTACAATCGTCGCAGAACTCTTTGGTTGCTGTCAGCATTCTGCACCGACAGGGGACGTTTGTTGTGCTTATCGACCATGTTGATCATGACACACATATGCATGTTAAGAAAATTCGACCAGCGAGCAGCATAATACCCTGGGTGAGCTTGCTGACCCCGTCGCGGCCGCCTATTGATAGCGAATCTCTTAAGAAGCGATGCCTAATCCTTCTGTCTATTGGGTCACCCCGACCGTGGGCCGTCCCGGTTGAGCGAATCCGCCAGATTCGCCGTCAGCCTCAAGCCCTCGCTGGCACCGAGTGGGGATGCCAAGCCCGGGAGATCCGAGGTCGTGATAAACTAGCAGGCAGGACATTTTCTTAGCATTAGGGGGATCCAGCATGCGACGCGCGTCTGTGGCTTTGGCCTTAGCTACCTTGACCGCCGGACTCGGGGTGTTTTCCCGGCCAGCTCCGGCGGCTTCTCACACTGTAGGGGGGCTCTCCCCCAGTTTCGGCCAGTGGACCTACGCTCACCACGTCATTACCGCGAACAACGCGGGATTATCGACCAACCTCGTCAACCAGTTTGTCTATCAGCACAATCCCGACCCCAACGCGACCTTGCTTCGCGTGCGCATCCGCGTCCACGCCCTGCCCGCTCATGGCCCGTATACCATTGGTTTAGTCGACCACTCGGCGGCCAACGGCAACGGCCAGTACAAATGGTCGCTGGATTTGACCAATCGGGGCCTAGAACTCATCAACGACGGGTTTCAAGTGGTAAGTCGGATTCCGTACCGTATCCCCTTGCATCGTTGGGTCTCGATGGAATTGCTGGTGTCCGACAACGTCCTGAACGGCAAAGTGTGGACGGGCAGTCGACCACCCAAGGGTTGGATGGTTAGCGGTCGCTTCTTTCGCGGATTAGCTCGCACCCAGCCGGATGCCGGTCTTTACGCCGCGCACGCCGACGTGAGTTTCAGCCAGTTTCAGATTCTTCCCTTGGGTACCCTGTTCACCGCTCAACCCGCCACCCCTGCCGGTGTCTTCGCCCAGGGGTCGGCGGTCGTCGACCGCATTGCCATCCACCACCCCGGGGCGGGAGCAGCCAGCTTGCGTCTGGTTGCCCAGGCGGTGGACGCCAACGGCCATGGATCGGTCCAGTCTCGCCCGGTTAAGGTTGCGCCCCACGGTAGCACGTCTTTTGACGTGCGGTTTCCCTTTAGCCGACTAGGATGGTACGGGGTGCAATACAACCTGGTTAACTCAGCGACGGGGCAAGTGGTGGAGTCCTTGCCGCAGATTGGGGCCGCCATCGTGCCTCCTCCGTTGACGCCCCCCAGCCGACGTATTGCCATGAACATTAGCGTCGTATCATGGTATTATCCTCCTTCGGTTCGAAGCCAAGACATCGCTCTGGAGTTTCGAACCCTTCAAGAACAAGGCATGGGGACCTTGCGGCTGGAGTTCAACAGCAACTTGCTGCCCAACTGGGTGATTTATGACCCCATGATGTTGCAGGCGTACCATTACCATATGCATGTCCTGGGCATCCTGGATTCCTGGCCGACGGGCAAGAACCCCTTCGTTGCCGCTAACCATCTCTCTTTTGCCAGCGCGGTGACGGCTTACGAAAAGGCAGTGCGGGCCATCGTCAACCGTTATCGCCCCGGCGGAACTTTCGATCGCCTCCATCACCTGAGCAACACCGTTGGCATTACCCAATGGGAGATCTGGAATGAACCGTCCATTCCCTCTCGCTGGGGAGGCACCATGACGCAATACGGCCAGCTGGTTAAGGCTACCGCCAAGGCTGTCCGGGCGGTGGAACCCCACGCCTTCTTGTTGGAGTACGCGCATCATGACAAGACCGTCTACCAGGCATCCGGCGACGTATTTAGCGGTCTTGCCATTCACTACTACCCTGGCGTGGTTCCTCCCGAGAATTCCCACTTTCCGATTACCAACGCGGTTAATCATAATTTGACCTTTCTTCATCAGGAACATTTGCCGCCGATCCTGTGGATGACCGAAGTGGGGTGGAACACCCGGCTGGTGAATCCCATTCAACAGGCCGAATACGACGTCCGCGCGGCTTTGGAGAGCCTGAGCGCGGGCAGCGGACCGGTGTATCTTTTTATCCAAAACTTCCTCAACAGTGGCATGGGGGACCAACATCTGAATTTCACCCCGAAACCCGCCTACTCCGCGGTGCTGACCGTGGCTCGGATGGTTCGCGGCTACAATCCAAGCCAAACGTTGGTGCACGGCCCCTTCCGCGGTGAAATCTGGACCGGCGGGTCTGACTTGCGCCTCATTGTCTGGATGATGGGCAGTGCGACGGTAACCAAATCCGAACCGAATGTGACCGGGCTGCAGGCGACCAACTGGATGGGCAACCTTCTCCATTCATCGACGCTATCGCTCTCGGGAAGGCCACTTTATCTGACCGTGGCCAATACGGCGGCCAATCGCAGTCGTCTGACCGCGTGGTTTCAAGGACTCTAGAGGCTTTAGCCGGCCCGGGGCAGGACGGAGATAGGGCCTGGGGAAGACTGTACCAGGCACTTTATGGGGAAGCGGGCAATCTGACGCTGTTTCAGGCTGACCGCACCCGCTCGATGGCCAGATCAATTCCGGTCAACGCTCCCCGCCCGGCCCGCGGGGAGCGAAATCAGGAAACGCCGTTGGTCGTATGACCAACGTGCACTCTGGCGAAAGGGCCAGTTGCGCTCTGCTCGGCAACCAGGCGGCCATTGATCACGATGGCCACCTCGAGTTTCCCCGCCCTCCCCAATTTATGCGCCTCGACCGCGAGTGAGCCCTGCGCGGCGACCGGAAAACGGGCGGGCACCTTGCCTACAATCTGACCCTCGGCAGACGTGCCGCCCAAGGTGCTGACCGCCCAATGTCCGCGAAACCTGAGCCCTGGCGTTCCCCGTACAATAACCACTAGCGCCGATGGCGCGGGCGGTCGCCCCTGGGCGCCTCCGCCCCGGCCCAAGCTCGGCATAGCCAGCGCAAAAAAAGCGCCGGCAATGATTACGGCTCCACCGGTAAACGCCGCAAACGTTCGCAGACCATTGGATCCGGACTTCCAAAAGGCCGAGCCCAATAGGATAAGGCAACCAAGGACGATATAAATCATAGGCGACCACCGTCTCCGTTTCCACCTCGCGTCCTCAGCCCAGGTGGTTTCTATGCTCATCATCGCCATTATAGCCTAGTCGCGGGATTCAGCCGAGGTCGGCGACCACACCCAAAAAAGCTATCTGAACCTCCCCACGGCTAAAGCCGGGGGGTTCTAAAAACCTCTACCGTCATCCTCGCCGGCTCTCGCTGAGACTTGCGCCTCAGGTACAGCATCCGACGCCTTAAACTCGGGCAGGTTTTCTTTCTCGGGCGACCTACTCTGACTCGGGCCACTGACAAAGCGAGGAGGACGGCTGGCGCTGTCCACTCGCGGGTTGGTTTTGGGTTGCCTGTTGCCAAGCCGTCCGCAGGAGCGGTTCCGCACCTGGCCAAGACTCGCGAGCCTTGGCGACTTGGAGGGCATTATCTTC
>JAJZXC010000024.1 GCA_021846365.1 Bacillota bacterium | reverse complement strand
GCTGGTGGTCGTCTGTCTCGCGCACACCGACTTGCAACAACAAACTGAGAAACTCGTGCATGTTGTGCCCATAAAGCTGACTCGCGTGGTTGGCCACCTGCGAAGGAAGATCGGTGGCGCCCTCAATCACGACCCCGCCGGGGGTGATGATTCGCTCGCCGGGCTCAGTCAGCGCGCAATTCCCCCCACTTTCGGCTGCTAAGTCCAAGATCACCGATCCCGCCTTCATGCTGGCCACCATCTCGGCACTGAGCAACTCTGGTGCGCGGGCGCCAGGGACCATGGCCGTGCTGATGACCACGTCGGCCAGCGCCACCGGCTCGGCCAATAGTTCCCGCTCACGCTCCTCCAGATCCTGATCCAGTTGGCGGGCATAACCGCCCGCGGTTTCCGCCGCCTCCACGGCCAAGGGCAGGGTTAGGAAAGTAGCCCCCAAGCTTTCAACCTGTTCCTTGACCGCCGGTCGCGTGTCAAAGGCCTGCACCTGGGCTCCAAGGCGTTTGGCCGTGGCCGCCGCTTGCAATCCGGCCACTCCCGCGCCCAGAATTAGCACGCGCGCCGGGGCGAGCGTGCCGGCGGCCGTCATCAGAAGGGGAAACAGCTTGGGTAACAACTCCGCTCCCAAGATCACCGAGCGGTAGCCAGCGACGGTTGCCTGCGACGACAGCACGTCCATGCCCTGGGCGCGAGTGATGCGGGGCAGGGCGTCGAGACTAAAACTGGTTACTCCCCCGGCTCGCAGTGTTTCTATCCGTTCCAGGTTGATCATCGGTTGCAGCAAGCCGATAAGAACCTGTCCTGCGCTGAGAGCGGCGGCTTCCGCAGGTGAAGGAACCCGCACCTTGACCACTATCTCGGCACGGTCGAGCAGAGCGGCAAAATCCTCTACGACTTCCGCCCCGGCGGCACGGTACGCCGCGTCGGCGGAATATGCCCCTTGGCCCGCACCGGCCTGCACGATCACGGTGTGTCCTTTTCCACGCAGGCGCTTCACGTTGTCCGGAATTAACGCCACCCGGCGCTCTCCGGGTGCCGTCTCGCACGGGACTCCAATGTTCACGATGGTCGCTCCTTCCGTACTCTTAATTCTCCTCGGGGCGACACCAGTGGTTCCGTCCCGTCAGATTGGCGCTAGCTGCGCCAGAAGCCCTCCCTGGCTCGCAATCCCTCATTAAGAGGGCGCGGCGACGCAGGCGGCTCCGAGTTCCATGCCGCGTTCAAACGCTTTCAGGTTAACCTCGCGAAACTCCGGTTTAACCCATTGGCGGATCGCCTGCCGACCGTGCTCGGGATCAGCGATGCCGGCGATAGCGATTAAGGCGCCCAATCCCACCATGTTCGCGCTGAGTTCGTTGCCCATTTCCCGCGCCGTTCGCCGCAGAGGCAGCATCACTTCCCCCGTCGCCCTCCCTGCCCCCACGACCAGGTCGTCGATTACACTGAGCGCGCCGGCCGCCACCCGTTCACCATATTTCTGGTAGGCATCGGCCGACAGGCACAGCAGCACATCCGCCTGCGCGACTTCCGGAAATGCAATTTCTCGTGCAGAGATGACAACTTCCGACTTGGAGGCGCCTAGTCTGGCCTCCGGACCGTAACTCTGGGTGTGGACGACAAACTTGCCATCCAACATGGCCGCCTCGGCCACCACTACTCCGGAAAGAATAATCCCTTGTCCACCCCGGCCCGACAGGCGAATGTGAAGCGGATCCCCATGCCATGCCCTATGCACCGTAATTGCCCCCTCGCCCTCGACTCAGTTCGGCATATTGCTGAACATACTCGGGCCGGATTTCTCGGCGAAAAACTCCCACCGGAAGATTCCCCACCAAGTCCTGCCGGGTGATTTCCACGGCTTGGTTTGGCTCCTCGTCGGCGACAACGGTATGATCCCGTTCATATTCCAGCATGTCGGGAGCATCCCCCAATTTGTTGAGCCGACCAAAATAGGTCGGACATTGGCTTAAGATTTCCACCATGGCAAACCCCGGGTGGCGAATCGCCTCGGATATCAATTCAGGCATTTCGGCAAAATCAAATGTTGTTGTTCTCGCTACGTAGGTGGCTCCCGCGGCAAGCGCTAGATCCACCGCATCGAAGGTGGGTTCGATGCTCCCGAACGGCGACGTGGTGGACCGAAATGAAAACGGGGTGGTCGGTGCCTGCTGACCGCCAGTCATCCCATAAATGCTATTATTGTACAAAATCACCGTCAAATCAATGTTGCGCCGCGCCGCATGCACGAAATGCCCGGCCCCAATAGCAAGCGCGTCGCCATCTCCCATCGCCACGATGAGAGTAAGCCGCGGATTGGCCAGCTTGAGACCGGTCGCAAACGCCAGCACACGGCCGTGTGTCGTGTGCATGGCATTGGTATTGAAGTAAAACGGCGTACGTCCCGAACATCCAATTCCCCCCAATATCACCACCTGTCCCAAATCGATCGCCAAGCGGTCCAAGGCGGTGGCGATCGCACGTGCAATATTGCCGTGCCCGCAGCCTGGGCACCAGACGGTGGGCATCATCGGCGACCGCAAGTAGCGCTTTAAATCAGCTCCCACGTCAGACATGATGCGACATCCTCCCTCCGACTTCGATTTGTCGGATCTCTGCGCTCATCGCCGCCGCAATCGCCTCTGGAGTGAACAGTTCGCCATCGGCTCGGCCCAAACCTGACACCGGGCACATTCCTTGCGCGGCAGCCCTGAGCGACAGCACCAATTGCCCCAAATTCAGTTCGGCCATGAGCATCCCCCGCACCCTTTGGGCCAACGCTTGCACGATTTGCTCCGGAAACGGCCACAGGGTGTGTAACTCAAGCAACCCCACCCGCACCCCGTCTGCCCGCAGCAAATCGACGGCCGATCGCGCCGTGCGGGCGGTAATACCGTAGCTCACGATTGCCCATTCGGCATCTTCTAGCCGGTCCGCCCGGCAACGGGCAAGCCGGGGCGCGTCGTTCTCGATTTGTCGGATTGCCCCCTTAAGGATTTGCTCGTTGGCGGTCCCGATGCCGCTACCCCGCGTGGCTCCGCTTTCGTCGTGGGCAAGGCCGCTGACGATGGTACGGGTGGCCGCGGAAAACGGCATGAAGGGATGCGATCCAAACGGCAGCTCGGGGTCTCCCGACGGCGAAGCAAGCTCTGCCGAGGCGGGCAAGACCGGCAATTCGATATTTTCGCGCATGTGCGATAGGACGGCGTCGAGCAGGATAATTACGGGCACTCGGTAGGCATAGGCCCACTCGAAGCTGAGGCGCGTCGTATCGTAAACTTCTTTGACCGATGAGGCCGTCACCACCAACGCTGGACGGTCACCGTGGGACCCCCAGCGAGCTTGCATGACGTCACCTTGGGCGGGCATCGTCGGCTGTCCGGTGGACGGCCCTACTCTTTGCGAGTCGACCACTACGCACGGAGTCTGACTCATGGCCGCATAGCCAATGTGCTCTTGCATCAATGAAAAGCCTGGGCCCGAAGTTGCCGTCATCCCCCGCATGCCGCCCCAGGCGGCACCAATTACGGCGCCCAGGGCCGCCAACTCGTCTTCCATCTGAATGAACACGCCGCCCCGTCCCGGGAGCAATCGTGCCATGTATTCCATAATCTCAGTGGCCGGGGTGATAGGATAGCCTGCGTAAAAATTGCAGCCGCTGGCCAACGCTCCCCACACGACCGCCTCGTTTCCCTGCACTAGCCGCATCTGATGACCTCCTCTTGCCTCGCCTACACCACCTGGTCAGGAAGCCGTTGGCTGTCTACACCGCTTATCGGGTCAGCTCGGTCCAGCGTGAACACGAAATCTGGACAGCGCACCGCACAGATCCCGCACAAGACGCAGAGCGACATGTCCTTGACGTAGACCAGTTCGCTGTCATCCAACGCCAAGGTATGGACGGGACAATCGTCTACGCACAGGTTGCACCCCTTGCACCATTCGCGGTCTATGCTCAGAGACGCCCCGCCTTGGCGGTAGGTCATTTGTGGCGCTAACGCGAGCGGCGTCGGGGACGGGGCCGCTTTGGGCACCCGCGCACTGATTTCGTTGGGCTCCAGGTACCCATGGATCCCCTCGGCGGCCAGCTTTCCCATCGCCACCGCTTCGACCACCGTCGCCCCTCCGTTGACGCCGTCGCCACCGGCAAAAAACTTCGGGTTGGAGGTCTGACCGGTGGACGGGTTGACGACAATCAGACCGCCTTTAACATCGAGGTCGGGAACCCACTGCTGCCATTCGTGCCGCCGCTGTTGTCCCACCGCGAGAATCACCGTATCGACGGGCAACAGAAACTCGCTACCTACCATCGGTTCAGGGTGCCGGCGCCCGGTTTCGTCGGCTTCGGTGAGTCGCATGGACTGACATTGCATAAATTCGACTCGACCCTGACCCACAAAGCCCACCGGGGCCGTAAGCCACCGGAAGCGCACGCCCTCCTGTTCGGCGTCGGCGACCTCCTGTCGATAGGCCGGCATCTCCGCTTTGGTCCGGCGATAGGCCAAAGTCACTTCGTCCGCCCCCAACCTGAGAGCTTCGCGGGCAACGTCAATCGCCGTGTTGCCTCCGCCTATTACGACTACCCGTTTGCCCACCGCCGGCGGATGGCCGGTTTTCAACTGTTCAATAAACTGCAGAGACTGCCATATCCCGTCCAAGTCATCGCCCGGGTAACCGATGGCAACGTCTTGGCCTAGACCAACCCCCAGAAAGACGGCGTCGGACTCGGAGGTCAATCTGCGCACCGCGTCTTCATCCGCTATTGCCTGGCGAAATCGGAATTCCACGCCCAGCACCTGCATGCGTTTCATTTCCTCGAGTAACGGCGCCTGCATCAGGCGGTACGGAGCAATGGCATAGCGGACCAACCCGCCGGGTTCCGGCCGCGCGTCGTAAACGGTCACCGAATATCCCCAGCGCGACAGGCGTTCAGCGCATGCCATGCCGGCCGGTCCCGCACCCACAACGGATACCTTCAAGCGCCGCTGGCCTTGGCCAACCGAACGTTCTTGCCTAGGGGGATTGTCCGCCAAGTGGGCATCCGCCGCAAAACGTTGCAGGCGTCCGATGGATACCGGACGCCTCGCCTGCGCTTCCAGAACGCAGGCTCCCTCACACAATTCTTCGACTGGACAGACCCGCGCGCACGATCCCCCCAACGGGTTGTCGCGGAACACGATTTCCCCCGCACGGCTGAATTCGCTGTGCGCAATCGCCCCAATGAAGGCGGGAACATCCACCGCAGATGGACAGGCCGCGGTGCACGGAGCGGGCGTCTCGCCGCTCCCGCAATAGAGGCAACGAAACGCTTCATACACAGCGGTCTCACGATTTAAAGGTGGTTTCAATTCTGCAAACACCGACCCCAGCTGACCACGTCCCTCGACCGGCGGCAATCTCTCCGCAGAATACGAAACCTCTGACCCCGAAACGTGTCCCTCCATAACACACTCGCGGTACGGCCCCGCAACTGAACACGGGGACGGCACCGCTGCCTCCCTTCTTCGGCGCTCCCATCAGCGCTTCTTCGCGTACGTGCTACCCGGCGGTAATCTTCGTATGCGACCAACAACTCTATAGGATTAGACTTCCTCCGCTCGGCCAGCCACCGGGACCCAAGCGGGAGGCGCTGGCGTTGGCATCATCCGCCGACAACGGCACTGGTGCGGGATAATGCCCGCCCTGCGCAGAGATTGCGGGCAATGATTGTCGAGCCACGGACCGGCCCCGGCGGAAAGCTGAATTCGGCGGTGCCGACGCGCCCTGGCGTCGAGAGGCTGAGAAATCACCGCCCTGCTGCCTACGGCGAGAGTAGTCAACCGTAGGTGCCGGTAAGTGGCAGCGGGTTGGCGAATCGGCCTTGGTCCCCGTTTCCTCAAGGAGTTCCGGTGCCTGTTAAGTAATCCACTCCTGCGAACCTCCCTGAACTGAACTCCCATTCGGGACCACCGACCCTTTTGTTGCGGCGTCCGCCCGGTTCACCTCGAACCAGCGGCTGCCTGCGGCAAGCACAACCGGGCAGACCGGTGATGGGCGGCGAGCAAACCCCTTCTTTGATTCGTTTAATCTTCTGTACTCTCACAACTCATTCGCTAGGTCCAAATGGTCCAAAAATTATGGAACGAAAGGCCCGATTCTATTTGACGTAGTTCGGCAACGTTTCCGCCTGCATTAGAGTATTTTCTGTCCACCTCCGTATAGCAGACCACGAGTAGTCTCACCGGGTATGGTATACTATGCGATATGGCTCGCCGCTATTTGCGCGCGGATGGTAGGTTTGCTTGCGATGCTAGAGGAAACGGGATGATACCGTATGCAAATTGTGGTAACCGATGGAGATCAAACTGGTCAGGAACTCCTGGAGCAATCCCTCCGGGTGTTGACGACTGACGTCCTGGGGTTTGCATTGGAGATTTTGCGCTTTGATCTCAGTCTGGAACACCGTCGGCGCACGCACAACCAGGTCGTCTTGGAGGCGGCGCAGGCGATGAAGAGCTGCCGGTTCGGGCTGAAAGCCGCCACCGTCACTCCGGAATCGAAGGACGATGTGGGTAGCCCGAATGCGATCTTAAGAAATGAAATCGAAGGCACCGTGATCGTGCGCACCGGTCGACGAATGCCGGGCATCGCCCCCCCGGTGGGCGTTTATTCTCCGATCTCGGTGGTGCGGATGGCGGTGGATGACGCCTACGGCGCCAAGGAATGGCGGACCACCGAGGCGGGGGATGAAGTCGCTTACCGCACGGAGAAGATATCCCGTAAAATCTGTCACGCGGTTGCCGAGTACGCTTTTTTGCACGCGGAACGACTGCACGCCAAGGTTTTTGGCGGTCCGAAATTTACCGTCAGCCCCATTTACGAGGGGATGTTTAAAGAGGAAATGGATGCCGCCGCCCTGCGCCATCCCGACGTGGCCTATGAGCCCCAGTTAATCGACGCCACTTATGCTTTACTTTTGGTTAAGGCGGGCGAACCTCTGGTGATTCCGGCCCTCAACCGCGACGGGGACTGCCTTTCGGATCTGGTTCTGCAAATGTTCGGGTCGTTGGCCGGCGCCGAATCGTTGCTATTATCATTTGATAACCAGTGGCGGCCCAAGGTCGTCATGGCGGAAGCCCCTCACGGCACCGCTCCCACCTTGTTCGGCAAGAACATCGCCAACCCCATGGCCATGATTTTGGCCGCCGCGTCTTTGTTGGCCTACAGCGATGAAGAAGCTGCTCAGACCGCGTCGCGGGCCATTTATGAAGCTACTTTGGAAGCCGTGGCCAGCGGAGTGAAAACTATTGATTTGGGCGGCAGCACGGGTACCGTGGAATTCACCAGCGAGGTGATCGCCCGTATCCGTACCAAACTGGAGGTCTGGAATGCACTCGGCCGAGCTACGTCGGAGTCGGCCAAGCGACGGTAACGGGCTTGCTGTTGAATTCCGCGGGATCTTACCGGCGGTCTCTTCATTGTAAACGGGACCGTCGGATTGTCTACTCGCCTGCCCCGAAAACCCTACAATACTCTCCTTATGTCTCTCGACTCCCCGCGGAGCCCGTGGTCCTGACCAGATTCGTCCCCCCTCGGGGACTTCCGAGGATCGTCTGCTCGGGGATGGCTTACGCCCCATCGGGCGAAGCAGTCTTTCCTTGGCTCACCCCAGAGCAGCCCAGACCAAGGCGGCAAGCCGTGCCGGTATCCGCTCGGCGGTACCTTCTGTCCGTGTGTTACTCGGCCCTGATTAGGATGCCGTTCCTCCGGGTTGCGACTTCTCGTCATCGCCGACATCCGCGAGCGGAAACCAGGCCGACAGCAAAGTCTTCACTCGATCCCAGCGCTGTGTCGCGACGCCATCCGCGATGGTGACGGTGCGCACCGGTAACTGGGCCAAAATCTCGCACTCCAGCCCTGGGCGCTGCCGGAGGAACGTCAGAACCCCCTCCCAACCGTGCAGTCCGCGGGCACGGCCGTAGGCTTGGCCGACGATGTACGGAACGATGCCGTCTCGCCATTGTGCGGGACGTTCTCGGCAAGCCTGCTCGATGGTTCCCTCGATGTCGGGAGGTGCCAAGTACAGCACAATCGGGCGCAGCGGCTGCAGTGCCTCGGCAATTCCCGACAAATGCTCCACCAGCACCGAGGGGGCAACGTCGTGTTGGACGACAAACTTCATCAGCGGATTTTGGAGAAAGCAACACTCCAAGATCGTCACCCTCGCAGACGTCTGCCGCGATTGAGCAAAAACCCGCCAACGGTCTGCCAGCAGGCGCCGATGACGGTCGAGCGGTGTGCCGTCGTACACACTCCGCGAAGCCAATTCCGCATATAAGGCATCCGGCAAGCGACCCGTAGAGGAATCCTCCAAGACTCCGTAGGGCACTAAGTATCCGCTATCGGCAGGTCGCCTCACGGCCTCCAACGATGGGCGAAAGGCCGGCCAGCGCGTGATCAGTCCAACCCAATCGTCCATACTCAACCAAGCCGTGTGTTCGTAGTCAGCGGGATGGTGGACGTCGCCCTCCAGAAAGAGTTCTGCGGCGATGTGGCGTTCTCCCAACCATCGATGGACCCGGGTCGCGGTGGTGGTTTTTCCGGAGCCAATGGTGCCCTCGACCATGATTAGGCGCGGCGAAGATGCTGCGTACATCAGCGAAACTGCCCCCTTATCCAGGGGGGAGACAAGCGATTCCCGCTGCAACCGGCATCATGCGATGCCGCACAGCAATGGGGGCGGTTGTCTCCCGAAATGATCAAGACAGGCACGGTATCCGGCAGCCCGGCGCCGGAGTGACCGTGTCCTGAGACCACTCGAAGAGACTATTCCATGGCGAAATTCGGCCCCCCTGGCGTTTATAGATATACTGCTCGTTGGTCAAGTTTTCTTAACATACATATGTGTGGCGTGATCAACATGGAGACCTGCGCTGGTTTTCGGAGTGTTTGAGTGGTTTGAGCTGTGCCCAGCATCTCTATGTTAACAGTTGTTCATCGCTGAGCAGTATAGCATGATACATCAATCCCACCAAACCTTCGATTCGTTGACCGGACATACGCCCCAGTATACTGATTATTCGCCTTTTAAAGCCTTTCCCGCGGTTCAGTTACCGGACCCGTTGGTAGTGGTGATGCGGTTCTCTATCAATGTCCACCAGACCGACATGAGGCAGGCCGCTCTTTTGAATGAGTTTGTTGGAGGCTCCGTTGCCATCAAGCGCCACCGCATTCACGGCCACAACCTCCGTCTGTGCCAACAAATCCTCGACCAAGAGCCGAACGGCCTTGGTTGCGTATCCCTGGTTCCGGAAACGCTCCGCCACAGACGACCTCACGATTAGGACGCGGCAACTCCTGCTACTAAACAAACAGACAAACGTCCATGCTAGAATGTTCCTGGTTCTGCGTGCCCCGTCTCCCACGAAACTCGGTACTGCGGTGGTTTGACACTCCCCAGGCGTAACTTTCCGGGTAGCCCCCGGTAGTTCGGAACGACCTGCGCCCGACAGCTGGATCGCTGATTGGCTAACCGCCAATGCAACTTTTGGACACGTGTTTGATTCTTGTCGATATTCCGTTTGCTCGCTGTTACCTCCGTTCTGCTGGAGTGCCCCGTTATACCACAAATGGCCTTGTCAACTTAACCGTGTCCTGTGAGTCCGCTCCTTGGTCCCCGTACAACACCACCCGACGAGCTGTCCGCTTCCGCGCACCGTAATCGCGAGCCCTAAATCTTAACCGAAGGTCGCCGATGTGCCCTCCAGCCGCCACCACAGTCAGGAACCGTTCGTTCTCAGGTATTTCACAATGAACTAGCCACTCCCGGCGTTGAGCCTTGGGCACCTTCCAACCCGGCAAAAACTCAACGACCGCCGCTTCCCTGGGTTAAGTCGTATGTGGCATCGACATCGTCCGGTAGGGGCGGAGGACCACATCGGTCCCTTCAACGATGAAGCTCTGATCCATGAATCCATCATTCCTCGTTTTCTTCTGCGGACCTGCCGCATTCCAGGAATACTTCGCACGCTATCCTCTCCGTCAACTCCTTGCGGGACTGCTGCCCTCGTTTGCAACTGCTCTCTGATCAAAGACTGCTAACATCTAGCGCTCGTGAATTCACGGTCAGCGTGAGTGCGTCCTCTCCAATGCTATCCGGCGACACCACTGCCCGCTAGGTGGAGAAATCCCTTCGGATTCCACCGTCCCCAAAAGCTGGAGGCAACTCAAGCCTCCGGTTGACAACGCCACCAATGTTTTTTGGGCAGGGAACAGCGCGCGACCTTGGTTTCGTGTAGGCAAACCATAAAGCCTCCACCACGAGGATGGAGGCTCACACTTTTGGTGCCGAAGGCCGGACTTGAACCGGCACGTGGGATCACCACACACGATTTTGAGTCGTGCGCGTCTGCCAATTCCGCCACTTCGGCGCCGACTACTAAATTATACGACCGAAGGCGGCGGAAATCAACTGTTGAAATACAGCTCGAACTCCAGCGGGTGCGGACGTAAATTGACTGCATCGACCTCGTTCCGCTGCTTCAAATCGACCCACGTGTTGAGCAAGTCTTCGCTAAACACCCCGCCGGCCAGAAGGAAGTCGTGGTCAGCTTCCAGGGCTCTTAACGCCTGCTCAAAGGAGCTGGGAACGGCTTGAATTTGCCCCCGCTCGCCTTCGCTCAGCGCGTAGATGTTCTTGTCGATCGGTCCAAAGCCCATCTTGCGCGGGTCCCAACCATTGCGAATCCCGTCCAACCCAGCCATCAGACAGCCAGCGAAGGCGAGATACGGGTTAGAGGTAGAATCCGGCGTGCGAAATTCGATCCGGCTCGCCGCCGCGCGGTTGGTAACCGGAATTCGAACCGCTGCCGAACGGTTGCCATGGGAAAATACAATGTTGACCGGCGCCTCATAGCCCGGCACCAGCCGTCGGTAGGAGTTGGTGGAGGGATTGGTCAAGGCCAATAGCGCCGGTGCGTGTTTCAAAATTCCGGCAATGTAAGCAAGCCCGACATCAGACAGGTGTGCATAGCCGGCCGCATCGTAAAAGAGCGGCTTGCCATGGTTCCATAAGGACTGATGGACGTGCATTCCGCTGCCATTGTCGCCGAAGATCGGTTTCGGCATAAAGGTCACCGTCTTTCCGTGCTGCTGGGCAACATTGCGCAGCACGTACTTATACATCATCACCGCGTCCGCCATTTTGGTCAGCGAATTGAAGCGCAGATCGATTTCGCCTTGGCCGCCGGACGCCACTTCGTGGTGATGCATTTCAACCCTGATGCCAACACTTTGTAATCCTTTGACCATGGCCGTGCGCAATCCGTAGGTGGAATCCAGCGGCGATACCGGAAAGTATCCCTCTTTCGGGCGGATCGTATGCCCCAAGCCCTCCCGTCCGGAGTTCCAATAACCCTCTTCCGAATCCAGGTAGTAGTACGACTGATGGCCGTGACTGGCATAACGCACGGAATCAAAAATAAAGAACTCGACTTCGGGACCCCAATAACTTACATCGGCAATGCCCGACGTCTTCAAGTATTCTTCGGCGTTTTTGGCAATTCGCCGCGGGTCGCGTTGATAGGCCACCCGTGCCGGATCATGGATGTCGGCGATAATGCTGAGCGTGGGCACCGTGCCAAAGGGATCCATCACCGCAGTGTCGAAGTCGGGCAACATCAACATGTCGCTTTCTTCAATGCCGCGGAACCCCCTCAGGCTCGACCCGTCAAAGGGAATACCTTGCTCGAACAGTTCCTCGTCAATCTGGCTCACCGGCAGGGTAACATGTTGCCAGATGCCTGGCAAATCAATGAGATGGAAGTCGACCATCTCAATCTGTTTTTCTCGAATCACGCGCATAACTTCACTGACGGTCACAATTAATCCCTCCGACTCACGCCCCAATGTTAGGTTTGCTAAATTTCATGTTAAGTATACGGGCGCGTACGTAACCCTGTCAATCGCGCTCGCCTTGTCTCAACTGGATCCTTGCCGTGCAACTGTGGTTCGTCGGCCGAGTCGGTCCTTACCCTCGACGCCCCACCATGGCCACGGCCACGGCGCCCACTAGTCCGGTGTCTGCCCCCAACCCACTTAACGTCAGTTCAGTTTCTCGATAAAGTGTGGGCATGCTGTAGACCGCCGTCCAATGCCGGATTTTTTCGAGCAGTGGCTCACCCGCATGCATCACCCCACCCCCTAGCACGATGCGCTGAGGATTGACCAAATTCACCAAGATACCTAGTCCATGCCCAAGATGGCGGGCGACGTCGTCAACCATCTCGGTGCAAACCGCATCGCCATTGTGCCAGCCAGCAATGACGTCCTCGGCTCGAATGACGGTCCCTGCCGTGATTTCAGCTGACAGGTAGGCGCTCTCTGACCGACGTTGATTGCCCACGCGCCCCATCGCCGTGCCGCTGGCCATGGATTCTAGGCAGCCCGTCAACCCGCAGTTGCATTGCGGACCGTTGGGGTCGAGGACGATGTGTCCAATCTCGGCGGCATTGCCGTGCGGGCCTCCGTACGGCTGTCCGTTTAAGACAAAGCCGGCGCCCACCCCAGTCGATACGGTAATATAGGCTAGGTGTTGCGTATGTTGTCCCCGGCCGAACATCCACTCCCCAATCGCCGCCGCCGTGGCGTCATTTTGCAAAGTGGCCGGACAGCCCAGGCGCTGGGACAGGCTGCGGGCCAAATCCACTCCATGCCATCCGGGAAGGTTAGCCGGGTTGTCCAAGGTACCGTCGTGAAATGGACCCGGACTGCCGATCCCGATATGCCGCAGCGGATCCTGCCGCCGTGCACTCAGGGCGCGCGCCATTTCCGCCACCCGATCCAAGGCCTGGCCAGGGGATCCGGTGGTGGCCACCATGAATCGATCCTGGTCTAACAGGTTCCCCTGATCATCTGCAATTCCCACCGCAATTTTCGTGCCGCCGATGTCCACTCCCAACAACGCCATCGACCCCATCCTCCAAATCACCATTTTTCGTATAGGTTACCATGACTCGCCTACATTCGTCGTGCGTTGCCAGAAATAGGCGTGCGGTCTACAATGGAAAGGGACGGACCTCGGCTTTAGTTTTGGACCGAAGATGGAACACTAGATGTCAACCACCCCGGCCTAAAGGCCGGAGCTTGAGGCTCTTGCCCTTTTAGCTCTAACCCTACGGACGAGGAAGGTATTGTACACGCTTTCGATGAAGTCGAGGCTCTAAACGGTGCTACAAGAGTGGCGTTGATTGGCTTTGGGGTGTGCGTGGCCTGCGAATCGTACGCCGCTAGTCCGCCAAAAGGCACCAGCCAAACCTTAATTCCGGTTAGGCCTTCGGCCACGGCGACTTCCTGAATGCCGGGGACCCCGCCGCCGTTTATGGTTGGCCCTCGTGGTGTCTGTTTCACGAAGCCCGCGAAGGCAGGCAGCGCGCCACTTCGCACCAAATTGCTGGAGGTAGATTATGCCAGACGATACGTTAAGCAACCGCGCCATCAACACCATTCGCTTTCTAGCCGTTGACGGAGTCGAAAGGGCTCGTTCGGGCCATCCCGGTCTTCCGATGGGGGCAGCGCCGATGGCTTTTGCCCTATGGACCCGATTTTTGCACCATAACCCACTCAATCCCGCCTGGCCCAACCGCGACCGCTTTGTGCTGTCCGCTGGACACGGCTCCATGCTGCTCTACGCCTTGCTCCACCTGACCGGATACGACCTGCCGCTGGCCGAATTAGAGCGCTTTCGTCAACTGGGATCGAAAACCCCTGGACATCCCGAGTACGGGCATACCCAGGGCGTGGAAACCACCACCGGCCCCTTGGGCCAGGGCTTTGCCACCGCAGTAGGGATGGCGATGGCGGAACGGCATCTGGCGGCGACATACAACCGGCCTGGGTTTTCGGTCACCGACCACTTTACATACGCCATTGTGAGCGACGGAGACTTGATGGAGGGAATTTCAGCCGAGGCAGCTTCGCTGGCGGGACATCTCAAGTTGGGCAAGATAGTTTTTCTGTATGACGACAACCATATTTCTATTGAGGGGCAAACGGAAATCACGTTTACCGAAGACGTCTTGCAACGCTTTCACGCCTACGGCTGGCATACCGAGCGGGTCGCCGACGGAACCGATGTTGAGGCCATCGCCGCCGCGATTGATAAGGCCCGAAGCGTCACCGACCAGCCCAGCCTGGTTGCCGTACGCACCCATATTGCCGAAGGCAGCCCCAACAAACACGATTCACCGGCGGCCCATGGCAGCCCCCTCGGCCCGGAAGAGGTGCGCTTGACCCGGAACAATCTAGGCTGGCCTAACAATCCGTTTTACATACCCGAGGACGTGCGCACCTTCTTCTTGGAGGCAAAGACTCGGGGCGCACAACAGCAAGCGGCCTGGGAAACGACATGGCAACGCTACTGCCGAGAGTTTCCGGAGCTTGGCGAGGAGTTGGCGACGCGCTGGCAGGGAACCCTTCCATCCGACTGGGACCAGTCGTTGCCGACATTTGCCGAGGGTCAGACGCTAGCCACCCGGAGTGCATCCGGGCAAGTGCTGAATGCCCTGGCCTCAAAGGTTCGCTCCTTGTTCGGCGGTTCTGCCGACTTGGCCCCCTCTAATGACACCCGGCTGAAGGACGCGGCTGACTTTTCCGCGGAGCACTATGACGGCCGCAACGTCCACTTTGGCGTCCGCGAGCACGCCATGGCGGCGGCCCTAAATGGCCTTTCTCTCCACGGCGGCATTCGACCTTTTGGGGGCACTTTTTTGATCTTTTCCGACTACGCCAAACCCGCCATCCGTTTGGCCGCCCTCATGCGCCAGCCCGTGATATACGTTTTCACTCATGATTCTATCGGCCTCGGCGAAGACGGCCCGACCCACCAGCCGGTCGAACAACTCGCCGGCTTGCGAGCGTTGCCCAATCTGTGGGTGATTCGCCCAGCGGACGCCAATGAGACCCGTGAGGCGTGGAAAGTGGCGTTAGAGTCCACCAACCACCCCGTGGCGCTCGCGCTCAGCCGACAAAAACTGCCCGTGTTGCCGGTGACGGCGCCACCGGTGGCCAACGGTGGCTATATCGTCCGCGACACCAAAACCCTAGACGTGATATTGTTGGCCACGGGGTCCGAGGTGTCCTTAGCCCTCGACGCGGCCCGCACGCTGGAAAGCGACGGTATCGGGGCGCGTGTGGTCAGCTTGCCCTGCTGGGAACTATTTGACCGCATGCCAGACGAATACCGGGAATCGATCCTACCCAGCGAGGTTGTCGCCCGGGTGGCGATTGAGGCGGCAAGTCCGTTGGGGTGGGACCGGTACGTGGGTCGCCACGGCAAGATCCTGGGGATGCAAGGCTTCGGTGCCTCCGGTTCGATTGAGCAGTTGCTGCCTTATTTCGGCTTCACCGTCGACCGGGTGGTACAGGCCGTGAATCAAGTCCTCACCGCTACCGGTGAGCGCAAGTAATCGGGAGGGAACAGCGTGAATCAGATTGCTCAGGTGAATGCCTTGGGACAAAGCGTGTGGTACGACAACATCCAACGCGGCCTGATTGACTCCGGCGACCTGCAAGCCCTGGTCGCTCAAGGAATAAGTGGCATCACTTCTAACCCCACCATTTTCGAAAAAGCCATCGGAGGATCCGGGGACTACGACCCCGCGATTCGGCAGGGCGTCGAAGAAGGACTTTCGCTGCCAGCCATCTATGACCGACTCACCTTAGACGATATCGCGCGGGGAGCCGATTTGCTGCGTCCCGTGTTCGATCGCACTCAAGGCGCCGACGGATACATCAGCATTGAGGTCCCGCCGACTATGGCTCGCAACGCCGATCGTACGGTAAACGAGGCCCGTCGTCTGTTTCGGACCTTGGACCGGCCGAACGTGATGATTAAGGTGCCGGCTACCGAACAGGGGATTCCCGCCGTCGAACGGTTGATCCGCGACAGCATCAACGTCAATGTAACCCTTATCTTTAGCCTTTCGGCATACGACCAGGTCATCAGCGCCTACTTGAATGGCCTTCAGGCTCGCGCCAAGGAAGGTCAACCGATTGACCGCATCGCCTCGGTGGCCAGCTTTTTCGTAAGCCGGGTCGACACCCTGGTCGACCGCCTGATTGCTGAACGCGGAGCCGACCCCGACCTAGCCGGCAAGGCCGCTATCGCCAACGCGAAGCTGGCCTATCGGTTATTCCGCACCCGGTTCGCCGCACCCAAGTTTGCCCGCTTGGCTGAACTCGGCGCACGCGTGCAGCGGCCATTGTGGGCATCGACCAGCACCAAAAATCCGAAATATTCAGAGTTGCTATACGTCAAGGGCTTGATCGGCCCCGACACCGTGAACACCATGCCTCCCGCGACCATCCAGGCCGTCCTCGGCGCGTCGGACTTCACGCGCACGATAGACGGCGAGGTTGCCGACGCCGAAAACCACCTGAACGCCCTGAAGGCGGCAGGAATTCACATGGACGAAGTCACCGCCACCTTGCTGCTGGAGGGAGTGGCTAGTTTTGAAGCGTCGTTTGTCAGCTTGTTCCGGGGGCTCGCCCGCAAGCGACTCGACATCCTACGCGCGGCCAATCCCGACTTCTATCGGCTTGGAAGCTTCTCGGCCCAGGTCGACGCGCAAGCGCGGGCGATGACCTCGGATCAGGCCGTGGAGCGCTTATGGCGCCACGACCCCTCGCTGTGGACCGACGACCCGTCGCATCAGGCCATAATTCAAAACGCCTTGGGCTGGCTGCGCGTTGCCGAGTGGGCGAGCGAGCGGACAGCCGAACTGACCGACTTCGCCGATACGGTGCGGCAAGAGGGATTTACTGACGCCGTGGTCTTAGGCATGGGCGGATCGAGCCTGGTCTCCGACGTGCTCATCGCCTGTTTTCCCCACCAGGAATCCGGATTGAAGTTGCACGTGCTAGACACCACCCATCCCGCCGCGGTTGACCATCTGACACAATCACTGCCGCTTCAGCACACGCTGTTCCTGGTGGCCTCCAAATCGGGCTCGACCACCGAGCCCAACGCGTTCTACCATTACTTTTGGAATCAGGCCGAGGCCGCTGGAATTGCCAATCCGGGCCGCCACTTCGTCGCCATCACCGATCCGGGCACCAGCCTGGAACGCGAAGCGGAGGCGCGCGGATTTTTGAGGACATTTCTGAATCCGGCTGACATTGGCGGCCGCTATTCCGCCCTGTCTCTATTCGGTTTGGTGCCAGCCGCCCTGCAGGGAATCGACGTCAATGAACTCCTCGACCGTGCACTGGCCATGTCCTCTCTGTGCGAAACGCCGAATCTAGACCAAAACCCTGGCGGACGGCTGGGCGCCGCTCTGGGTGTGCTCGCCCGCCAGGGACGGGACAAGGTCAGCCTGGTCTTCCCCCCCGCCGTCAGTCGGATGGCAGACTGGATAGAGCAACTGCTGGCAGAATCGACGGGCAAGTCGGGCCGCGGGCTGATCCCGGTCGCCCACGAGGCGTTGGCGAATCCAGACGAGTACGGTCAAGATCGGGTTTTCGTCGCCTACCGCACGCGCGAGGAAGCCACCATGCCCCCACCACTGCAGGCACTGGCCGAGATCGGCCAGCCCGTCATCGAACTCGAGATCGCCGACAGCCTCGACCTCAGCGCAGAATTTTTCCGTTGGGAGGTGGCCACCGCCATCGCCGGCGCCATCCTGCACATCGACGCCTTTGACCAGCCCAACGTGCAGGAGAGCAAGGACAACACCAAGCGCCTCATCCAACACTATGAGCAGCGCCATGCACTTCCCCAGCCGGCGACCGACTGGGTCCAAGGAAATTTCGAGGTCCGCGCCAATCGGGTCGATTTATCCGCCGTGCACCGTCCCGCCGATTTGCTGCTCGCGCTAAAAAGAGCCGCCCGGGCCAATGATTACTTGGCTATCCTGGCCTATGTCGATCCCAGCGAGGAGTCTTGGACGGTGCTGCAGGACCTGCGTGGTCACCTTCGCACCGGGACCCGCGCGGCGACCACGCTGGGGTTTGGCCCGCGCTTTTTGCATTCTACGGGGCAACTGCACAAGGGAGGTCCCGATTTCGGCGTGTTCTTGCAGCTGGTTAACGTGGAGGGTCCGAAATTGGCCGTGCCCGACGTCGGCTATGACTTTGAAACGCTCATTTTGGCACAAGCGCTGGGCGATTTTGAGTCCCTGGTCGCCCATCAGCGCAGGGTGATCAATGTGCACCTGCAAGGGAACTGGGTTGAGGGTATCCGCAAATTGATGGGCCGCTGAAATTCTGCGGCCAAGGGAGGATTTGCTGCTGATGGAACTGGGTATGATCGGCTTAGGCCGGATGGGCGGAAATATGGCGCAGCGTCTTCATCAACGTGGTCATCGCATAGTCGTCTACGACCAAGCTCGCCAGGCGGTCGATCAAGCCGCCGCTTGGGGTGCGGTCGCGGCCTATTCACTTGAGGAGATGGTCGCTAAATTAGAAGTGCCGCGGGTGGTTTGGGTGATGGTACCGGCAGGCACTGCGACCGAGGACACCATCGAACAACTGGCTACGCGACTGCAACCCGGTGATCTGATTATTGACGGCGGCAATTCAAATTTTCGCGACGGCATGCGTCGAGCCGCCACGCTGGCTCAACAACATCTCCGTTTCGTCGATGCCGGCACCAGCGGAGGAATTTGGGGCCTTGAGAACGGGTATTGTCTTATGGTCGGAGGGACTCCCGAGGCGGTTGAGATGGCGCGTCCCATCTTTGTCGACCTGGCGCCGAAAGACGGCTTCCTGCACGTGGGTCCGGCTGGCTCCGGTCACTTTGTGAAAATGGTCCACAACGGCATTGAATACGGCCTGCTTGCCGCCTACGGCGAGGGTTTCGAGATTTTGCGAGCGTCGGCCTTCTCTCTCGACCTGCCCGCGGTCGCCGAGTTGTGGCGTCATGGCAGCGTCGTTCGTTCGTGGCTTTTGGATCTGTTGAGTGACGCCTATAGCAAAAACCCGAACCTTGAGGGCATTCGCGGGTACGTGGAGGATTCCGGCGAAGGGCGCTGGACAGTGGACGAAGCCATCCGCGAGAATGTTCCCGCCCCCGTCATCACTCTGTCACTTCTGCAACGCCTAGCATCACGGCAAGACGAGTCCTATTCCGCAAGGGTGATTGCGGCACTGCGCAACGAATTTGGCGGACATGCGGTGAAATCCCAGTAACCACCAACGCAAAAGGGGGGATTGTTGGATGGATCATACGGTTGTTCGCTCGACTCCCGGCTCGCCACCTGACCGGCGCCATCCCGAGCCGTTTGTGATGATTATTTTCGGCGCCGCCGGAGACCTGTCGCATCGCAAGCTGTTTCCGGCGCTTTACAACTTGATCGTTGACGGCTGGATGCCCGACAATTTTGCGGTCATCGGCCTGGCCAGACAAAAAAACGATGACACGTCCTTTCGCCAATTGCTCCGCAAGTCGGTCGAGGAATTTTCCCGGCGTCCCATTGACGAAGCCCTGTGGGACAAGTTTGAGCAGAACATTCATTACGTTGAAGGCGATTTCAGCGATGCCAAAGCCTATGATCGCTTGCGAACCGCGTTGGAGATGGTCGCGGGCACCATGCCCCAGGTAAAAAACCGGCTTTTTTATCTGGCCACGCCCCCGTCGTTCTATCCCGTCATCGCCGAACAATTGGGACAACACGGGCTTAACAAGTCGGGCAAGGATTGGGTTCGGATCGTGGTGGAAAAACCGTTCGGGCGCGACTTAGCATCCGCCCAGACGCTCAACCGCGAACTCCACGGCGTGTTCGATGAATCGCAGATCTTTCGTATCGACCACTATTTGGGCAAAGAGACGGTGCAGAACATTTTGGTCTTTCGGTTTGCCAACGGGATTTTTGAGCCGCTGTGGAACCGTCAATATATTGACCACGTCCAAATTACGGTCGCCGAGTCGCTGGGCATGGAAGGTCGAGGAAGCTACTACGATAGTGCTGGCGCACTTCGCGACATGGTTCAGAATCACATGATGCAGCTTCTCTGCCTGATTGCTATGGAGCCTCCGATAGCCAACGAGGCGGATGCGGTACGAGACGAAAAGGTAAAGGTGTTACGCGCGATTCATCCATTTTCAACTCGTGACGTTACCGAGAATACTGTGTACGCACAGTATGAGGCGGGCACCATCAAGGAACAGTCCGTGGTCGGTTATCTAGACGAACCGGACATTTCTTCCGATAGTCGAACCGAGACCTACGTGGCCCTGAAATTGGCCATCGACAACTGGCGATGGGCGGGGGTTCCCTTTTTCCTGCGCACGGGCAAACATCTAGCCAAGCGAGTAACGGAGATTGCCATCCAATTTAAGCAGGTGCCGCATCCATTTTTCAGTCAGACCCACACGCCCTTGGAGCCCAACCTGCTCATCCTCAAGATCCAACCGGACGAGGGAATTTCGCTGCGCTTCGGAGCCAAGGTTCCCGGGGCGGGTATGCGGGTCAGTACGGTCAACATGGAATTCCTCTACGACACCTCTTTTCAGGATGCCGCCCCGGAAGCGTATGAGCGCCTCCTGCTCGACGCCATGCTAGGAGATTCAACCTTGTTCACCCGCAAGGATGAGGTCGAAGCTGCCTGGGAATTGGTCACGTCCATTCTAAATGTGTGGGAACGCGCCCGGGGACCCATCGCCACCTACGAGGCCGGGTCCTGGGGCCCGGCGGAAGCCGACCAGTTGATTCAACAGTTTCATTTTGCTTGGCGCCGGCCGTCGTGACCTTGACCGACCGGGTCTAGCGGGATGGCGAGGCGGTCACGCTGCCCTGCCATCTTTGGTGATTGTCTTGCTCACTCACTTCGAATCGCAGTCGCCGGCAGGAGGTTCTCTCATGGCAATCTTACACGTTCAACCCGCCCCGTCGGAGGAGGTGGCCGAATTGGCCGACCTCCTCATTACCTGGGCCACCGACGCTATCCAAGTGCGCGGCCGATTCACCTGGGCGCTTTCGGGAGGCAGCACGCCCCAACAGCTCTATGACCTGTTGGGCGAAGAACCTTGGCTCAGCCGGTTCCCCTGGGCCTCTACCGACCTTTATTGGGGTGACGAGCGCGATGTGCCGCCCACCCATAGTGACAGTAATTTCGGAGCGGCCAACCGGATTTTGCTGAGACGTCTGCCCAAACCTCCGCACGCCGTCCACCGGTGGATAACGGAGTATCAGCCTGCGGCCGCCCTCGCCGACTATCGAACCAAGTTGTACGCGTGTTTACAAAACGGGCTGCCACAACTGGACTTGGTACTCTTGGGGATTGGCCCGGAAGGGCATACGGCTTCCCTTTTTCCTGACGCACCCGCACTCGACAGTCAAGACTGGGTCGCCCATGTCTGGGTGGATGTCCACCGCAGTTGGCGCTACACGATGACCCTTCCGACCATCAACCATGCCCGTCATGTTGCTTTATTGGTGACGGGGCAGGATAAACGGGCCGTCGTGGACACCATCCGCCGGAGTCCCCCTAGTGCTCATTGGCCAGCGACCTTGGTGCGGCCAACTGATGGCGAGCTGCACTGGTTTCTCGATGAAGCTGCGCTCCCCGGAGCGGTCTAGATTTAGCGCCTCCCTGGGCGCTGGCTAGCGGCAAAACGCAAGATCACCCGGGCTATAGATGCGCAGTCGGCAGACCTCGCGTCACACTATGGTGCACCTCATCGCACTCGAACCGAGGTGGTCTTGCGAAAGTGTCTGAGCAACGCTTGGGGCGTTTGCTGCGGCGTGGTTTCGGCGCTCCAAGCTTCGATGCCCATACTGGCTGCGTCGACCAGTGCGAGATGCATGGCTACCAGTTGCTATTAAGACGTTGCCGTCTTTTTTTGGCAACCAGGCGGCTCGTCGACCGCCCCAAAGTTTTAGCCAAAGTTTCACCGAAATCGCCTCCTCAAAAACGGTAGCTTGAGCCTGTTTCCCACAACCACGCGGGTTTTTGGACGTTGAAGGTTGCTGGCCGTCCCTCGACTGAGGGTCGTTGAGAACGCGTCGATCAGCAGCTCTGAAGCATGACCATAGAATTCCAACAGTGGTAATGATTTCGGGATCCATTAAACATATTTCATCGCAAAAGAGCCGGACAGGACGTATTTCGCCATGTCACAATTAACCTGCAAGGATCTGACATTTGGCTCGCCGCACGTGCCGCCCGAAGGCCGTGTGCCGAAGCAGTCGAGTCGTGCGAAGGAACAAGGAGGAATATTTCGTGCCCAATCCCGAAAAACTGCACCCGAACACGTACCCCAATCGCAAAAGTCCCTATAGCACTTCGACCGAAGAAAAGGCCGCTCGGCAAACCGCTCTCGACGGCATCTCTGCGTGGCTGCCCGACCTCATCGAACACTTTGGGCAGTTGCCCGACCCCCGCCGCCCTGCCAGGGTTAAACAAACTAGTCGTCGTGCTGGTGTATGGCGTCTTTCTCTTGCTCTGGCAATGTGCGTCACGCCGCGAAGGTAATCGCGAACTCACGCAACCGAGTGTGGCAGAGACTCTGCAGGCCGCCTTTCCGCAACTCGCTACCATCCCCCATATGGACACAGGTGGCACGAGTGCTCGAAGCCGTGCCCGCCGACGAACTCGAAGCGACAGGGTAAGCCCGAAGAGCTTGACGTCTGCGCATCATTGTGCTGCCACCAAGAGAATAAAGCCCGATCGGGTGGTAGGGTCTATGTGGTCACACAGTCGATGCCCGGGGCAGGGATGTATAGCCCTGTCATCGGATCCGAAGTGTACGCACAGGGTCAGAG
>JAJZXC010000234.1 GCA_021846365.1 Bacillota bacterium | reverse complement strand
TTCGTGAAAGCGTTCCGTCATTCCGCCCAAAATCAAGCACCGCATGGCGCTTCCTCCTCTCTTTTCTCGTCGGACACCGGGGGCCGACGAATGCGTTTGCCTAGGAGCTTGTCCATTTATTATCGAGACATACCATATATATGGTACCGATACAACGAGAACCATATATATGGGGCAACGAATGACCGAGATTTCAATTTATGGACAAGCTCCTAGGTGCGGCAGTGGGGAAATACCACCGTATCCTCGAAGGGAATGGTAACCGCCCGACCGGAGGCCGATGATTGCTCGGCACCCTCTAGAACCGCGATCACCCGGCGGGCCGACTCCGGGGTGACGTCAAGCGGCGCCCCCCTGGTAAGATGTGTATATAGGCGGGGGTAAAAGGTGCCCCGCACCGTCTCCGCGTACGGCACCACGATGTCCGCCGGATGCCCCCCGTGCAACACCCGAAGTCGGCACTGGGGGTTCTTGCCCGGCTCTCCTACGGCGACCAAGGCGCCTTCGGTGCCTAAAATCCTCCAGCGGGCTTTGTCCGCCAAGGCGATATACGACTGCTGGATGTCGGCCACCGCACCGTCGGCAAACCGAATCACCGCCTGAACCTGATCCTCGTTACTCACCTCCTGCCATACTAGTTGGTGAAAAAAGCCGGTTACCGCATCCATCCGCCGTCCTTCCATTAGGCCCAGTACCCAGTCCACGACGTGGGCCCCCCAATCGAAGAACGCGCCGCCCGACACCTCTTTGTTGGCGCGCCAGGACGTCCCCGGATGGGAGTAGCCGCCGGTAAAGTATTCGATCTGGAACACCTGTCCGACCGTGCCCTCCTGAATAATCTGGCGCAAGGTCAGAAAGTCGCCGTCCCAACGCCGGTTGTGATACACGGTGAGCATCCGCTGCCGCTCGCGGGCGAGCGTAATGAGGCGCGTGCACTCATCGACGGTGAGTGCCATCGGCTTTTCCAGCACGACATCGAGTCCGGCGGTGAGGCACGCCTCGGCCACCGGGGCGTGCAGGTGATGCGGAAGCACCACCACCGCCAAATCCGCCACCGCCGCCGACAGCAGCTGGTCGACGTCGGTAAATCCCGCAACTCCCGGAAAATCCTGCCGCCCCGCGGCCACGCACGCGGGATCGATGTCACACACCGCCGTCAGCCGCATGCCGTCGGTGTCGGCGATTTGCTGGGCGTGATGACGCCCCTGATTAAACGCCGTTCCATAGCCAATGACGGCACAGCGAATAGCATCTGTCTGGACCATATCCGAATCCTCCTTTGGGGTTCGAGACAGAAAACAGGTCGATCGATTGGTGCCGACGGCCGCGGTTTATGCCAGCCAAACCGGCTGTCCGGTGCGGGCCGAGGTGTAAATCGCCTCCAGCACGCGGGTGACCACCGCCGCCTGCCAGGGTTCCACCAAGGCCACCCTCTCGCCCCGCACCGCGCGGATGAAGAGCTTGGCCTCGGTGAGACCTGGCCTGGCTTCCAAGGCAATGTCAGTGTACTGCGGGTGTTTTCCGGCTAAATCCGGGATTTTTGTGACCAAGGCGCCGTGATCGGTGCCGTTGATGCGCACTCCCTGGCGCATGTCCGCTCCCCCTTGGGTACCGCACAAGACCGCTTGGGCTTCGCCTACCTCCAAGGTGTTGAGCGCCCAGCTCGATTCCAGCCAAACCAGGGCACCATCCGCCATTTGGATGTATCCGAACGCCGCATCTTCCACGGTGAATTGCTGCGGATCCCAGGCCCCCCACGGGTTGACCTCGCCAGAACGCTCGGCCAGCGCGCGAAACGTGGTGCCGACCACCATTTTGGGCTGGTAGTTGTTCATCAACCAGAGGGTCAGATCGAGCGCATGAGTGCCAATGTCGACGAGTGGGCCGCCGCCTTGTTCTGCCTCCGACAAAAACACGCCATATACGGGCACTCCTCGACGGCGCACGGCCAAGGCTTTGGCGAAATAGATGCGGCCCAGCGCCCCTGCCTCCGAGACCCGCTTCAAGTACTGGACTTCCGGCCGCCACCGGTTTTGATAGCCAATGGTCAGGATTCGCTGTGCCTCGGCCGCCGCCGTCACCATGGCGTCGGCATCCTGCCCGGTAATCGCCATTGGCTTTTCGCACATCACGTGCTTGCCCGCCTGGAGCGCGGCAATGGTCATCTCCGCATGCCATCGATTGGGCGTCAGGACATACGCCGCGTCCAGGGGCATCTCAAGAGCCTCCCGGTAATCCGTAACCACGCGGGATCCCGCATGTCCAAACTGTTGCCGAGCGGCTTCGGCGCGTTCGGCGACCACGTCACAAAACACGTCCACCTCGACCCCGGGAATCTCGGCCAGCGCCGGCAGGTGCTTGCCCATAGCAATATTACCGCAGCCAATGACGCCTACGTGCACGGTATCGGTCATCTTTAACGCCCCTTTCCATGGTAGCGGTTGAGAATCCTCGCAGACGCGGATTCCTCGTCAAGCGTCGGGCTGCGCCTTGCCCACCGTTGGTTCCAACGCTGCCGACCACTCAAATTCAGGGGCCGGGCCCAGGGTTGGAGCCGTCCACGCCACCGCATTGCGCAAAATCGTTTGGACTTGCGGATGGTAGTAGGTTGGAAACGCCTCGTGGCCAGGCCGAAAGTAAAAGATGCGGCCGCGCCCTCGATAATATCCGATTCCACTCCGAAACACCTCGCCTCCCGGAAACCAACTGATGAAGACGAGTTCGTCAGGAACTGGAATGTCGAAAATCTCCCCGTACATCTCTTCTTGGGGCAAATCGATCCAGAGCGGCAACTCCCGGGCCACCGGATGAGCGGGATTGACCACCCAAATGCGTTCGTGCCGACCGTCTTCTCGCCACTTGAGGCTGCAGGTGGTGCCCATCAGTGCCCGGAATATCTTGGAATGGTGCGCCGAGTGCAGCACTACCAGCCCCATTCCCTCTAAGACTCGCTGCCGCACCCGGTCGACAACATGGTCGGCCACCGCTTGGTGAGCCGCATGTCCCCACCAGGTTAAGACGTCGGTGTTATTCAACACCTCTTCGGTCAGTCCGTGTTCCGGCTCATCCAGGGTGGCCGTGCGCACGCCGAACCTCGGCTCTAGGGCCTCCTTGATCGCCTGATGCATCCCCTGTGGGTATACCCGCTGAATCTGGGGTTCGCTGCGTTCATGTCGGTACTCATTCCATACCGTGACTCGCGTCATTGCGTGTGACCTCCTCCTTGGTGCTCCAACTTTTTCGCCGAGTCATAACTGAACGCGGTGCGTGCCGCGAAACTGGGGAGCGACGCGATTCCGAGGCCGCCTCCAACAGTAACTGTGCGCACACAGCCGGTTAATGCCTGGCTTCCGGCACCACTTCATCGTTCGACAGTCGTTCCCGCCTTGGCCAACAACGCCGGCCAACAAATCCAACCCCTCGCTTCCGAGCGGTTTCCCTTGCCCTTTCGGTTTGTGGAACGGATTTCTCCGTTAATCTATCCATCGAATATATTTTTATCACCGGATCCCAACTCTATTAATGGACTAACCCTCACCAAACATGGATTTTTGTGATAATGTTTCTTAACCGACGCCGCCATAGGACGCGCGCAATAATACACTATGCATCTGAGGCTTGAGGTTTAATCACATAATTACACTCGGGATGGAAGACTTCTGGCTCTACGGCTAGTCCGGCCATAGTCTCGTCATCGACGCGGATTACGGTCGGATACACTGTTGTGTCGATTTGCGATTGTCCTGTAAGCCCCGCATCGGTATGTTTGTTTGCTATACAGTTCACGATCGTGGCATAGGTCCGCAATGGTCGTCCGCGCCAGTTAAGACTGATAAAAGCAAATAAGCGGTGTTCAACCTTTAATGTGTAGCGCTAGGTTATGTGGGGACCGTCGCGATTTTTCGCACGAATATGCCCTCCGCATCTTTTTCCACTTCCCATTCGAACCACCCATCTACCGCGCTTTGCAAGTCGTTCCGGCTAAATAGAACGATACCCGTTCCCTGGTCACGCTTGATCTTCCCCATTATTTGCCATATAAGGGCTGTCCTGCCTTTATCGGTTATTTCTGAATCGTTCTGTCACGGATTCGGGTTTTCGGAAACTAGGGTCGGAACGGTCGGGAGACTAGCATAAGACGTTTGGGGCCAACGGTCTCGGCGCAGTGGTCGGCGAACCAGGAAGGGGCTCATCCCGGCGACCCCTGATCTATCCCCAGTTTTATTTTCTTTATGTGGTGAAAAGTCGGAATTGTCTGGGTAAAGGAGTTTTCCGGCCAACGTCGAAGATCTTCCTCTCAGCATTTCCCGCTGAGTTACTCTGAGAGGAGGTCAGTTATCAT
>JAJZXC010000233.1 GCA_021846365.1 Bacillota bacterium | reverse complement strand
AATATATTATACCTACGCTTGGGCAAATACAACAAGGTCAGGCAAAAAAATCCATAGCCAGAAAATCGAGCCAAGACCTTACTAACCGGGAGGATCAGCCGTTTACCGCATTACATCTTCTGCGAAACATCATCTGTAGGTATAATCCGTAGCGGGAATTTAGGTTTTACGTCCCCCACGCTTGCGGGAAACAACCGCCAACGTATCCAGTTTTCAAAGAGCGAACACTTGTTAAGCATACCCCAAAATTAGGGGGAAGGACGGTCAGAAAACTTTCGCCTTATGACCGGAGGAAATCCCCAAGCCTACTCCAAAGCCGAGGATATCTCCGCCCTGAACGGCGGAGTTTTACGGCGCATCTGATAAAGGGAATCTATCGTCACGTGTGTCTTTGGTATTGACGATAAACTTCACCAAATTGCGAGACTAGCGACGCGAATTCGATAGGCATAGGCGATGAGAAACAACACCAAGTCTTGAGCGAGCAGCATAGCAGGAACCGACGTCGTCTGCGGCGAAGATACGGTCGTGTAGACCCTCGCTAACGGGCGATGCGGACGGTTTGGGCTCGGATGCCGCGATAGGAGGGCAAACTGCGGAGGGAGAAGAGCGGTGCGCGATGGCATGAATTATGCTCCACAAGGCCGGCCCAACCCGGTGTGCGGACCCGGAGACTTTGTTTTTGCCGCGGTCGGCCTGGATCACGGACACATCTACGGAATGTGCAACGGATTGATTGAAGCCGGCGCGGATTTAAAGTGGGTTTATGACCCCGATCCAGGCAAAGTGGCCGCATTTCGCGCCCAATACCCATTGGTGCGGACGGCAGTCAGCAGCGAGCAGATTTTCGACGATCCGGAAGTGCGGATGGTGGCGGCGGCGGCGGTCCCCGCCCAACGGGCGGAACTCGGACTGAGAGTGTTGAACCGCGGAAAGGATTATTTTACCGATAAGGGCCCGATGACAACCCTCGACCAGTTGAAGCGGGTACGGGCGGGCGTCCGAGCAAGCGGTCGAAAATACGCGGTATATTACAGCGAGCGCTTGCACGTGGAAAGTGCCGTATTTGCCGGCCAGTTGATTGCCGAGGGCGCAATCGGACGGGTCTTGCAGGTCACCGGCTTGGGTCCTCATCGACTTAACGCGGTCTCCCGGCCGGCCTGGTTCTTTGTGCGTGAACAATATGGCGGCATTCTTTGCGACATCGGCAGTCATCAGATCGAGCAAATTCTCTATTACACGCAAGCTTCGGGGGGCCAAGTCGCCGCGAGTCAGGTGGCCAACCATCATCACCCCCGCTATCCCGAACTGGAGGATTTCGGCGAGGCGCTGCTGACCTTGGATAACGGGGCATCCGGCTACTTTCGGGTGGACTGGTTTACCCCCGACGGACTAAAGACCTGGGGCGACGGCCGGACCGTGATTTTGGGCACCCAAGGCTACATCGAACTCCGCAAGTATATCGATGTCGGCCGTGACTCGGAGGGAGACCACGTATACCTGGTCAATGGAGAGGGAGCCTTTCATATTCCCGTCAAGGGCAAGGTGGGCTACCCGTTTTTCGGGCAATTGATCCTCGACTGTCTCGAAGGGAGCGAGCGGGCGATGACCCAGGAGCACGCGTTGCTGGCAGCGGAGTTGGCACTAATCGCCCAGCGGGACGCAAAGCGGATAGGCAGGCGGGAGTGAGGTGGCAGTCGTATAATGCCGCCATCGGGTGCAGAGACTACAGCGTGATTTTCTAACAAATCCGAGGAGGACAGACCGTGCCAAAACTTACTCCATCCGAACTGCTGCAAATTCACGAAATTGGCTCCGCTCAAGCTACTCTGGTCGCGAAAACCCAGGGTTATTTGGACCTAATCCAGGATCCTGACCTTGAGACCATGGTAGACCATGAGCGGCGCAAGGCGCAAATCCACTACGACGAACTCATCGAGATGGCCAGTGGCGGTTCTCTGAACCAGCGTTTCGAGAACCTGGACGGTGGCCTACAAGGCAGGCCGCGGGGGCTGGCCAACCAGTCACCAAAAGCCGTCCAGCCCAAATTTACTCAGGGATTTTCGGACCGCACGATTGCCGCCGACTTACTGGATTGTGGGAAGACCATGGCCGTGCGCGCCATTTGGGCTGCTAGCGAAATTTCCCACGTGGGCCTTCGGCGCGCACTGTCAGAAATGTCGCGCTACTATCTGGATGCCGCCTACGAATTCTATCGCTTCATGGAGCAAAAAGGGTGGTACACTCCCCTGGCGGCGGGAGAAAACGCGGAGCGTTGGTTTCAGCAGAACCACGAACCCATGACGCCCCTTTGGCGTCAGGAAGCGGAGCGGACCAGCAGCCATCCAGTGCCCTCTTGACCAGTCAATCGACGCGTCGGGCAGCGGGACGCCGGATGACTCGCGTCCCGCTGCCCGACTTGGCCGGGAGGAACGAAACTACCCGTTTCGCTTCAGCGAGCCGGTGCGCATCGCGTGTCTTTCGGCTAGGGTAAAGATGCCTAGCCCGAGTGGAATCAGCACCAGGCCAGAGGCCAACAGGCCAATCGAGACGGCAAAGAGCGAAGTCAGCGGGGCGCCAGCCAACACGGCCCTCCGCACGGCGTCCAGCGTGTAGGTGGCGGGAGACAGTACGGCCGCCCAACGGATCCATCCCGGCAACACGCTGATCGGATAATATACCCCCGACACCAGGAGCAGCACGCCCTGGATGACCTGGGTAGCCTGTGCGCCGCGCTCCGTCGACAACAGGGGAAGAACGGCGGCCACCAGGCCGAGGCCGATGAAAGGGACGCTGGAGGCCACTAAAACCATGGCCGCGCCCGGTAGGTCGGCTCCGGCCAGGTTGACGTGAAAGAAGAAGGCGACCGCGATGAGAATGACCACCGTGCGCACCAATCCGTAGAGCACGGCCCAGGCACAGACGCCGCCTAAATAGGTGATGCGTCGAATCGGGGCCATGAAGCTATACTCGATGGTGCCTTCCCAGCGTTCCCATTGCACGGACGTCGAAACTTCTTGGAACAGAATGGACAAGAAATTCCAGAGCAAAGCCCCGATGGCCAGGTAGATCACCATCCGATTGCGGGCCGGCCCGGCCGGCATCGAGAATCCAATCAGGCCGATAGTCAGCGTATTAATGACATTGTAAAACCAAAACACCAACTCCCAGCCTAAATAGCGTCGGAGCAGGTGGAAGTTGCGGCGAATGAGCGCCCACACCGCTCGACTTTCCCCGATGACGCGCGTCATAGTTCCTCCTCAGCGTGATGATCAGCAGGTGAGTTCGGGGCCACCCCTTGATTTTAATGTGTTAGTACGTCTGCGCCGTCGACTCGCCGATCAGGGTGAAAAACACGGCCTCCAAGGTGGCTCCGTGGCGGGCCTTCAATTCCTCGGGGGTCCCCACCGCCTCAAATCGACCCTGGTTGATAATGGCGACCCGGTCACACAGCCGCTCCGCTTCATCCATGTCGTGGGTGCAAATCACAATCGTCGCGTCGTGACCTTGCCGCACGTCCAAAACAAACTGCTGCACCTCCCGGCGGGACTTGGGGTCGAGTCCCGTCGTCGGTTCGTCCAACAACATAAGCGTCGGCGATGTGAGCAGGGCCCGCGCAATGGCGACCTTTTGCTGTTGACCGCGGGATAATTGCTCAAGTGGAACCCGCAGCTTCTTGGCCGGCAGCCCCAACCGATCGAGAATGGCACGCGCCATGGTCTGGGCCTCACGGTTGGGCACGCCGTAGAGGCCGGTGGCGTAGGCCAGGTTTTCCTCAGCGGTCAACTTTTTGAAGAAACTGGCTTCAACTGAGACTCGGTTGATCAAGCGGCGGACGAGTAGCCGATGCCGATTGACGTCATAGCCGAATATTTCGACCTGTCCCCGGTCAGGCATCAACAAGGTGGCCAGAATGCGGATCAAGGTTGACTTTCCCGAACCGTTGGGGCCGAGGATGCCGAGAATTTCTCCCCGGGGCACCGTCAAATCGATACCGGATACAGCGTCGACTCGACGCCATTGACGATTTCCCGATTCGCGCTCGCGAAAGGATTTGTAGACACCAACTGCAGAGAGTGCCAATGCCTCTGGGGCGACTGCGAGAGGACGGGTAAATTCACCGCCGGCGATGGACATATATGCCTCCTTGTGGCCGTGGGACTGGTGGGAAAAGAGTTGGGCTGACCGTGGGAGCGAAGAACCCTGGCACATAAAAAGCGCCGGTCGGGACTCCCGGTCGGCGCTTTGACTGGAAAGTGCGCCTAAGACGTGATGGAGCCCGAAATGGCGTAACCGATGCGGTCGTTCGCTCCGTGCCGAACTTTAGTGCTCATTTCGCTCTCCT
>JAJZXC010000232.1 GCA_021846365.1 Bacillota bacterium | reverse complement strand
ATCGGCAATCCGTTCAAAAATCCGTTGTGCTTTGGTGAACATCTGCAAGCCCTCCTAGAGAATGGGATTGCAGAAAACCATACCAAATTATGTCAAACCTGTCCAGCTTTTTGTTTCCTTGGTTCGCACATATAACTCAGGTAATTCTCTCTATTTGTGGATCCGCTTAACTTGACACCATTGTTTCGCGATCACCTCCGCACCCGACTGCGGGCGCAGGGCTTGATCGATTTGGACGTATTGGTCAGGGGATCACATGTGGTGGTCTATGGGTCGGAGGCGGATGGCGAGAAAGTGAATCGGGCGCGGTTAACCTGGCTCCGCGGCGGCATCGACCGCGGTCCAGAGCGCCTGGCGGTCGCACGAACGTATCCAGTTGTCAAAGAGCGAACATACATATTTTAGCAAGAGATTTGCCTGGCGGCAACGCCTTATGACCGTAGGAAATCCCCAAACCTACCCCAAAGCCGGGGATATCTCCGCCCTGAACGGCGGAGTTTTACGGCGCATCCTAATAAATTGACATTCGGTCATCCGCCACACCATATATATGATTCTCGTTGGATCTGCTCCGTATATATGGTGTGGCCCGATTCGGAAGCCGGAATAAATGGACAACCTCCTTGGATTAGGAGGGTCATGGGGATGCCATCAGGGCAGCCAAATCCCCCCATCTTGGCTGGGTGGACGTTATGCCCCGTGATCAGGCAAGCACTTGGGACTTCGTGCTCATATTCCCGCCGACTAAATTTAAGCTGCCTATCATATGCGTATCTTCTCGGTCAGTCCGGTTTGCCGCTCGGCTCCGTCGCCGCGTTTGAGCGCCAGCCACAGCGCCGACGCCTCGGTATACAGCCACAAGCGTTCCTTGGCCCGGGTGAGGGCGGTGTATACCAAGTTGCGGTGCAACATCACGTAGGCGTCATAAAAGAGCGGAAAGAGGACGATTGGATACTCGGAACCTTGCGATTTATGCACGGTGGTGGCATACGCCAGACGAAGGGTGTACGCCTCCTCGGCGGAAAACCCCACGGTTTGGTCGGCAAATTGCACCCACAAGCGATCGTCGTCGTCGTCTTCCGCCAAATCGGGGCGAATCGCAACCACCACGCCCATGTCCCCATTGAATACGTTCTTGCCGTACGCATTTTTAGTCTGCATTAAGCGGTCGCCCTCGCGAAAAGCGAGACCTCCCTTGGCGATAAAGCGCGATTGACCTGCATGTTCCGGATTCATCAGGTCCCGCAGCAACGGATTGAGCCCGTCTGTGCCCAGCCGTCCCCGGCGAATCGGGGTCAACACCTGGATGGCCTCCCACGGCGTTCCGCGCCGGTGCAGGAGTAGAATCTGTTCCAAGATCTCCTGCTGCACCGCCAGTTTGTCGTCTCCCTTCTGGTGGCGGACGATAGTCACGTCAAGGTTGGATTTTGGAACCCGGTGGGCCAACAGATCGTGCGCCGCCACCGTAATTCCCGAGGTTGAGCGAAAGTTTTGGGTCAGGCGATAGATGGGAAATCGCCCGCTGTGAATGACGTCTTTGAGGATGCTGCCAGGGCCGACCGACGGCAGTTGATGTTCATCACCAATCCACAGCACTCGCGTCGTCGGGGCGGTCGCCTGCCAGAGGGCATGGGCCAACGGCAGGTCCACCATGGATACCTCGTCGATGATCAGCCAGTCGGCATCAACCGGGTTGCCCGCCATCTTGATAAATCCCCGTTCCGGCGGACTCCAACCTAGCAGCCGGTGAATCGTCTGCGCATCGTGACCGGTCAACTGAGTCATGCGTTGGGCGGCCCGAGCCGTAGGGGCCGCCAGCGCAATGCGATTGGAGGCCACGCCCTGGCGTCGCGTCAACCAGACCAAGAGGCCGTTGAGTATGGTGGTCTTCCCCGTTCCGGGCCCGCCGGTAACGATGCTGAACGAGGCATTCAGGGCCCCAACCAGGGCTTCGCGCTGAGCCGTCGCGTAGGTCACCCCGGTCTCCGCTTCAAGCCACGCCCAGTCCACCGCGGACGCCTTAGGCGCCCTCGACGGATGGTTCCGCAAGGCCATGGCCAGCGATTCTTCCAGGCGATGCACCCAGCGCAGTCGCCAACGCTCGTCATCGGCCATCACATCGGGCAGTTGGGTCAGCCTCTCCCGGATGGCCTCGAGTGCCTTCCGCACCGCCTCCCCGTCCTGATCGTCGAGTAACGCCACCACCTGCTCAGTCAGCTGATCGGTGGTCTGATAGCAGTCGCCCTGATTTAGGGCCGTCTCCAGGCCAAAACGCCACACGGCCTCCAGCCGTTCAGCACTGAGTGAGCCCCAGCCCATGGATAGGGCCATTCGGTCGGCGGTACGAAAACCCACGCCCCAGGTGTCTTGGGTCAAGTTGTAGGGGTTGGCCCGCACGCGCTCCATTGCCCCCGCCCCATACTCACGATACAGCCGGCGAGCAACCGAGGGGTCAATATCCCACTGCAGCAGCCACACGATGATGTCGTCCGCACCTTGCTGATCGACGAAGAACTGTTTCCATTGCCGGGCACGGTCCAAACTGATCCCCGGCAAGGTAGCCACCCGCTCGGGATCCGAGCGCAAAATATCAAGGGTCTCGGCTTCAAATGCATCCGCCAATTTCTTGGCTGTTTTTGGACCCAAATGTGGACAGTGCGCGGTGGCCAGATAGCGGACCATGCCGGGACCCGCCAAAGGGTCGGGCGAGCGCGTGGCCTGCACATGAAATTGCAAGCCGTACTTGGGATGTGCCTCCCAGTACCCGTAAAAGATCAGTGCCTGGCGCTGCGGGATCTCGGCCAATTCGCCCACCACCGTTTCGGAGCCATGGTTTAGCCGAGCTTCTCCGATACACCAGCCATTTTGATTCTTGTACCGAATCTTGAGCAGTTCGCCGTTGAGCGTTTCGATCGAGCGCGCTTCATTCATCGAACCGGGTGAGGGCATCGCCGGGGCTCCTTTCCTGACCGACTCTTGCTTATTTTACCGCTTTTGTCGCCTGCCTGGCGCACGGTGAGAGAACGGAGCCCCAAACTCACTCACCATGCCTCCCCTGGCGACGTTCCCATCCGGGCTCGAACAACCTCTGTCGGGCATCAGGGTCGTAAGGATGCTGCCGCGCCGCATCCCAATTTACGTGGACACCAATGCCCGGCTCACCGGGCAGGGCCAGCGCCCCCTCGACCAGGGGTGGGGGCGCGCCGAAAATATCCCGCGTCCAGGCCGCGTTAAACGGATCAAAGTCCTCCTGGATGTCGCAATTGGGGCAGACGGCGGCCAACTGCATGGCCACCGCCGTGGTCACCGGTGACAGGGGACTGTGAAACGTGCAATATCGTGAAAAGCTCTCGGCCACCGCGGCAATCTTCCTCGCCGCCAGAATCCCTCCAACATGTGCCGGATCGGGCTGGACGATGTCAACTTCGCCCGCCTCCAAAAGGTGCCGAAAATCGGACAAATGCACCAACCGCTCCCCGGCGGCGATGGCAATCTCCGTGCCCTGGCGCAGTTCGCGCAGTCCGCGCAAGTCGGCAGCATAGCAGGGTTCCTCAAACCAAAGCGGATGGTAGTCCCGGATCACCCGCGCGATGCGCTTGGCGGTAGCAATATCAAAGCGAGCGTGACCTTCAATGATGATATCGGCGCCACGTGCTTCAGCCCGGGCCGAAACCGCCTCCACCAGGGAAAGCGAGAGGCGGAACGCGTCTTCGCTGAGCCTCCCGCGACCAGCTCCAAAGGGGTCGAATTTGACCGCAAGAAACCCCTGATCGAGGGCCAGTTCGGCCGCCTCGGCAAATTCCTCCGGGCGCCGCTCAACCCGGTACCAGCCGTTGGCATACACCGGGATAGACGGTCGAACTGCTCCCCCCAGCAGTCGATACACCGGTTCGCGGTGATATTGGCCCAGGATATCCCACATCGCGGTTTCGAATCCGCTTAACACGCTATTGACCAGAATCCCCGGCGTGTAGGTGTCGCGACGGAGAGTTACCACCAGGTCCTCAATGTCCGCGGGATCTCGGCCCATAACCTGGGGCGTCAATTCCTTGACGGCTTCGGCAACCGCGCGCGTCCGGTGTTCCAGGGTTGCCTCACCCACACCCTCGAGACCAGCATCGGTCAACATGCGCACCAACACCCAATTCTTCCAAGAGTTGCCAATCACATGGCATTCCACCTTGGTAATCCGCATGGCTGCCCCCTCCTTTTTCCACCGGGTGGTGAAAGAGACCGGGACTTACCCGGATTTCAGGTGTGTCGCTCGCGTGCCATCCTGCCTCCGGCTACCGGCCGGTTCATCCTCCGATGGCCCTGGCGATTCCTCAGCCTTGGCTGAGCTAGCGACTGCGCCACCGCCAAACTTGCCCAATCGCCGATCGCCTCCCCCAACCCCGCGGGTTCGATCCGGCAGGCCCCATTCGCCGCCCCAATCGCCTCCGCCGCCAGCA
>JAJZXC010000023.1 GCA_021846365.1 Bacillota bacterium | reverse complement strand
CTCCCGTCGGATTCGCTAACTTGCGGTTATGCTCTCCTGCGAGAGCCATCAGCCCGCGTATACGAGAATGATCCGCCGTCGCCTCAAACCATCCGTCACAGGATTCCCCCGCATGCATCGGGCAGGGACCAGCGACCCCGTCCGGCCTTGGCCAGGATAGGCCAGCCTCGGTCCTCGTCAAGGTTTCCCTGCGGCGGCTCCGCCGACCTTGACGACTGACCTCCGCTGGCCGGAAAAGAATTTGGCCGGCCGGGGTTGACAAGGTGTCAATGTTCGGTATCGGCTCGTCGGCCTCGTGGCCACGCTCAGCCATCCGGTTCTCCGCCGAGGGGTTGCTTGCTGAAAGCGGACTGCATGGATTCAGGCGGCAGCGTTTCCACGGAGCGCAGTTTCCGTTCGATGGCCCGTGAACGTACGGCCGCCGTGTCAATCGTCGAACTGGCCTCTTGTAGCTTCTTTTGAGTGCGCTCAAGTATGTCGCCGAATTTGCCAAACTCCTCCTTCACCGTGGCGAGCAAGATCCACACTTCGCTAGAGCGTTGCTCGATGGCCAGGGTCCTAAACCCCATCTGCAAACTGTTCAAAAGCGCGCTGATGGTGGTGGGTCCGGTGACAATTACCCGGTACTCCCGCTGGAGGGCATCCCACAATCCAGGTCGCCGCAGGATTTCGGCAAACAGCCCCTCTATCGGAACGAACAGAATGGCGAAATCGGTGGTAAAGGGAGGATGCACGTATTTTTCCCGAATACTCCTGGCTTCCTGGCGGACCCGAGCCTCCAGCTGCTTGCCGGCATCAAGCATCCCCGCTTGGTCGCCCGCCTCTTCCGAATCCAGCAAGCGTTGATAGTCTTCCAGCGGGAACTTGGCGTCAACCGGCAGCCAAATCCCTTGGTCGCGGTCATGGCCGCCCGGCAGCCAGATGGCAAAATCGACGCGTTCGCGGCCAGCGGGGGTGGTGGCGACGTTTTGCCGATACTGGTCGCGAGTCAAGGTCTGTTCCAAGAGACTCTCCAACTGCACTTCTCCCATGGTGCCCCGCACCTTTACGTTAGCTAATACGCGCTTGAGATCCCCCACTCCAGCCGCCAGCGTCTGCATCTCGCCCAAACCCTTTTGCACCTGCTCCAAGTGCTCGCTAACCAATCGGAAAGATTCGCCAAAGCGGCGTTCCAACGTGTGGTGCAGCTTCTCGTCGACGGTGGCCCGCATCTGTTCCAACTTGGCCGTGTTATCGGCCTGCAACTCGCTCAGTTTGGTTTCCACCGTCTGCCGCATGGACTCCAACCGTCGTTCATTGATCGCGGTCAGTTCGGCAAACTGTTTGGCGAACGCATCGAGCAGGGCGAACTGGCGGCGAAAGGCCTCCCCTAGGAGCTCGACGGCATGTTGATGGTGGGCCTGGTTGTCGCGGGCAAAGGCGGCGAAACGGTCATTATCGGCGGCGGTCATTTCCTGCCAGCGTTCGGTGGTGATTGCCTGATGGTCCCGCCAGCGTTCCATCTGTTGAGCCATGGTGCGATCCAGGCCGTCGACTAATTGCCGGAAAAGGTGGGTCAGCTCTTCCCGACCACGCTGTGAAGTGCGCAAGGTCTCCTCGCGCGATTCGGCCAGAGCTTCACGCAGCGATTTTTGCAACCGGTCCTGGGCGTGCTCCAACCCCTGAACCCTATCGGTCAGGAAATCTTGGAGCCTTCCCGGCATAGTGCGACCTAACAGCAAAATGAGCACGATAGCGTTTAACATGATGCACACGGCGACCATCAACTCGAGTATCATCGGCATCCCTCGCCCAATGGCCGCGCTAACCGAGCAATCCGAGGCAGATGGACGATCTCCTCGAACCAGGTGACCTTGGGGCGTGAGCAGCCGGACGCCATTTTGCTCTCCGGATTGAGCTTCATGCGCAAAGGCGGCAACCCCGGTTGATCCGCTACGGCATCCTTGCGGAAAAGGGTAAGCGGAAAGCTCTTGTCGACCATCGTGCTTCTCGCTGTGAGCCAGCGCTGGGCTCGTTTTTCGGCACCCGGCTTGGCGCGCTGGCAATGCAACCCCAAGACCATGATAGGCGGCTTCCTTTCTGGCGTCCTCCGTAAGGGGGTGATAACCTTTTGGATCGAGATCTTGCCTCGCTAAACCAGGATCACTCGCGTTGCTTCATCTCCCCGCACGACCCTCGGAAGTCCCCGCAGGGGGGCGACCCTCGGAAGTCCCCGCAGGGGGGCGACCCTCGGAAGTCCCCGCAGGGGGGCGACCCTCGGAAGTCCCCGCAGGGGGACTTGTTGCACTCCCCGGTTCCGCGCAGGGTCGGAAACTGCAGACTTATTTCCGAGTCTGTGCCCGCCGAATGGAGTCCTTCGGATTAGGAGTCAACCTCGGGCCCGGGCGCAGTATCCCAAAGCTCCCGGCTTCGGGCGTGGGTCTATGACATTTACATCATTATACGATGATCTGAGCGGTGGCGGGGAGGCCGACCGATGGAAACCCCTGATCGATGTGGATGCCATTTTGCTTTGCGTGCGATACAATAGCCTAAGCGACGAGGTGATGCAATGGAAAAGTGGACGGTGTTGTCGTGCGAATACGTGATTGACAACCCCCCCTATCTCCGGACCCGCCGTGACCGGTGTCGGCTTCCTGGGGGTCAAGTCATCGAGATCTACGTTCACGAATATACGCACTGGGTTAACGCGGTTGTCTTGACGCCCGAGCTCAAGGTGGTCTTGGTGGAACAATACCGCCATGGGACCGGACGTTTTTCGATCGAAACTCCCGGAGGTATGGTCGAATTCAACGAATCTCCAGCGGAGGCGATTGTCCGCGAAGTCGGCGAAGAAACGGGATACCAGTCGGAACGCACTCCAGTGGCGTTGGGAGAGTTTTTTCCCAATCCCGCCAATTCCGACAACCTGGTCACCACCTTCTTGATACTGGATGCGAAGCTGGTCATGGCTCCCCATCGCGATTCCACCGAAGACATGGTGGTCAAGGTGCTAGCCTTCGACGAGTGGGGGACGATGATTCGCCGCGGGGAAGCGCCGCAGATGTTTTCTACCCTGGGATATTTTTTGGCCAAAGATTATTTTGCGGGTAAACTTTAGGCTATAACCAAATCTGCAGAAGGCGGATAAGGTGTGCCGTGCAGGGCCGCAACCTGGGCGGTAAACACGCAGTGTCTGACGCAAGAAAGGAGGACGGCGCCTTTTCAAGCGCCGATGACTTGTTATGAGCAGTAGCAACTTGGTGTTGGATCCACAGACGACGGCATTGGTGGTCATCGACTTGCAACGCGGTATTGTCAATTTGCGAGCAGCCCCCCATTCCGCCGCTTCGGTGGTGGGCCGGGCGAGCCGTCTGGCGGAGGCGTTTCGGGAAGCGGGCGCATTGGTGATCTTGGTTCACGTCGGTCCGTCGGCGGACGGAAAGGATCGCTTGCAACCGCTGGCCGACAATGCGGGCCAGTGGTCGCCTCCCGGCCCGGGCTGGGATGAAATTGTACCCCAGTTGGGACCACGCGAGGGCGACTACGTCGTGCGCAAACGACAATGGGGTGCTTTTTATGGAACCGATCTCGATTTACAACTGCGCCGACGCGGGATCAGGACCATTGTGCTGTGCGGGATCTCAACCAACTTTGGAGTGGAAAGCACCGCGCGTGATGCCTATGAGCGCGCCTACCAGCAAGTCTTCGTAGAGGACGCCTGTACCGCGCGTTCGGCGGAAGACCACGCCTTTGCCATGCAGACTATTTTGAGTCGGCTCGGCCGGGTTTGCTCAACTGAAACTGTCATTAAAGCCCTGCCAGTAACCTAGCTGGGCGCGCAGGTTTTTTGGCAACATTAATCGCCGGATTTCCCTATAGCCGTGACCATCTAGCCGGGAGATCGAGCGCGGTTCACCGAACCTGCACCAAGAGTTCACCGCATTGAGGGCAGTGCGGCAGCCAGCCCACGCCATTTACTGGCGGCGCGGAGCAACCGTTACCCCGGTGGGCGCCGGGGGGCTGTCGGTCCTCTCCGGTGGTCACCCAATGGTTACCACCAGTATCGAGGCGGCGAGCACGATGGCTAAGTAGGCAAAGTCCCACACGCTGATTGGCGTCTCCAGATAGTAGGACCTGGCCTCAGGGGTAAGGGCAACTTCTTTCCGGAAACCTCGGCTTTCCATGGCCACCGCCACGCGTTCGCCCATGCGGATCGCCTGCGTCAACAGTGGCAACGCATAGGTGACAAGCCTGGTCCATCGCGAGCGATGGAGCTCCTTGCCACGCAGCATGCGAGCTTTGCGTATTTTGGCCCACTCTTCTTCAAAAAGAGGAAACATACGGATGCCGGCCAAGCTTCCGTAGCTGAACTTGGGAGGAACGTGAAAGTTTCGGGTTAGACTGACGACCAGTTGGGACACGTCGGTGGTGGAGACGTACAATACCCCGAAGGCGACGGAGGCCAACATTCGCAAAGCCAGCACCAGTCCATTGCGAAAGCCCGTCCAACTTAAGCGAAACCATAGCCAGTACATCGTGGGAGTATGCGGGCCAATGCGTGAATACGCGGTGAGGGTCCATGTATAGAGAACGAAAAACCCAATGAAAGGCGCCATCCGCTTAGCGATCTGCAGCCAGCTCAGCCGAGCCCCCGCCCATAGCAAACAGAGCGGCAACGCAACCAGCAGGACGCCTTGCGGCACGGTGTGGGCCATCATCGCCAGGATCATCGCGCCCATGGTGGTTATGAGTTTCCAGCCTGGATTCAGGCGACCGATGGGTGAGAGCGCTTGTCGGCGGTCCACCTGGATGAAGCGCGAAGGTCTGACCAATACCTGTTGCGCCGGTTCGGATTGGGCGTCGGTGGACACCGTCAGTCTGGCCTCGCGCTGAACGGCAGCATTTCGGGAAAGGGCCTCTGGAGTGCCGTCGAAGCGGATACGTCCGTCAACCAGGACGATGACGCGGGTGGCATAGCGATGCACCAGATCCATATCGTGGGTGCTGATCACCACGGCTCGGCCGTCCGCGGTGAGCGCTTGCAAATGTTGCATGATGGTACGCTGGGTGGCCTGATCCTGGCCGAAGGTAGGTTCGTCCAGGAGATACGCGTCGTGCCGATCGCGGATCATGACCGCCACCGACAGCCGGCGCTTTTGACCTTGGCTCAACCCAAAGGGACTATCGTAGGCATGGCCTGGTAGCGAAAATGTTTCCAGCAAACGCTGCGTATTCGCCGGAATGCTGCCCTCGACATAGCGGTTGGCCAATTCATCCACAACGCGTTCGAAGATGAACTGGTGCTCGGGATTTTGAAACCCGAAGGCGACGGGTACAGAAAGTCCGGGGCGAGGCTGGGGTCGGGTTAGCACTCCTGCCGAAGGGGAGCAGAGACCGCCCAGTAAGCTCAGCAAGGTAGATTTTCCGGATCCGTTGGGTCCGACGATGGCGACCAATTCACCGCCGCCGATGGCGAGCGAAATGTCCTCTAGGGCATACGTTACGGGCACATGATTCCGGGTCAGGCGACGCTCTAGGCGACGGCTGGCATAGGTGAAGCGTACCCCCTCGGCTGCCAGCACAGGTCTTGTGGGGGCTCGACTCGGACCGGTGGTGGTGGCTTCAGGGCCTCTGATATTGGGAGCATCTTCAACCAGTCCTTGGCCAATCAGCCAACTCCATTCCTGTTGAATGACGGTCGAGGTGGGACCGTCTCGATGAATATGTCCGTTGCGGTCAAGGAGCACTACCCGCGGCATGATGTCTAGCAACGGTCGAAACTTATGTTCAATCACCACCACGCTATGCCGGTCGCGGACTAATTGAGCGATTTGCGAAAATACCTGGCCGGTTGATTCGGGGTCGAGATTGGCGGTCGGCTCGTCAAAAATGAGCAGGTGAGGGCTCGGAGCCAGCGCGGCGGCCAAGGCCAGCTTTTGTTGCATTCCACCCGAGAGGGCATAATCCGGGGTGTCGAGCGGCACAGCCAGGCCAGCTGCCTGCAAAGCACGCGCAATCACCGGCGGCATGCCAGCCGGGGTGTGCCTAATGTTTTCCAAGCCAAATGCCACTTCTTGACCGACGGTCAATTGGCAAAACTGAGATTCGGGATCCTGGAACACAATGCCTACCGCTCCAGGTTCGCGCAACTGCAGATCTCGATCCACTTTGCCTGTTACCGTTGCCGTCACCGAATCGGGGATTAATCCGGCCAACAATAGGGCGAGGGTCGACTTGCCCGCGCCGCTGGCACCGATGACCAGGATCGCGTCGTGCTGGGCAAGCGAAAGGTCGACCGCGTTCAATGCGGGTAGACCGCCCTCGGCGTACGTTACCGAGACCTCCCGCAAGCGGATCAGCATGGGCTTCCCCGGGCGGGGATATCCGCCCGGGGAAGCTTCATCGCGGCCTGCCGCCCGCTCGTCACGGCGGAGGGAATCAGGCCCTATCATCGAGAGTCCGCCGCCGAGCGGGAAATCTCAAAATTGCGGAGAACTCCCGTGCGCTTCAGCGCGTCACCAATCCACTTGGAAAGCAGCCCGGCCAATACGGCGCCACTGATGAGGGTGACCACAAAGTATCCGATTTGCTCGGTCGTCGTATATTGGTTGACGCCGTAATAGAAATAGGAATAGACGTAGTTCCCCACCGTTCCCAACGATGAGGCGACCAGCATCCAGGTCAGACCGTAACGTTGGTAGCCGCCCAGGGCGAATCCGGCCTCGATGGTCAGGCCCTGAGCGATGCCGATGGTAAAGGCCTGGATTCCGTACGGACTGCCAAGCGCAAATTCTACAAAACCGCCAATCGACTCGGCCAGCAAAGCCGCTCCGGGTTTGCGGATAATGTAGGGGACAATGGCGCCGGCAATCCACCACAAGCCGTTAAAACTGGCTGCCGCTACTGGGCTGATACCAGTCGGCAGGAATTTATAGAGCAGGTCCCAGGCTAGATAGACCGCACCGCACGCCGTGGCGAGGACGGCGGTAATGACAATATCACGCAGAGTCCACTTCATTGAGTCTCACCCTCCTCAGGTGGCAAAGGGTGAGGGGTGTACTAGACAAAAAAGACCTCACCACGCAACGCGCAGAGAGGCTGAATTTCTGTCTTGGCACTTTCCTCCCGCTGGTATTACCCAGATCGAGTTGAAAGGGTTAGCGGCCACACGACCGCTTCTCAGCCTCAAGGCACCCCTAGCACCATCGTGATCAATTTGACTTGCACCCTTATTATAGCGCAATGTTGGTGGTTGTGCACTGATTCCCGCCTTGCCTTTTGATGCCAAAGGGTCTGGTGTCTCGCCAATGCCGGGGAGAAAAACTTGGGCTGGGCACGAAAGGGATGCCATTAGCTCGGTAAGGGGTTAGAATGGCGACATGGCTTGATGTTGTCGAGCACACGGCAGGAGGGATCAGGGTGAGTAGAGGCCGAGCATGGATATTTAACGGGGGCTGGCCAGGCCACCGCCCCCATGAGGTGGGCGCCATTCTGGCTGAAGAACTACGCGGCGAGGGATTTGTGGTGGAGGCTTTTGACCGCCTGGACGTTTTACGAGACGCCCAACGACTGGCGTTAGTAGACCTATTGATTCCCAATTGGACGATGGGCGAAATTGGCGATGCGGAATTGGAGGCTTTTGTTCAGGCGGTGCGTGCAGGGACCGGCGTCGCGGGTTTGCACGGCGGGATGGGTGATGCCTTTCGATGCCGACCTGCGTTCCAATGGGTGGTGGGCGGTCAATTCATGGCCCATCCGGGCGGAGAGATCCCATATTCAGTGCACATCGTGGATCCCTCTCACCCGTTGACGCGGGCCATGGAGGATTTTACGGTAGTAACCGAACAGTATTATATGTTGGTCGACCCTGCTAATCACGTGCTGGCGACTACGCGGTTTGACGACGTGGTCATGCCGGTGGCGTGGACCAAGACCCACGACCGCGGCCGCGTATTCTATTGCTCGCTAGGACACAGTCCGGAGATAGCTGGCCAAGAACCGATTCGCACGTTGATGCGCCGAGGAATGCTCTACGCCGCCAGGCGGGAAGAGGAGAAGGGTTGATATGATACGGGCAGGGATCATTGGCTGTGGCAATATCAGCGACATTTACTTAAAGAATCTCTCGCGGGCATCGAACGTGAAGGTTACTGCGGTGTCCGACCAGATTCCGGAGCGGGCCCAGGCGAAGGCGGCACAGTACCAAATCAGGTCGCTTGCGGTCGACCAGTTGTTGGCGGACGACGCGATCGACATGGTGATCAATCTCACCGTTCCCGCCGCGCACGCCGCCATATCCCAGGCGGCATTGGAGGCAGGCAAGCATGTGTATGGGGAAAAGCCTTTGGCGCTTACCTCCGCCGAAGGACGCCGACTGCTCGAAGTGAGCCAAGCCCGCGGGCGTCGCATCGGTTCCGCCCCGGACACCGTGCTTGGCCCCGGGATTCAGACGGCCCGCAAGATGATTGACGACGGTTGGATCGGCGAGCCGGTGGCAGCATCTGCCTTCATGACGTGTCACGGGCATGAGCATTGGCATCCCGATCCGGAATTCTTCTACCAGCCTGGAGGCGGCCCCCTCTTCGATATGGGGCCGTATTATCTCAGTGCGCTATTCCAACTGATGGGCCCGGTGCGGCGGGTGACCTCGATTGCCGCTGAGACCTTTGCTGAACGTGTCATCGGTAGTGAGCCGCATCGGGGTGAACGGATTACCGTGCGGACGCCGACGCATGTCGCCGGTAGTTTGGAGTTTCACGGCGGGGCGGTGGCCACCCTGATCACCAGTTTTGACGTCTGGCACGCACGGTTGCCGCGGATTGAGATCTACGGGAGTGAAGCAACTCTGGCCGTGCCTGATCCCAATACGTTCGGCGGGCCGGTGGAAATCCGGCGATTCGACGCCCAAGAATGGAGTCCCGTGCCGTTGCTGTCGGGCCAGAGCCACAATGCCCGCGGTCTCGGTGCCCTGGATCTGGCCGACGCGATTGGTGAAGGGCGCATGGCCCGTGCTGACGGTGTCATCGCCTATCACGTCTTGGAAGTCATGGAGGCGCTTTTGGTATCGTCCAGTGAAGGGCGCCACCGGGAGATTGTCAGCCGGCCGCAGCGCCCGTCGCCAATGCCGTGGCAGTCCCACGCGCTGCCGGGTCGGTAATCTACCGACGTCAAGTTCACACCAGATGGGGGAAGATAGGTGGCTTCGGCCCAAGCGGCAGGTAGAATACAGATAAATTCGGACCCGGTCCGGGTCGGGTAATGAGGGGATATGAGCACGCATTCGCAAGCACCGATGTTAGTTTTTGCGGGACTGGGGAGTTTACGGCTCACATCGCGGATTTGCGATTATTTGGGCATCCACCCCGGAAAGAACGAAACCTTACAGTTTTCGGACGGCAACACGTTCGTTAGGATTCTGCAAAACGTGCGGGGTCAACCAGTATATCTCGTCCAATCAACCATTTTTCCAACAAATGACCATTTCATGGAGTTGCTGTTTTGGATTGACGCCTTCAAGCGCGCGGGCGCTGATTCCGTTACCGTGGTGATTCCTTACTTTAGCTATGCCAAAGGAGACAAGAAGGATGAACCGCGGGTCTCTATCCGCGCGCGGGTTTGTGCAGACGCCATCGAAGCGGTGGGCGCTGATCGGGTGGTTACGATGGATCTGCACGCGCCACAGATTCAGGGATTCTTTCGCAGGCCAGTGGATAATCTCTACGCACTGCCGGTGATCTGCCGACGAATTCAATCCCTGGGGCTGGAAAACCTGGTGGTCGCGTCGCCCGATGTCGGGTTTGCCAAGCAAGCGCGGCGCTACGCGTCGTGCCTGGGAACCACCATCGTGATTGCCGATAAGGAGCGCCGCGATCATTCGGAAAATTCCCTGGTGTTGCAAATCATTGGGGAAGTGCGGGACAAGATGGTCGTCATCATCGATGATTTCGTCGCCTCGGGGGGAACCTTGACCCACGTGGCCGAAGCGGTGATGGAACGGGGAGCCAAAGGCGCCTATGCGGCCGTCACCCACGGGGTGTTGACCCAGAGTTCGGTCGATAAAATTGATCAAAGCCCGATTACCAAGTTATTTATCACCGACACGGTAGAAAATCAGCCAGCGGCATTGTCGGAGAAAATCGAGGTACTCTCCGTTGCCCCGCTCTTCGGCGAGGCAATTCGGCGCATTCACCATCGACTCAGCATCAGTGAGATGCTGCCCTGAGCCGGTGGGCCCCGTGGTCAGCGAGACTATGCGCCGTCGGGCCATGACCCGCGGCGGCACTATCCCATAGCTGTCCGCGTTGGACTGATAAGCAAATTGCAGGGAGGCAAATGGCATGTGGAGTCTCCGCATTGAAGGTGAGGCTACGGTCTGGCCGAAATTTCGTAGAGTGGCGCAGGCCATGAAGGGTCCCCGGGAAGCGGACCCCGCTCAAGCCGTGGTGAATCAGTGGCCTGCGATCAAGGCGCAGATCAAGGCGGGCAAAACCTATGCGCTCGGCGTCGGCAGCCGGGGGATTCGGTCCATCACCATTATCGTCAAGCAGGTTATCGACCTCATCCATGCCCAAGGGGCCGAGGCGGTCATCATCCCGGCCATGGCCTCCCATGGAGGTGCCACTGCCGCTGGCCAGCGGCAAGTGCTGGCCGCGCTGGGCATTACGGAGGCGACGATGGGCGTGGCCATCGACGACGATATGGCGGTAGAGGAGGTGGCCCGACTCAATGACGGCACGCCGCTATATTTCAGCCGGGCGGCGCTGGCTCGGGCCGGGGTGATTCCCATTAACCGGGTGAAGCCCCATACGGATTTTCATGGTCCTCACGAGAGCGGACTGTGCAAGATGCTGGTGATCGGATTCGGCAAGCACGTGGGCGCCGCGTCCGTCCATAGTCAGGGATTCACGGAATTTTACCGCGTGTTGCCCGAGGCGGGCGAACTCCTTTTGCGGAACGTTGCAATTCCGGGAGGGGTGGCGGTGGTCGAAAACGGCCGGGAAGAGACGGCACGGGTGAGGGTCCTGCCCAACGCGACGATGCTGGTCGAAGAGCGAGAATTACTGGCCGAAGCCCGTGAATGGATGGCGCGCCTGCCTTTTCAACAGGTGGATCTGTTGGTGGTGGGGCGGCTCGGTAAGAACCTGTCCGGGTCTGGAATGGACCCCAACGTGACCGGTCGCTGGATTTCCAGGGCGGCTACGGGGGGGCTGCAGGCAACCCGGTTGACCGTGCTCAACCTGACTCCTGAAACCCACGGCAACGCCATTGGCGTGGGTGCCGCGGATACTATACCTCGACACGTGTTTGAGTCCATCGACTGGGAAAAGACCTATCTCAACGGGTTGACCTCCACCGAACTTGCCGGCGCGCGCATTCCGATGGTGCTGGAAAACGAGCGGCAGGCGGTTGAGGCGGCAATTCGCGCGATTAATGGACGCAAGCCCGCTCAAAGTCGCGTGGTCGTCATTAGGGATACCTTGTCGGTTGAGGAGTTCGCCATTTCCGAGGGATTGGCCGAAGAGGCGCATCAGCTCGGACTGACCCTCGAAGGCCCCTGGGAGTCCATCCGCTTCGATGCCGACGGCGGTCTGCCCTCGGTGGCGGGCATCTCCTTGCGCTAGCCTCTTCTTGCGGAAAGTCCGCCAGAAGAGGCGGTTCTGGCCGGTGCTATAGTCGGTAGGGGTGGGTGAAGGTCGATGAGAGGTGCCTCCGGCTTCGCTGCGGGGGCTCCCAGGACCGGAACTCCGGTCTTCGATGAGACGGCTGGGCCGATACAAACAGCTGGGGGGGCTGCGACCATGACCCGAGTCACGGTGTGGAACGAATACCGGCACGAAAGGAATCAAGCGGAAATTCAGCCAAGTATATCCTTAAGGAATACTTACGGCGATCAAAGAGGGGATCGACCCCTATTTTGACGGCCGCATGGGCTCAGCGAAGATGTGCCGGCCGATACCGACGTCCTCACCTGGTGGGGGCATCTGGCCCACGCCGAGGTGGCCGACGATTTGCCCTTAACCATCGACTTGCCGCACGAGGAAATGTATGGAGAGGTTTTTGATATCCCGGCTCCCGACGAGCTCGTGTTCATCAGCTGGTTGGGGGCCGGTCGTCCAATTCGGCTGGTCCGCCCCCTTGCCGTCGGCCGGGACCAGCGGCTAATCGAACACCTCTGCCGGACTTGGTTGGGCGATTAGTTCGAGGATTGGAAGAGATGAAGCGGCGCCTGCGGGACAGCAGGCGCCGCTTATGCATATGGGCCTATTGCAGGTATACCGGCTGGCCAGACTCGGACGACTGGTAAATGGCCTCTAGGATACGGGTCACCATCAGGGCCTGTTCCGGTTTGACCACCGGCTCGGCTTCTCCCTTGACCGCTTCCACAAAATTGCGCGCCTCCGCGGTGCCGGCATCTTCGTCCTTGTCGCCGGTGAAAAAGGCCGCGCCCCCGGTTTTGAGGTCCGGCTCCAAGGTGTACAGCCGACCCAGGCGCTCCCCGTTGACGCGTACGCCGTTTAGCAGGTCCCCGCCGGCCTTGGTGCCGCAGAGCACGGTTTGGGCTTCGCCGACCTGAAGCGTGTTCAGCGCCCAGCTCGACTCCAAAATGATGGTAGCGCCGTCTTCCATTTTAATGAAGCCGAAGGCCGAGTCTTCGACCGTGAACTCCTTGGGATCCCAAGTTCCCCAAGCGTTGGCGGGATGCGACTGGTCGGCCAGCTCGCGGTAGCTGGTGCCCATGACCGAACGGGGGCGGTAATTGTTCATCATCCACAGGGTCAAGTCGAGGGCATGGGTGCCGATGTCGATGAGAGGCCCGCCGCCTTGCTTGACCTTGGACAGAAAACTGCCCCAGGTGGGGACGGCGCGGCGGCGCACGGCAAGTGCCTTGGCGAAATAGATATGGCCGAACTCGTCGGCTTCACACAGTTGCTTAAGGTACTGCACATCGGGGCGAAAGCGATTCTGATACCCGATGGCCAAGATCTTGTCGGTGGCCTCGGCAGCGTCGACCATGGCTTGGGCTTGTTGGCTGGAAATAGCCATCGGTTTTTCGCACATGACGTGTTTGCCGGCTTGGAGTGCGGCGACGGAAATTTCTGCGTGGGCGTTATTGGTGGTGAGCACATACACCATGTCGGCGTCCATGTCGATGACTTCCCGGTAATCGGTGGCGATCCGCGCGTCGTCCACCCCATACTTTTTGGCGGCGGTCTCTGCTCGCTCCTGAACCAAGTCGCAAAACCCGACTAACTTGACCTCTGGCATTTTTGCCAACGCAGGCAGATGCTTGCCCCGTGCAATGCCTCCGCAACCGACCACGACCGCTCGTAACTCCATGCTTTCACCTTCCTTGGATAGTAGATAGAACTGGGATAACCAAATGCGCTTACTACCATAGCACTCTTTTTGGTCCTAGCCCATGGAGAAAAATTATGACGTTGGAGGATAGTAATTTCCTCTAGCGGTCACACTATCCGCAATTCCAGTCAGCGAGGAGGTGATGCAAATGGCTCGTGCAAGCATGTCTGGCAATCGTCCCCTGGTGCCCTCGCGCGCCCTGGACCAGTTCAAATACGAGGTGGCCCGGGAACTGGGACTTGACCATCTGGTCGATTCGGGATACTGGGGCGACGTGCCTTCCCGCGATTGTGGAGCCGTAGGCGGTCATATGGTCCGTAAGATGATTGAAATGGCGGAGCAACAAATGGCCAACCGCAATCGTCTGTAAGCCCGAGCGCGGAAAGGACACCCTGGTGTGCAACCGGGGTGTTTTTTCCGCGCCGCCGCTTGGCTGGGGAGAGACCACTCCTTGGCCACCACCGCGGCCTGGGGCAGTGACGAAGAGGCGGGACGGGCGAGCCCAAAGTATCCTGTTCGCAGGTGCGGCAATGGGGAGGGGCTATGGCGCCAGCGGTCCCTGCGGACGGATGAAGCCCCAGGCTTTGAGAGAAAGCGCGGGGACTGGTGCGGGCGACGAGTGGGTACGGGTCGGCTGCTTCTTGGTTGCTATGGGCACCGGGGCGGGGGCATAGACCATGGTTTGATAGGTCTGAAAGAGGGAACGGACTTGGGAGACGTAGATCCGCGTCGCTGGCAGCACCGACTGCGTCCGGACCACGCCTTGGGGACCGGCGTTATACGCCGACAGGGCCAGACTGAGGCGGCCGTGGAAGAGGTGCAACAGTTGATGCAAGTACAAGCAACCGCCAATTACGTTGGCCCGGGGATTGTAGGGATCGATGCCGAGCCAGCGGGCGGTGCCCGGTTCCAACTGCATGAGTCCGATGGCGCCGGTACGGCTGATCGCCGTTTGCTGCCCGCCCGATTCCTCCGTGATAATGGCCATCACCAGCGAGGTGGGCAAAGCGAACGTTTTCGCAATCGGGGCAACCAGAGGATAGAGCGACTGGTACAATTGATGGCGGCCCATCGCCCCGCTGCCGGCGGCACGGATCAAATTGGCCAGCGTCTGATTAATCGCGTGCAAGCGGGTGGACAGGGTAGTGAGCAGGTGAGGACGGGATTTGCGCAGGGTCTGCCAGTGCATGGATTCGGTCAGACTGTGATGCAGCGCCTGAAGAGCTTGGCTGCGGAGATTGGTCAACTCGGCCTGGTGGGCGAGGTCGTGCCGATTCGCAACTCGCAGCACGGCGACTTGGCGCCTGAGGCCAACCGACAACCGTTGGATGTGGTGCAGAGAGTGCGAGAGTTTTCCCCGCAAGAGTTTTTGCCGGTGCTCCATCCCTTGTACGATGCGCACCTGGCGGCCAAGAATTTGACCAACCTCTACCAGCAAAAATAGGCGGCTGACAAATTGAGAAAAGTTGTGGACCTTGACCAAAACGGATAGGTAGGGCACGTTGCCGTGCTGTTCGATAAATTGCAATTCATTGTTAAATACTGCCAGGTGGAGACGGAGGCGATGCTTGGTTTTGACCAAGGCCAGATTGTTGTCCCGATAGCGAACGCGGGTCCGGTGCAAGGTGATCTGATCGACCAAGATCGAGTGGCGCAGTTTTTCTTGCTGGAGGTGATTTTGACGGATGACCTGGGCCTGAGCGGCAATGTTCTGGTTCAACCACCCCAGCTGGGAGCGAACCCCTCGCATCGATCCTTTCACACGGCCAAGGGCCCGCGAGGAGTCATGGACTCTTGGCTGGCCCTTGCCCGTCTGATGCCGAGCTGAGGATGGTTGGCTCAGTACACCGAATTCTGCCATCGAGGGCCTGCCGTGGATGCTGAGATGCGCTGTGCCAACCAAGGGAGAAACGTCGGCCCGAACCGGGAGCGAAAGGGCGAACAACCAACCAGTGGCCACCAGACCGGCAGTTACTACCCAGGTGCCGGTGGCCAGACCAAACCGTGGGGGACGCAACATTCCCGTGCCTCCTTGTCAAACTTTCTGGGCCACACTTGTTAGAGTTTCTGCGCCACATGCATCCGATTAGCGAGCCGCGCCAAGGCTTAATCGCGCACCCGGCGCCATGTCGACCGACTGAGCGCCGCCCAAGCGGCACCACATTTTCAGGGATTGGACTCGACCCGGCTTGCCGCCAGAGTCAGTAAGGTGCCCCCCGCGCCGAAAGTCTCCTAACCTCTGGCCGCGCGCATTGGGTGTTTGGATAGCATCGCTCCTAGCCTGGGTGTCGTGTTGACCGTGCTTGTCCCGTCTGCTGATTTTATCAATTAGGAGATGAATGCCTGGTGTTATACCTATTCGCAATAGGGCTCACAATATCCTGCCGACATGGTAGAGACCACCAAGAAATGGCAAGTTTGCGGCAGGAAAACCCTCATCCGTCCTCGTGCTTGGGCGATGACCCGGCTGTTCGCGGACCCCGCCCAAGGTTGTGGTAAGATGCCAATGGTTAAGGCTCATCAAGACCGAATCTTGGCCGGTGGGAACGGTCGGATATTGGTCGGCGACGAGGAGGAACGGCGGCCAGGCTGCCTAACACGATGAAATTGGCGATGTTGCAACCCAGTGCGGAGGTATCGTCGGAGCCAGCGGTGGTGCTTTCTCCATCCACCCTGGTGTGGTTTCGCGATTTGTTCGGGGAAGGCGCCCCAGCGTCGCTGGACGCGCTCATTCAAAGTGACGATTGGGCTTTTTGGCTTAAAGAGCTTAAGGGCCGATTGGAGAGCACAAGGGTACCGGTGACCGGCCTCAACGAGGTTTTTTGGGACGCCCCGCTGACATTTCGCCGCAACGTGTTTTGTCTCGGGCGAAATTATCGCGATCACGCCCACGAAGCGGTGCGCTCGGGGCTAGCTGGCTCGGTCAGCGAGGAATATCCAATATTTTTCACCAAGGCGACGACGGCGTGGAATCGCCCGGGAGGCCAAGTGGTGGCCCACCCGACTACGGCAGCCTTGGATTACGAGGGCGAGCTGGCGGTCATTATCGGTCGAGGCGGAAGCGGGATCGATGCCGCGCGGGCGAGGGAGCATGTTTTTGGCTATACCCTGATCAACGACATTACGGCTCGGGATCTTCAGCAGCGTCATCAACAATGGTTTCTGGGCAAGAGCCTTGACGGCTTCGCGCCGATAGGGCCGTTGATTGTGACCGCCGACGAAATCCCCTGGCCGGTCGCCCTGACCGTGGTGGTAACGGTAAATAGCGAGGAGCGTCAGCGGTTGAACACCAACGATATGATTTTCGATATTCCGCAGGCCATCGCGGAATTGTCGCGAGCGCTGACCCTGTTGCCGGGCGACGTCATTGCCACCGGAACTGGCGACGGCGTGGGTCGCAGTTTTCGGCCGCCCCGCTATCTGATGCCCGGTGACCGGGTAGAGATCCGCTGCCAAGCCATTGGCAGCTTAGTCAACGTGGTGGTGGCGCCCACGCGGTCATGACCGGTGATGAGGCGATCACATTGGGTTTTCCAATTCAAAAGCGAATCTCGCGATCTCGCGTCGAACGGTTGACAGCGCAGCGGAATCTTGGCATAATCAACATCGAATCCATTGCTGTTGCCGCGCACGGTTGGCGTGCAAACTAATGGTGACAGCTGGATGGGTGCCCGAGTGGTTAAAGGGGGCGGTCTGTAAAATCGCTGGCTAGCGCCTACGTTGGTTCGAATCCAACCCCATCCACCATCGCGGGGTAGAGCAGCCAGGTAGCTCGTCGGGCTCATAACCCGGAGGTCGCAGGTTCAAATCCTGCCCCCGCAACCAAGTTTGGCTCACGTAGCTCAGATGGTAGAGCACGTCCTTGGTAAGGACGAGGTCACCGGTTCAATCCCGGTCGTGAGCTCCATTTTGATTACGAGAACACCGGCCAATTGCCGGTTTTTTTGGGTCGACGGTCGCCATCGGAGGCGCAAACCAGCCTGAGGATGACGAGCGGGACTTGGCTGGAGGCGGAAGGGGCAAAACGAGCATGAATTCATCGCAGTCCGAGCAGGGGCGTCAATTGGCGATTCTGAAAGGTCCCGTCGAGGCAACCATCGCCCAGTTGCCGGCAGAGCAAAAGTTTCAGTTAATCTATTGCGACCCACCGTTTTATTCGAAAAAGGTGCAGGTGGCCGACCGCGCCGCCTTCAGCGACCGCTGGGCATCACTCAACGAATATCTCCAAGGCATGGCCGATCTGGTGAGGGCGATGGCCCCCAGGGTGGCGCCCAACGGGTATTTCGCATTGCATTGCGACTGGCACGCGAGCCATTATCTAAAGGTATTGGGCGACCGCATCTTTGGCTACGAGAATTTTCGCAATGAAATCGTATGGCACTATAAAGGGCGCCGACAACCGGCAGTGATGAGGGTAAATTCTAAACATGACGTGATCTTGGTATGGGCCGGGTCGACATTGAGCCGCATGGCACCCCTGGCCGACGAGGTGAATCGGGAAGCTTACATTAAAATGAAGCGCAAGCCCGTGTTTACTGACGAAGATGGCCGCGAATGGATCTGGGGGCACAACGGGCGTGGACGCGCGCAGGCTTACCGAATTTTCATCGACGACGTGGTGGAACGGGGCCTGCCCATCGACGACGTGTGGGAAATTCCGATCATTCCTATCGGCTCCAGGGAGCGCGTCGGCTTTCCGACCCAGAAACCGCTCGCCTTGCTGCTGCGCCTGGTCGAGTTGCTAACTTCTCCCGGGGACTGGATCGCTGATTTTATGGCGGGCTCGGGCACCTTGGGCGAAGCGGGGTTGAAACTAGACCGCAACGTAGTGTTGGGTGATCGCAATCCCGAGGCGATCAAGGTCATGGAGATGCGCCTTAGCCGGTATGCGGATCAGTTGCATTTTGAGCCCGCTGACTTGCCCAGCTTGCCGAGCGCCGATCATTGACAGCGGCACATGCACGTGCTACACTTTTACGCGCACGCATGGGGGGATAGTGATGCGGACGATTATTACGCTCGCCTGTGGAGAGTGCCGACGGCGCAACTACACGACGACGAAGAATAAGAAGAACGACGCCAATCGGCTTGAGCGCAGGAAGTATTGTCGCTGGTGCAAGACCCATACCGTTCACCGGGAGACGCGCTAACCCTGGATAGCGGGGTGAAAGTAGGGAAAGTTGATGCAAGCCAAAGGCAATGTGGCCGCGGAGTCGGCTGGCGAACGATCGTTGCGGTATTTGAAGGGCGTTCAAAGCGAACTGAAGAAGGTGGTGTGGCCCACACCGAGACAAACCTTGTCCTACACCGGGTTTGTCGTGTTTATGACCATCGTGGTTGGGCTAATCATCATGGCGGCGGACACGGTGTTCAACTTTGGGTTAAACCATTTTATCCGCTAGCGGAGCGCCTACAGCCCGCATCACCTGACGCCGGCCGGGCGCATTTTTTGTGGGGAGAAGGCGTTGAGCGTGGAAAAAGACTGGTTTGTCATCCATACCTATTCCGGGTATGAGAACAAGGTCAAAGCCAATCTCGAACGCCGGGTCGCTTCCATGGCGATGGAAGACAAGATTTTCCGAATCATGGTCCCCATGGAAGAGGAGTATGAAGTCAAGGACGGCAAGAAGAAACTGGTCAAGAAGAAGGTCTTTCCCGGCTATGTGCTGGTGGAGATGATCATGACCGATGATTCTTGGTATGTGGTCCGAAACACTCCCGGCGTTACCGGATTCGTAGGTTCGGGATCCCGGCCGATTCCTTTGCAGGAACACGAGATTCACATGATCCTGGGCAAGGATTTGTCAGGGGTTCCGGAATTGCCGAAGATCAACTTGGCCGTCGGGCAAGAAGTAATGGTAACCAATGGCCCATTTGAGGGATTTTCCGGACGCATTCAGGAAGTGTTGCATGACCGGGGAAAGGTGCGCCTGACGGTATCCATGTTTGGCCGGCAAACGGCGTTGGAGCTGGAATTTACGCAGGTGGCGGAAATGGCGTGACGTCGCCGTGGCGGTCGAGAAGTGAGGGAGTGCTATGCCGAAGAAAGTTGCTGGAGTGATTAAGCTTCAGATCCCCGCGGGTAAGGCCACGCCGGCGCCGCCGGTCGGTCCCGCGCTGGGGCAGCATGGGGTCAACATCATGGCCTTTGTCAAGGAATATAACGAGCGCACCGCGGACCAGGTGGGATTGATTATTCCGGTCGAAATTACCGTGTTTGAGGACCGTTCATTCACCTTCGTCACCAAGACGCCTCCGGCGGCCGTGTTGATAAAAAAGGCGCTGGGACTGGAAACAGCCTCCGGCAACCCCAACGTGAAGAAGGTTGGAACCTTGACCCGCGACCAGGTGCGGGAAATCGCGGAGCTGAAGATGGCCGATTTGAACGCCAATACCATAGATGGCGCCGTCCGGATGATTGAAGGCACGGCGCGCAGCATGGGCGTAGAGATCGCGGCCGACTAAAAAGTTTGGTGGGAGGCCGGAGGGCCGTCAACACCACGGGAGGAATTGAGTATGCTTCACGGCAAGCGCTTTCGCGAAGCTGAGGGACAGGTGGAAAAAGACCGTCTGTACGAGGTGACGGAAGCTTTGACCCTTGCTCGACAGACGAGTCGGGTCAAGTTTGACGAAACGGTAGAAGTTGCGGTGCGGTTGGGGGTCGATCCCCGGCATTCGGATCAGGTGGTGCGGGGAGCGGTGGTGTTGCCGCACGGAACCGGGAAGACGGTCCGGGTCGCCGTATTTGCCCGCGCAGACAAGGCTCGCGAGGCGGAAGAGGCGGGAGCGGATGTTGTCGGAGCGGAAGAGTTGGCAGAACGAATTCAAGGCGGCTGGCTGGGATTTGACACCGCGGTGGCAACCCCGGATCTGATGGCGCTGGTCGGGCGGCTGGGGAAGATTCTGGGTCCGCGGGGGCTCATGCCCAATCCGCGGACGGGGACGGTCACCTTTGACCTGAAAGCCGCCATCCAAGACATCAAAGCGGGCAAGATCGAATACCGGACCGAGGCGGCGGGCATCGTTCATGCCCCCATCGGCAAAGTAAGCTTTCCTTTGGAAGCACTGGAAGAAAACTTGGCCGTCTTGATGGATGCCCTGCAAAAGGCCAAGCCAGCGGCGGCTAAGGGGACATATCTTAAAAGCATAGCCGTCTCCACCACGATGGGACCGGGGATTCGAATCAATCCCGCCGGAATCCGCCGCATTGAAGCGGCGGGCTAAGGCCGCCTTCCTCTGGCAGGAGGGCCGGGGCTAGGTCGAGAATGGCGAGAAGTTAGGTGGGAGCGTGGGGGGAGGATTGCTGTTGGTATTGGCGGATGGCGTCGTTGAACCGGTCGAGTTGATCCGCTAACCGTCGCCGATCATCCTCCTGCCAATCTCCCAAGATGTCGCTGTACACCCGGCGACGTGCAGTGCGCATTGCCTCAAAACGAAGCGTGCCTTCCTGGGTGGCAGAGATGAGATGCACTCGCGAATCATTGGGGGCGTCGTGACGCTCCAGCAGTCCCTTGGCTTCCATAGCGGATGCTTGGCGGCTCAGGGTGGACAGGTCCACTTGCAGCCGGTCGGCAAGGTCCTGCAACGCCCACGGACCGCCGTGATGGAGCACTTCATAGAGAATGAGATAGGCCGAGCGGTCCAAGGAGGTTACCTCGGGATCGCGGGGACGGGCGGCGGTCAGCAGGCGGACCAGAACAGCCACTTCGTGTTCTACCCGAGCGATGGTGTTGGTCTCGATGTGGGCTCACTCCTTTGGGAGGTTTAAGCTGCTTGCTGCCACTCCACGGTGATCTCTGATAATACGTTATAATAACATCAGGTGATTGTATTATGGATGAGCAGTTTGTCAGCATTGGCAAAGCTGCCAAGATGCTCGGTATGAGCATCGAGGGACTCCGGAAGTGGGAACGCGAAGGACGTCTGATTCCGGTGCGCACGGTGACGAATCATCGCCGCTATCGAGTGGCGGACTTGCACGCCTTGATGCACCAGGATGCCCCCGATATGGACAAGGATACCCGTTGTCTCCTCTATGCCCGCGTATCAACCAAAGAACAGCAAGAAGCCGGGGACTTGGATCGCCAACTCGGGCGCTTAACCGCTTTCGCGGCAGATCAACAGTGGATAGTGGTAGCCGCCTTGACCGATGTGGCGAGTGGCTTGAATGAAGAACGACGGGGCCTCAATCGGTTGCTGGATCTTGCTCGGCAACACCAGGCGGGGATCATGGCTGTGGAGCACAAGGATCGATTGGCGCGCCTTGGGTTTACTTATCTGGAAAGTCACCTGCACGCCTTTGGTGTGCGTGTGGTCGTCATGGAGCCCACCGTGAAAGACGACCAACAAGAACTCGTGGAGGATTTGATTGCCATCACCACGTCGTTCTCGGCCCGCATTTATGGCAACCGCGGAGGAAAAAAGATGGGTTTCATCGTGCGTCAAGCGATGGCCACGTTGGCGCAGGAAGAAGTCTCCGAATGAAAACGACCATTTTTGGAGTCTTGCTCGACGTCACGTCGGAGCAAGACACGATCCTCAGCCGTCTGACGCGCAAATATGGATTCATGTTTCGTTGCGGGTTTCAACCGCTTTTAACCGGAACGCTGCCGGTCGTCGACGTAGAGCGGCAAGCCGCGGCCAAAGCCGACCTGCCCTGACGCTACGCCAAAGATGCCGCGCATGACGTCCGAGAATTCTTGACCGCTCGCCATCAGGCTATGCAGGACGGCCTGGCACCTAAGTGACCCCCAGGGTTTTCCAATTTTGTGGCGAACCCAGCATCAGTCGTACGTTTTGAACCCAAATGTCTGCCGCGACCTCGGTGCGGAGCGAACAAGTGCGTGTAGAAACGAGTGAATCCTGGCGAGCCCCAAGGAGCTCGGAGCCGCTTTCCTCCGGTGTGGGCTAGGGGACGCGCAGAACGCGAAATGGGCAAACATAGGCTTGCCTGGCGAAGTAACAGAATTTGCCAGGCGCACGAAATGCGCTATGTCCTTGCAGACCCCCGTCGATACGGGTTGATGCGGCGGGGGTCAGGTAGGAATCGGCACTTCCCGTTACTCCGGAATGCTTTCCCGAAACAAGTCCATGCAGCGCTCAAGCGTCCGCCACACGACGTTGCCGGAGTTTAATCCCCATTCTCCGAGGCGCCATAACGGATGGGTACGCTGGGGATCAGTGTTGGCTTTTCAATGACGGGCGTCGTCCCGGACTTCCACGTCCCATCCCCCCACGTCGAGCCAATAATATGCCCAGGCGAAGACAAGAAACAAACGATCCCAGCGTTCTGGGGTGCCCAACTTGACCCCATTGAGTTGAAAGCCCTCATAAAAGGCGTTGGGTGTGGCTCTTCTGGAGGGAAGCAATAATAAAACATATATTGGTATTGATGGAAATAAAGAAGCCGGACCGAATGGTCCGGATGTTTCTACGCTGAAAAATCACACCGTGACGCTGATCTCTTCGTTAATGTGTCGAACGCCAAACAATTCACCCACCTGAGGGAAGCATGGACGCCGATATGGTGCTGGCGGCGATGGATCAGGAAGGATGCAACCAGTGCCCGAACGATTGCATTGCAGTGGGTTATCCATACTGTGGATGTTCCGACACGAGCCTAATAACTAATGGGCAAGGTTTTGGCGTGTTGCAAGAATCGTGGAACACCAGTTTTGGCACTCTCGAACATGTCAGTTACGTGCATGACGAACTGCCTACTCAGGCCGAGTTTGCGCTCTGGTTTCCTGCCGGTCTTACGCCATGCACCGTGATGAAAGACCCAGGAACGGCGATCGCCGAGTTTTATTGGACGGCACTGCACATCGGAGGGAGCAATTGTTATCGAATTTGGCAGTGGATCGATCCTGCAGGAAACGCAGTCGATTGTTGCGCGACGA
>JAJZXC010000231.1 GCA_021846365.1 Bacillota bacterium | reverse complement strand
CTCACTGACCATCGCTGACCTGCTTTCCATGAAGCGGTAAGTCAACAGTGGTCGGGCCAGCCTCCTGGGCGAGGCTGGCGGGGGAGGTCGTCCCGGCCCGGTCCCCGCCCAGTTCCGATTCAGCCTGCAGTAGGGTCCAAAAATACCCGTCTTCGACCGTCGGGTTGATGGCGACCGCCAATGGAGGTGACTCCGGTCGGTACGCCTTGATTCCCTGCCTGCCCGGCAACGGCTGCCACCACCGATCATTCGGCTCCCCGCCCGGCTCATTTGGGGGGAGGCGGAACACGTGGCCCCGGGCAGCCTCGGCCAGGCGTGGGCGGGGTCCGTCAAAGATGACGCGGCCGCTATGCAATAGAATTTCCCGATCCGTGAACACCCAGGTGTCATCCACTTGCCCGGTAGCCACTAAGACTCCGCGGTGATGGGATTCCGCTTGTAACAAAGTGAGGACGAGGCGCTGTTCCTCTGGGTCCAGCCCGGCTGTCGGTTCGTCGACCAACAGCCACTCGGATGGTTTGAGCAGCGCCGCCGCGATCATCGTCTTGCGCTTGATGCCGTCTGACAGCCGGCGTATATGCAGTCCCAACTCCCCGGTCAACTCGAACCGTTCAGCCATCGATTGGGCGTGACGGCGGGCCGACGCCAGCGACGTACCATCCAGGCGTCCGACCTCGGTCAGATATTCGGACACCGTCAGCGCCGGGGGCAATAGATTGGCGCCGGGCAGGTAACTGGCCCATTGACGGCCGGCTGCCCCGCCGCGTCCCACGGGGCGCCCGCCGATGCGAATGATTCCGTCTACCTCCGGCACAATCCCCAAGACAGATGCCAACAAGGTCGACTTCCCACTTCCGGTAGGACCCAGCAGGACGGTGGAGTCTTCCACCGTGAGGGAAAATTCCTCGAATATCTTGTGGCCCCCGGGCCGATATGCGAGACTTACGCCCTCCCACTCCAACATGGTGGCCTCCTTGATTTCACAAAGCCGCGCTCGGCCAGGCGGAGGCCGTGCCGTCGCCTGGCTTGGTTCTCCATGTGTTAAGGGTAGCAGAAGTTGCCGATGAAACACTATCCTATGCGGAGTTTGGCCGGGTCATACTTTTACTTTTTTGCCCACCGGACTCCTGGCGAAAAAGGATCAACGGATATTGGGATACCCGCCACACCATTAAAGCTCTTCGTCGTCAAACGCACCTCTATGTCTATCACGTCTCGGCGGCAACCCAAATTGGAGCGGACTGACGGTTTGCAGAAAATCCGGTAGATGGATATTTGGCCATGACTCCGCTTCGCAACTGGTACTATATCGAGCGGTTCAGTTGCGATGCTGGGGTCGATCTGTTCCGCCAACACGGTGGCTAGGCCTTCAAAAACGAGATGATAGTCCCCGACCGTATACGGGATGGTGGGGACCAAAGACACATACCGTTGACTTCGGATCCTGCCCACGCGATGACTGTATTCATGCGCCACATTCTGTCGCCAGTTCGCCGCTGCCCACGGCCAGCTCTTCGAGTTTGGCTGGTATGCGCCAGAGCCGGCGGCCCGGCCGCGGTGCAAAACGTCGGAGCAATCTTTTCTTGCTACGGGTGTCATCGGGGACAGGAATTCCGTTCTTTCTCTCGAATAGAAAAGCGACGGGGGTAGAGACAAATTCTCCGCCCGCAGATCCGAAGCTTCAGGGGCATTTCAATCAAATCTCCTGGAGGAGAGGTGCTCCCGGAAAGGAGTTTTGCCTTCTGTACAGTGTATGAAGAACAGTATCAAGGTGCGGGAGTGCACGGGTACTAGCCCCGAGACGTTCACTTGATGCACAAGAACAATGGTGTCCCGCCTCGAATAAATGACGTGCAAGCGAAAGTGGCTGAGTGTTTGGTAGACCTGCGTGCTCGATGCCGAGAAACACATTTTCGCCGGGTTGCGGGAGGCCAACTGTACTCTTCCTTCCTCGACGGCAGGCAGGTGAGCCCAATGGCTGGGCCAGGGGGCCGGACCCCATGGAACCAGACAGCGGCGAGGCAGGTTGGTAGAACAATTTAAGTACAAAGGAGTTCTGGTATGCGTATCTCATTGTTGACTCGGGCAGCCATGGTTGGCTCAGCCTCGGCTACGATATTTTGGTTTGCAGGCGTCTCCGGTCCGCACCTAGCAATGCGGTCTCCCGCCGTCTATGCGCATGCGCGGCCGAATTACGTGCCGCAATTTATTAACCCCACGTCGTCGCCGATAAAACTGTCGGTGCATGCCAAGGTTTCGGTGGCCTTGACGCAGAATCATCGGCTGGTGCGGGTATCGGGACCCAAGGTGACTGTCGTCCCGTCCACCTTTTGCGCCGAGAATACGTTAACCATCAACGGACGGCATCCGGGGGTGCCGGTTACCGTGACGGCCCAAAACGGAGTCGCCAATTTTACGGTTTCGGCCGTATACCGCACCGGTCCCATCCAACTGACGGCCACTTGGCTTAGTCCCGAAGGTTCCCGCAATCCGGTGTCCACCTTCGTTACCGTCGGCAAGGGAGGAGCGCCCAAGATATGGCGCTTTACCGGTCGAACCCGCTTCGGTACCGCGAATCAAGTGGCGCGCGCAAGTTACCCCCGGGGCACTGAGACCGCGATTGTCGCTTCCGGATTGAATACCAACCTGGTCGACGCGCTGACCGCCGCCCCCCTGGCGGCATTGCTGAAGGCGCCCATCCTGTTGACGGCCTCTAACACGGCGGTAGGTGCGGATACCCTGAAAACGCTGAAAGAGCTTAAAGTGTCGCGAGTGGTGTTGATTGGAGTGGTGGATAATCCTAGCGTTAGATCACAGTTGCGCGGCCTTTCGGTCATCGCCTACCGAGGCGACAATCGCTATGCCACTGCTTTGAAAGTCGCGACCGCTGTGCGTCGAGATGGGGGGAACGCGACTACCCTGTTCTTTTCCTCGGGGGCCAACCAGCATCTCACCGATGCCTTGACCGTCGATCCGGCGGCGGCCGCCCTGCGGACGCCGGTCTTGCTGTTACCTCCGACGGGAGGCATTCCTGCTGGGTACCAGACCTTGCTACGGTCTTCTCAGAATACCTACGTGGTTGGGGCGGCGGCCAACTATTCGGCCAAACCTCGGCACGCCACAAGTCTGACCGGCTACGACCGGTTTTCTACCGCAAACGCCGTCAATCAGCGGTTCTTTCCTCACCCCATGGGCGTAGTGGTGACCAATGCGGACAGCACCCACTTAGTGGACGCGCTGGTCGCCGGCCCCTGGGCGGGTGACCGAAGATTTCCCATTGTCATGGTATCATCGCACGTGATTCCCGGACCTAGCTACGACTACCTGCAATCCATCACCAATTCGGTGAGCGCCATTGGCGTGGCCGGAGGTATCCGTGTGGTACCGCCGCTGATGAGCAATGCGATTGCCCAGATTATGCGTTGAACACATGCCCGCACATTCTCCCAGGCGAAGCCGGGAGGGGGTCAAGCGGGCGAGCCCGTAGGGGGCTAGGCATTTCCGCGTTTTTGTTCTGCAATTAGACTGTAGGTCCGGAACGGTCCGAATCGAGGCCTGGGGAGATCGGTGTAAGACGCACGGTGCCTAACGGCCCGGCGCAGCGATCGTAGAATCAGGAACTTTCGGGAGCGATCCCGCAAACCCCCGCCTCAGCGTAGCCAGGCGGGGGGAGTTCATTGGGTTGCTCCAATGTTCGCCGCTGTCTGTGGTGCGTAGTACTTGATTGTTGGTGAGTGCAGCGTTGCATCGACCCGTGAAGGTGGGATGCCCACTGTGGATCGCCCCTAGGAGCTTGTCCATAAATTGAAATCTCGGTCATTCGTTGCCCCGTATATATGGTTATCGTTGGATCGGTTCCATATATATGGTGTGTCCCGATAATAAATGGACAAGCTCCTAGTGTCACCTTGGACTAGATGCGTCCTCCGTTCGTGGTATGCATCAAGACGGGCGCGCGGTGATTCGCCCCTCATCCATCCGTCGTTTCGGCTTGTAAACGCAACTGTCCCCGCGACGATCCGCGATTGACCTGGAATTTGATCCTTGCGGATCCACGATCGGCCGCCATTAGCCGTCTGCCATAGTTCCATCCCTGGATAGACCATTCCCGCATCCGCTGACGATGCGGGACCGAATTCCAGCCATCCCTCTGTGGCATTGAGAAAATCGGTTTCGTTCAAATCGGCTGGCTTAGGGATTGACCGACTGGATGCGGCAGATGCGCTTGCCACCACTTTCTGGGCTTTACGCACTTCGGGGCAGCCATGCGTAATGGGCGCTGGTAACTGCAACGCCGTCCCTCAAAGAAAAGCCGGCAGAAATTCCTGCACCTAGTCAAACGCGAGTCAAAAGCGCACTGGCATGCCAGTTGGTGGCAGTAATTTACGTATCTGACGGCGGCAATCGGGGGCTTCTACCAGTATTTGGCTATCTCGGATGTCAGCAAGCGTTGCAAACTA
>JAJZXC010000230.1 GCA_021846365.1 Bacillota bacterium | reverse complement strand
AGGAAAATCGAACGCCTACCATAATGTGACATGCGGAACCTGGGATTTAACAATAAGGTGCGTCGGGCGCAAAGCCGAGTAACCGGTAGATGCCGATGGATGGTTACGTACGATTTGACGCCGGCTCAATCTTTCCTTGCTTTCGAAATGAAACAGTGTTATGTTATGCCGGGGGGGGACGATTTACGGAGAACTGGGTAAGCAAAAAGGAGCTTTTGCAGTTGACCGGGATCTCCTACGGTCAACTGTACCGTTGGAAACGTAAACATTTGATACCTGAATCATGGTTTGTTCGCCGCGCGACCTTCACCGGCCAGGAAACCTTTTTCCCCCGTGACGCAATCATCGAGCGCGTGACGCTGATCCTTAGCCTAAAATCTGAAACCGCTCTTGACGAGTTGGCCGAGCGCTTGCAAAACCCTGAACAATGGCAGGAATTGTTGTCCGCGAGCCAATTATGGGCAGCTGCCGAGGGGCGACCAATACCCACCGTGATTACCGGTATCTGGGCGGACCAGGTTTCACGGAGAGAATTCCTGGCCGGTCTGGCCTGGGTTCGACTGGGCGGATCGCTGCCGGTTGACGCCGCCCAAGCGTGGGTTGCCGTACTGCGCACGGTTCCAGCTGACTGGCTGGACTACCCGGGGCTGGAGATAATCGGCTGGCCCCGCACGCAGGGATGGCAGTTTGCGGTGTTGCGGTCATCCGCCAGTGTTTGGCTGGGAGGACTGCATCCCCCCTTCCGCGCTGATCTGGGACCGGTCTGGCAATCGGTTAAGTCGGCGTGGCAGGCGGTGGCCAGAGCTCAGTTGGAGTCGCTTACTGGGATCCAACCAAAACCTAAGTGAGGTGTGAGATGACTGATTCATTGCTGCAGTCGGTGAATGTGTCGGGAAGTGCCCACATCGGCGGTGGAAAGTACGCCGAGATACGCTGCGCAGGGTCGGCGCACATCGGTGCCGACGTTGAGGCCCAAATCATTCGCTGCTCGGGTTCCCTGCACAGCGAACGGGCGCTGAGGGGGGACGATCTCCATGTCTCGGGCAGTGCGGCCGTTGGGTCCACGCTCAATGTCGGCCAAGCCCGGATCAGCGGGTCACTGAAAGTAGAGGGCGACCTGGTAGTTCGCCAAGAGGCTCATGTGTCGGGGTCAACGCGGATTGCGGGGAAGCTTACCGGCGAGAAGTTTCAGTGTGGCGGATTGCTGCGGGTAGACCAGGAAATTGCGTTGGAGTCGATATCCGTCTCCGGTGCGATGGAGTGTCCGGGGATGGTGACGGCGGAGTCGATTCGATTAACCGCCGGGGGATGGTCATCCCACATAGGCGAGTTGGCGGGATCCACTATCGTGGTCGAGGACTGGCGAGGGGGAGCGCTTTGGCATCGCGTGTGGGGAGAGCGCATGGGCCAGGTGATGGTTTCGGAAATATCGGGGGACCAGGTGAGGCTGGTGCGCACCACGGCGAAGCTGGTGCGCGGCGACGACATCACTCTGGGTCCAGGCTGCCGGGTCGACCGCGTGGAATACCGCCAAACCTTAACCGTGGACCCCGAGGCGTGGGTGGGGGAATCTAACCGCGTATTGTAAAAACGGCAACCGGATCACGGCGAAGACGGTAAGCCAAGGAGGCTGGCCAACCGCTTGAATTCGAAGCAGGACGCGCCCGCCGGGATGGCCCCAAGCTGGGAGGGGCCGGACATGCGGTCGAGACCGCATCGATTGCCTGCCAACCGGGGCAGGAATATGCACGCCCGGTGTCAAATCTCCTCCGTATCAGACGTCACCGCCCTCCCCAGAGCGTCGGCTCGGCAAGGTCGAGGCACGAGCGTGCTTGAGGTGTCTTAACTGGTGCGGGATGCGAGCTGTAGGTAGGGCGGGGGCGAAACTATGGAAAGGTTGCACAAACGATGCGGTCAACATTTCATGGGTTTATGCGCGCAGACGGCCGAGTAGGCACCAGAAACCACCTGTTGGTGTTGCCCTTGTCGCCAGCGGTCAATCGGGTGGCGATGACTGCGGTGCGCGAAGGACCGGGAGCTGTGGGGGTTCAGGTGAGTCAGGATTTTGGCCCTGACCTCGGCGGCTGGACGCTCGCCGTGCGCACGTTGGCCGGCTGGGTGGATCATCCCAACGTGTACCGGACTATCCTGCTAGCGGCGACTCCTTCCGACCGGCTGCTCACGGCGGTGAGCGAGCATCTGCCGACTACCGCCACCTACGACGTTATCACGCTCGCCGAGGCGGGAGGGGCGCGGAGAGCCATCTCCACCGTGCTAGCCAGGCTCAGGCAATGGGATCAGGCAAGAAAAGCGGTAAGCCGACAACTGGCGCCGCTCTCCGGGCTGGTGCTGGGGACCGAGTGCGGCGGCTCCGACGCCTGTTCGGGCCTTTCAGCCAATCCCGCGCTGGGACGGGTCAGTGACCGCTTGATCGAGGCCGGGGGACGGGTGATTTTGGCCGAGACGACCGAGTTAATTGGTGCCGAGCATCTGTTGGCCGAACGCGCGGTCACGCCGTCGGTGCGAGAGCGGCTATTGGCCACCGTCCACCACGCCGAATTGGCGGCGATGCGCATGGGTGTTGATTTTCGGGGGGCGCAGCCGTCTCCCGGCAACATGGCCGGAGGCATCACCACGATTGAGGAAAAATCGCTGGGATGCGTGCACAAAGGCGGTTCGAGCCCGTTGGCCGACGTCATCGACTATGCCGAACGCCCGCGGGTGCCAGGACTCACCGTGATGGACACGCCCGGCCATGACGTCATGCAACTGGTTGGCATGGCAGCGGGGGGTGCGCAGATTATTGTGTTTACCACTGGACGCGGTACGCCTACAGGGTCGGCCATCGTCCCCGTGATCAAGGTGTCGACCCGAACCGACTTGAAAACACAACTGGCCGACATCATTGACTTGGACGCGGGGCCGATTATCGATGGTGAGCTCAGCGTCGACCAGGTCGCCGACCAACTCTTCCGCCAAGTCATCGCGGTGGCCAATGGGCAGACCGTGGCGGCCGAACGCGGACGGGACTGGGAGTTCGGGATCTTCTCGGGATGGGCAGAAGGGATGGCGGCTAAATGAATCCGGTCTATCTGGTGCGATGGCGCGACGGAGAACGTGAGCGTATAGGCGTTGTCCGGGATGCGACGACCTGGCAGGCGGTGCCCGCCGACCAAGCGGCGGGCCGACCGCTGGCCAGCTTGGATGACCTTTCGAGCTGGGCCGCCGATGAGGGGCTCAAGGTGGCCGACGGAGTGCGCCGTCTAGCCGAATTTGATGGTCCCCAGGTGGCGGTGGATCCTGACCAACTGCTGGGCTTTGACCTAGACCAGGTGTGGGAATCCGGACGGAGCCAATGGGAACTTGGCCTGACCGGGAACGCCGCCGAGGCATCGCCACCCGGCGAGTTGATTCTGAAGCAACTGGGATCCGGTGCGAAACCGGGGGAACCTTTGGGACTGCGCCGTGACGCGTCATGGCAGGTGGTTATGCCGGGGATTACCGCGGTCGTGCATGCCGGTGAAGAGATCATCGGCTACGGACTGGGACTGGATGTCACCGCACTCGACCATTGGCTGGCTGGGCGGCCGCAGGCGGCCAAGTTGTTTTACCATAGTTTTGCGCTGGGGCCGCGGATTGCGGTGTACGCCGACGAGCCCGAGCAGGCAGAATGGCCGCTCACCCTGACCGTAGAACGAGGAGGCGAGCGCGTGCTGGCACGGACGGTCGGCAAGCGGGCGGACGCGTCCGGCCTGCTATCGGCGATGACCGCTTGGTACCGGAATTGGCCGCCCACCAAGTGGAGCGGAGTGATTACGCTCGCCGCGGCGGATTGGGATGAGACGTTTTTTCTGCAGGACGGCGACCGGGTAAGCCTGGCGGCTCCGAGTCTTGGCGTTGTGGAACACGAAGTGCGTCGGATCGATCCCGCTTGGGCCCCGGTGAAACCGGGCGAGGGAAATACGTTCGTACAAGTGCATCCCGAGGACAACGTGGCCGTAGCCTTGCGGGCGCTTTTGATCGGGGATCGCTTGACCGCCCTGGCGGGAACGGTGACCGTGTTGACCCCGGTTCCGTTTGGACACAAGGTGGCCGTCCGTCCCATTGCCCAAGGCCAAGCGGTGGTCAAGTACGGGGAGATCATTGGACAGGCCAGTCAAGACATTGGGATCGGAGAGCATGTCCACGTCCACAATTGCGACAGCAATCGCGGGCGTGGGGATCTGGCTGGGACCGAGCAGGCGTCAACGTCGGAACCCATAAGACCCGCGGTAAAAAGTTAAGGACTATTTTTTTAACGAGCGGGGGAAAAAGGCAACACCAATCAACACCAATCTGACCGGTTGTTATCAACCAGTTAATGGCAGGGAGGAACTGGCAATGGCCTACGGAGCGACGGTGTTACGAACCGAATCTCCTTCCATCATAGAGTTGACCCCGGGTCAGCAGCCCGTAGATCACGCCGGTCAGCTTTCG
>JAJZXC010000229.1 GCA_021846365.1 Bacillota bacterium | reverse complement strand
ACTGCCGACGATCGGATGAATTTTCATCAAGGCGCCGTACATCGTAGGCCAGATTCCAAGTCACCACCGCGGAGGCGTCTACCAGAACCAGGGTGCTCGCGGAGACTGCTATCGAGACCGTACGATATTGCTCAGCTTGATCGGGCTGTGATCGACGCAAAATCAGCGCGTGCAGGCACCGCAGGAGATACGGCGTAAGTGGTTGGACTGGACGCAGTCGATCATTGCATCCCACGCTTCGGCGTGGTCGATGCCTTCGAGGTGGTCGCGCAGTGATTTCCCGGACCGGCGGACGTGCCGCTCGGCTATGTTGATGGCAATGCAATACTTCTGCGCCATCTGGCGGGCCCGGGGGAGACAACTCGTGAAGTCCGCCGTTCGATTTCATCAGGTGACTAAGCGTTTTGGTCCGCAGGCCGCGGTCAAGGAGGTGACGCTGGAATTGACCGCGGGAGAATCGGTACCCTACGCTGGAGACTGAGGCCAGGGACATCAAGCCCTACTGGCGGGAAAGCCGATGCCACACCCCGATTCTCGACCCAGGTGCGCCGACGGCAATCGGGACCATCCCGCGATTGGGGCTTTGCTGGCCCCGATGCTCGCTATCCAGGCTCGGCTTTGCGGACCAACTGCTCCGGGGAGCGTTAAGGCTGGTCCGGCTTAACCCCGAAGAAATTGCTGGCAGGATAAACGGTGGCGAGTCAGGAGGTTTACTCCCAGGGTCTCACAACCCGCGACTGGGCCACAGTGGTTCCAGCGGCAAGGCTCAAGCTCTCCCATGTCGTCTTATAAGTTGGAAAGGTGGATGGCGTCTTCGATCGGGGCACCTCAGTCGTCCTCACCGCTCCCGGCGGCAGCAGGCACCCACCCAAACGGTTCTTCGCCACGATAGGTCCTGCGCGGGATTTCCGCACTGGCCGCAGCGCGGAGGCTCCAGGGTCCGCGTGAGCGGATTGTACAGAGCGTCGACGGACAACTGGCGGTCCCGGCTCTGGACGGTAAACGACACGATCAGCTTGGGGAAGACGTGCCAGGCCATATAGTCCCAAAACACTTCGTGGTGAACCGTATAGGCATTTTCCAGGTCGGCCAGGCGGCGGTCGCGGTCGGCGAGGGCGGCTTGATATCGCCCGTCGAGCGTATCGCGACGGGTGTCGTCGGCGGTTTTCGCCTTGGTTTTGAGGTCATTCATGGTCTGTTCGTAGTATGCAATGGTCCGCGCTCGTTCGGAGTCATACTGGGCACGATCGGACGCAAACATCTCCTGCGCCCGTTTGGCCGCTTCGCCTTCGGCATGCGCCCGAGCCTTGGTCAATATCTGGTCCACCGGGTCGGGGGGAGTGAAAGGCACCTTCGCCCACTGGGCAGGCAGCCGAAATGTCCACGGTTGCTGGGTATAAATGGGCCCTACATCGCCGAGGATGGTGCCCTCGGCGTCTACCCAGACGTTGATGAATTCTTCGACGCGGGTGGCCGATTGATAGCGCACGCGAAATCCGACCGAGAGCTCACTCGCCAGGATGTACTGGCTGGACCGAAACTGTGGCGGTCGCGCGTGCTGAAAGGTTACCGCACGATTAAGCAGATTCAAGGCGCGGTCGGGACTGAGCCCGCACGCATCGGGTGTCAGATCCGAGTACAGCTGAAATCCCCGCCTTTGGGTCAAGGTATGCTCGACCAGGGAGTCAACCAGGGGATGTCCATAGGTGACCAGCACTGCGTCGGGGTCTTCCTGGGCCACCTCGCTATCGAAGGTGAGGCGAAGGAGTGGGGCTCCCCCCAGCTTGGTCGCCAAGTCTTCGGGCAGGAGGGCGTCGGTCAGGCTGTAACCGAGTGGTTCCAGAGTGGCCCCGGCCGCTTCCAGCGCCGCTAATACGAAGGACTCGATTTCCGAATTAGGCATCTTCGGCCAGCCTTTCAAAGAGCTCGGCGTCGGTTGCTTTTACCTTATCGTAGACCATCTTGGCTTCGCGGTACTCGTCGCCCAGTTGGTCAAGTTTGCGGCGAAATTCGGCGTGGGTGGGAGATTGCGCAAACAGATTCATGATCAGGTCCTCAAATTCGCCTTCGCCGGCGCGCTTGCCCAAAATCATGTCGAGTTCGCCCACCACCAATTGAAAGAGATTTAGCTTGGCGTCGAGCAGGCGCAAGATTTCCGCCTCTACGGTGTCCTCAGCCACCAAGTTATAGATATGGATGTCGTGCAGTTGACCGATACGGTGAATTCGGCCAATGCGTTGTTCAATGCGGAGCGGGTTCCAGGGCAGGTCAAAGTTCACCAGATGGTGGCAGAACTGCAGATTTCGGCCTTCGCCGCCGGACTCGGTGGAGACCAAAACGGGAACCGAGCCGGCAAATTGCGCAATGGCATCGTCCTTGGCGGCCCGCGTCATCTGACCATGAAACATTGCCAAAGGAATCCTCTCGTGCTCTAGCTCGGCCGTGATGAGGTCCTGAGTCGCGCGATAGCTGGTGAAGACAGCGACCTTTTCGTCGCCGGTATGGCGCAGGAGATCGGTGAGCAGGCGGATCTTATGGCTGGGAGGAATCTCTTGGGCCATCGTGGTCAGACCCTCGAGTACCCGGCGGTCAGTTGCGGGTAGATCGTCGCGCTCGGCGAGATGGAGCAAAGTGGATAGCACGGCACGGGTGGAACTGCCCAGTTCTTTTTGCAGCGTCTTCAGCGTGAAGTGGGGCAATCCGCCTGCCTTGGCATGACCGGAACCGACCGCGGCACCGTAGCGCTCGCGCACAAAATCGCTGACCCGGGTGTAAAAGTGGTGCTCGGCTGGCGACAGGCCAACCGCAATGGTATGCGCGGTGCGCTTGGCAACAATTGCTCCGGTGGTGCTCCGCTTGTTGCGGACCATCACGCCGCGCAACAAAGTGCGCAGTTCGTCGGGATGCCGAGGAGTGAGCGGGTCGCGGCGCGAGATGAAACGCTGGCGGAATCCGCCACGGGTGTCGAGATGCCCCGGTGCCAACAGCGTGATCAAGTTAAAAAGCTCTTCCAGCCGATTTTCCACCGGCGTCGCGGTCAGCAGCAGGATGAATTTCTTGGGCAACTGGCTGACCAGGCGATAGGCGAGGGTCCGATCATTCTTTAGATGGTGAGCCTCATCGACAACAATAAGGTCGTAATGCGCCGATTGTGCGCGTTCCTTCCATTGCCGCAGCTTAAGCGTGTCGATGGAGGCGATGAGCCAAGGACAGGCAGCGAATGGGTCCTCTGCCTTGCGAAAGACGTCGTCTTCATGGGTGACAAAGACACGGTTAAACTTGTAGCGCAATTCCTCTTGCCACTGGCCGACCAACGACGGTGGACACAAAACCAACGCGCTCTTCACCATATTACGGACAACGTATTCCATCAGAATCATGGCAGCTTCAATGGTCTTGCCTAAGCCCACCTCATCACACAGCAAGGCTCGGCCGCGCATTTCGCGCAGGACGCGCTGGACCGTCTTCAGCTGATAGTCGAACAGTTGCACGTCGCGGACGATATCGGGGGCGAGCAGAGTGTCGAATCCGGGCCGACTAGCCAGTTTGAGCGCCATCCGCCGCAAATCGAGTGTGCGCCCGGCGTGCTCATCGGGCGTTTGCAATTCCTTGACCAGGGTGGAGAGATCGGGCCCAAACTGGTCCTGACTGGGGGTAGCCACCTTTATGGCAGGACGGAAGATGATGCGGAGTGGGTCGCCAGGCTCGACACCAACCGCGTAGGTACGCTCGCCGTCGGTGTCGAACCAACTCTTGCTGCGGATCGCCAATACCCGCTCGGCAAAGTCGGCCTTGGCCGGCATGGGCGTCGGGCGCAGACCCTCCAGCATAACAGGGAGCGGCTGATCCTGGGCAAACGGACGCAATAGCGACTCCAACCCGGGGCTCCAGGGAATCCATCCCAACTGCACCCACTCGGCGGAAACGGTTAAGGCGTATTCCAACGCTACGATGTTCGCGGCGCATCCCTCCTGTCTCAGCTTACAGCCTAGAGTCCACAATCCAAGTATGGCATTCGACGAAGTTGGGTAGAATCCTGCCGCCATTTGGATCTCTGTGGCCAGCAGACGGCTGGGGGCATGGAAGATGTCAGCTGTGGATCAAGAGCCAACCCAGGCCAGCGTCGAAAGACGGCACGACGATGTCCACGATATACTCGGCAAAAAAGTTTTTCGATACCGCGTTTTTCGATACCGCAAGCCGCGTTGTGCCGCAGCGTTGGCAGACAAATTCGGCCTGACTCAGCCGATTGCCCTTTGCAGTGAATGCGCAGATAGCGCATTCCTGCCAACTGTACTCGGGTGCAACGGTGATAACCAGCTTGCCTAAGCGTAATGCTTTATTAGGTGGTAAACAAGACAACCTGTCCCCCCACAGGGCTGACGCATGAAAGTAGCTTTCTAGAGCGCGAGGGGGACATTGTCATGATGAGAGGCCGGATCTGACCTCGATGAGAGGTGTGTGGGGAACCGAGAGGTTGGCAGGTTTGGCGCAAGGTATGCCT
>JAJZXC010000228.1 GCA_021846365.1 Bacillota bacterium | reverse complement strand
ACGGTGCGCGTGCTGACCTGGGAGCTGGAAGAGCCGGCTTGGGTGGAGCGGCTGACCTTGGAACTGCTCGACGGGCAGAGCGCGCTCGTCTTGCATGCGGTGTCTGCCGGCTAGTGACCGCGTCGGCAACACCTGACCAGAAATGAGGTAGGGCGTGGGCGACACATTGTTGATGGGACTTGACCTCGGCACCTCTGGGTGCAAGGCGGCGGTCTATCGAGCCGAAGGCCAGGTGGTGGCGCGGGCTTCGGTGCGCTATCCGACCTATGCCGATGGTCAGGGGAGGGCCGAACAAGCTCCCGAAGACTGGTGGCGGGCCGCCCGCGCCGCCATCTTGCACGTGGCCGAGGGTAGCCAAGGCCTGGGCACGATCGGGGCCATTGGCCTTTCGGGCCAGGTGGGCAGCATCACGCCGGTTGACCTCCACGGCAGGGAGGTCATGGCTCGCGTTGCCACCTGGCAGGATCGGCGCGCCGCCTCCGAGGTGGCGACGGTCGAGGAAGCGTTTCCTCCGGACCGTCTTGACCAATGGCTCGGCATTGGCTTGCCGCCGGGGACGAACTGGCCGTTGCCGCGCCTTTCCTGGTGGCGGCGGAGCGAGCCTGAGGCGTGGGCGCGCACCCGCTATCTGTTGCAAGCGAAAGACTACGTCGGTTGGCGACTGACGGGCAAAGCGCTGACCGACGCCTCGAGTTGGCGGGGCTTGGTACACCTGCCGGAAGGGGCGGACGTTCCCGAGCTTTTCGCCTACCTAGGTCTGGCCGCGGACGTGCTGCCGGAGCGTAGGCCACCGGATAGCTCGCGGGGAAGCCTGGGGGCGGAAGTGGCCAAAACGGTCGGCTTTTCCTGCGAGGTAGCGGTGGGCTGGAACGACCTCAACTGCGCGGGGTTGGGAGCAAGCCTGGAGCGCGGGGAAGGCTTTGACATCGCCGGCACCTCGGACCACCTGGGGATGGTGGTCGAACCGGAGACAAAAACGCCGTCGGCAGCGCTGATCAGTGCTCCGTTTCTGCCCGACCGCCAACTGGTCTACGGGGTTACCGCCGCCAGCGGCGGTGCCTTCGAGTGGGTGCGCGGGTTGCTGACTCAAGTCGGCCGCGAAGCCGATGAGGGATTTACCGAACTCGGGCGGCTGGCGGCTGACCTCTCGCCGGGCGCGGAGGGCCTGGTGTTTTTGCCCCACTTGGCCGGCGAGCGCAGCCCTTGGTGGGATCCCGAAGCGCGGGGGGCGCTGATTGGTTTGACCCAGGCGCACCGGGCGGAGCATGTGCTGCGGGCGGTGATGGAAGGCGTTGCCTTGCATTTGGAGAGCGTTCGGCGACTGTTGCCCGCTTGGCCGCGAGGCTCCTATGTGAAGGCCGCTGGCGGCCCCACCCAAATCCAGCTCTGGAACCAGATCCGGGCGGACGTGTTTGGCGTTTCCCTTTGGGTAGCTGACGATCCTGACCTGAGCTGCCGGGGGGCGGCCATGTTAGCCGCCCGGCTGGCGGGGGTGAATCCTGCCCAACTGGCTTGTCGGTGGACGGTGGTGGCCCCGGATCCAGAGCGCCACGCCCGCTATGCCGCCCTGTTTCCCGTGTTCGCCGAAGTCTATCCCCGGTTGCGAGAGCTTTTCCACGCCCTCAGCCGTTGGCCATCCGTCGGTTCGGCCAAGCCGGGGCACCCGGGAGAAGATTGAGAAAAGGAGAAGGGTCATGCAGGGGAACCGAGTCGTCATTGTGGGAGCGGGAAAAATCGGCCGCGGCTTTATTGCCCACCTTTTATGGATGGCTGCCGTCCCGTTCACGTTCGTTGAAAGTCGCGGCGATGTCGTCGAAGGCCTTCGGGCTCAAGGTCGGTATCGGGTCGAGATGTTGGGACATCCGGAACAGAGTGCCGAGATTGACCGCTTTGAGATATTGGCGTGGCCCCAAGCGGGCCCGGCGGTGGCGGAGGCGGACACCATCTTTACCGCCGTCGGCGGCAACCGGCTGACCGAGGCGGGGCAGAGCCTGGCCCCGCTACTGGCCCTCCGGCAGCAAGTCGGGGCGGCCAGAGCGATCAATATTGTCACCTGTGAAAACTGGCCGCATCCGGCGGCTCAACTCCGACAAGCACTCGTCGCCGAGCGTCCCGGTCTGTTGAGCGAACCCGGCAAGATTGGCATCGCCGAGGCGACGGTGCTGCGATCATGCATCGAACCTACCCCGGAGCAGGCGGCCATAGATCCCTTTACGGTGCAAGCGCAAAGCTACTGGGAACTCCAAATCGACCGCGACGCGTTGGTGGCGCCACTTCCGGCGGTAAGCGGGTTTCGCCTTTTGCCTAACTTTCAAACCGCACTATCCCGCAAACTCTACACGTATAACGCGGCGAGCGCCACCCTCGCCTTTCTTGGTCTGTTGGCGGGGCATCGGTATCTGCACGAAGCGGCCGGGGACCCGCGGGTCCTCGCCATGGCCAGCGCGGTGCTGAACGAAACCGGCCGGGCGGTCTGCCAGCGCTATGGCTATACGGAAGAAGAACAGAGGCAATTTGCCGACAGTGCGCTGGCCAAGTATTCGGATCCCAATCTGCCCGATCCCCTGGAACGCCAAGTGCGGGATCCCTTGCGCAAGCTTGGCCCCCACGACCGCCTGGTCGGCGCCGCCAGTCTTTGCCAGGAGGCGGGAATCGTGCCCCGGGCACTGGCTCTGGTCATTGCCGCCGGGTTACGATATGCAGAGCCGAGCGATCCCTCCGCCCGCGCGTTGCAGGCCAAGCTCGGTGAGGATGGGGTTGACGCCGTGCTGACGGAGGTATGTGGAATAGACCCGATGGGCCAGTTGGCGCATCTGATTCGGGGGCGGATTCCGGACGTTGACCGATTCATCCGGGGCGAGACGGTGATGTAGCTGGTGTACCGGCATGATTCCGATGGGCAGCGAGGAGAGAATGATGGCACGAAAATCAGCAGGCGAACCGACCGTGAAAGCGATTGCAGAGTTGGCAAAAACTTCGCCGTCCACCGCATCGCGGGTGCTGGCGGGATACCCCCACGTCCGGGATGACGTCAGGATGCGGGTTCTGAAAGCGGCAGAGACCTTGCAGTATCGAGTGGTCCGGCCGTCCCGATCCGTAACGACTACCGCCGGCGAATCAATGCTGGCACCCGGCTACTCCGTCCGCTTAGACACCGAGGGACCGAACAAGGCTCGAATCGGGCGGTACGTGGCAGAGCGATGGGTCCGCAATGGGGATGTCATCGTGCTGGATAGCGGGACTACCGTGCAAGAAGTGGCGCGGTATCTGACAGTGTCTCCGATTGTGTATACCTACTCAATTCCCCTTCTGGATCTACTGAGCCTCCGGGGAATCCCCGTATTTTGCGCCCCTGGGCGGTATGATCGGGTAGACGCGTGCAATGTTGGGGATTTGGCGGAAGCGTTTTTTCGAAAGCTCAAGGTACATCGGGCGTTTCTTGGATGTCACAAATTCGACGTACAAGCCGGTCCGTGCAATCTGCACGATGGGATGGATCGCATTCGGCGCGCGATCGTGGAGGCAGCAGACGAAGTCATCTTGCTCGTCGACCACTCCAAGTTCACCGATGCAGAGCTTCCGCCGTTCATGCCCGTGGACGGCATCCGAGCTGTGATCACAGATTCGGTGCCCGAACGGTTCCGCGACGCGCTGGCGGGGCGGGTGCAGGTGGTCGAGGTGGACGCAGTGGAGGCGGATGACGCGGTCACGGTCGGGAACTAGCCAGCATTGAGGATGTCGAGAAACATCCGGGTATATGCCTTGGTCGGCGTCTTGGCGCTCCTGGTCCTCAAGCTGATGGGGCGCACGGGGCAAGACCAGGGATTGGCAATGAGCGCAACCTTGCCGCAAACGGAACTCGCCGACATTCAAGAAGTCCATTTGGAAGGAGACCATGGCCAAGTGAAGCGTCTGCTGACCAAACGCTCGCCGGTTCAAGAGCAATTATATGTCCTCTTTAACCTTGAAGGCGAACGGGAGAAGGGAAGACGGGTCGATGGGCAATAAGCCCCTCAATGTGGTGATGATTCTCTCCGATCAGCATAGCGTGCGGGCCTTAGGATGTTATGGAAATCCCCGGACTAGCACTGCTCGCTGTTCAAAAATCGTTAACATACCCATGGTTATATCCCATATTTGGCACCATTTTTTTCCATCCGTTGGGCCGCAAGGGATTCCGGGATCGCGATCGCAGAATTAGTGACTACAACCAGGTCTGCATGGCATCCACCACCGGCCTGACGGTGGAATCGTCCAAGACCGCCGCACAATCGAGCGCGGTGACGTACGTGCGTTGAAGGTCCGACGGTTCGGTCAGGGTCAATCGAGTTTGCCCAGTGGATTGGATCCGCAACCGATTCATCTGCACCGAGGCGAGCCATGACGTGCGCGAATCCGTTCGCTCCGACTCACGAAGAGCGGCCACAGAGCGAGCGGCGATTTGATTTCATGAAAGGCCTCTTCAACCCGATTTTTGCGCCGATACCAAGCAATCACGGCCTTG
>JAJZXC010000227.1 GCA_021846365.1 Bacillota bacterium | reverse complement strand
CCAACACCTCATGGCCGGGAATCACCGGCAGCACATTGAGCCCCAACGTGCCGGCCGTCAAGGCAAAGTCGGTCCCGCATAATCCGACGCGGTCAACCGCCACCCGGACCATCCCCGCGGCCATGGTCTCTGCGGGGAGATCGACGATGGCCACGTCCTGTGGTCCTCGAATTTGTAAGGCTCGCAATTCGCAACCCTCCTCGTTGTCCAGCGGGCAGGAAGCGTTTCACCCCCGCCCTCTCCAGGCCCTTTCACGGAGCGTCCTTTCGAGCTTGAGCCCCGTGGGCCCAAGCCATGGCTGCCTGCACGCGGCTGGCAATGACTGACGCCTGCCCCGCCCCGGGAGCCAGCAAGGCGCCGCCGAGGCCCACCGCCACCGCTCCCGCCGCCAACCAGGCCCCGATGCGCTCGAGCGCGATCCCGCCGGTGACCAAGCACTCAGCCTCCGGCAGGGGCCCGTGCAGGTGCTTGAGGCCCTCGAGTCCCCAGCTCTCGGCGGGGAACCACTTGACCACCCGGCTGCCCAGTTCCAAGCAGCGGTCGACCTCGGTCGGCGTAGCGGCGCCCAGAATGTATGCAATGCCGTGATCCCGGCCCACCTGGGCCACCGCCTGCGATGCCTTATAGGTCACCAACAGCATCGCGCCCGCCTCGATCGCCTGCCGCGCCTCGGCGGCCGAACGCACCGTGCCCACGGCCACCACGGCGGCAGGAAAGTCCCGCCGACAGGCCGTAATCACCTCCCCCACCTTGGGGATGGTCATCGTCAGTTCGACGATGGGGAGGCCCGCCTCGATGACGATGCGGGCCAAGGCGTAGGCCTCGTCCGCCGCGTTGGTGCGGATGATGGGGACCACCCGCTGCGCCTTCAGGCATGCAATGGCGTCATCCATCGGCCCCACCCCCTGCCTCGGCGGCGGCATACGCCAACGCCGCCCGTTGCGCGTCACGGTAGGTGGCGTGGCGGGCTTGCAGAGCGGGCTCGCGGTCGACGGCGGTCCACTTCGGCGGCGGGCCCAGGCCTGGGCCGGGAAACGGCTCCGGATGCTGGGCCCAATACGCCAACTGGACCGCACCCCATACCGGCTCGGAGGCCACCGTGAACACCGGCGCCGCCAAGCCTGCCGCCCGCCACCGGTTGAGTCCGGTGCTGCGGGCTCCTCCCCCGGTGACGGCAATCCGCTGGCAGCGGACGCCGGCGACGGCCTCGGCCGCCTCCAAGACCTCCCGCTCGGCCATGACCACCCCTTCCAACACCGCCGCCCCCAACCCGACGCGGGTGGTCTGCAAATCCACGTTAAACCACGCCCCGCGCACCCGATCATTCCACAGCGGGCTGCGCTGGCCAAACAAAAACGGTACAAAGACGGGACGGCGGTTGGCGTCGACCGTGGCCTCGGGGGCCGCGTCGAACAGGGGCAGGCCCAGCACCTCGCTGGCCCAGGTTACCGTCGCCAGCCCACTCGAGGTGGGACCGTAGACAATGTGGTAGCCCGAATCCCACACCGGCGCGCAAAACACCGTAGACGCGGCGGGGAAACCGCGACGGGTTAGCAACCCTATGCTCTCGGAGGTGCCACTGAGCACGAAGCCGTCGGTTTCGCAGAGTCCCAAGGACAAGACCGCGCCCAGGGTGTCGCTCCATCCCGCGGCCACCGCTGCCCCGGCGGCAAGCCCGGTGGCCGTGCTCGCGCGTTCGGTGACGCGGCCAATCACGTCGATGGGTCGGTAGCAAGGGGGCGCGAGAGCGCCGGGTAGGCCCACCGCCTCCAGCGGGCTCGGCCCATCGTCCTTGGGCGTTAACCGAACCAGCCCCTTGGAGGTCCAGCGGTCACCCGCCATCACCCCGGTGAGACGCCAGTTGACAAAGTCTTTCGGCTGTAAGATTCGCGCGGTGCGGGCGAGCCACTGGGGACGATGGCGCTGGAGCCAGCGCAGTTTGGCCGAGGGATACGCCGCCGACACCGGTAGATAGCCTCCATAAAGGCCGTCCCATTCGGCCTGCGTCCGCTCTGCCAGGAGTTCCCGGGCTTCCGCGTGGGCCCGCGTATCGCTCCACAACAGCGCGGATCCAACGGGGGCCCCCTCGGCATCCACCAATACCAAGGTGGGCGTGTTGCCGATTACCGCGATCGCCGTAAGGTCGCGCAGCGCTGCCGGATCCGGTAACTCCTCGAGCGCCCTGCGCACGGCTTGCCACCACGCCTCCGGGTTTATTTCGCCGGTGTTGAGGGCCTGTTCGGCCTGGTCCACCGGGGCCGAGTATACGCTCCAGCCGCCCTCGGCCGTCATCAACCCGACCTTCACCGCCGAGGTGCCGATATCAATCCCCAGATAGCTCTCCATGGGTCGTTCCTCCTCCTTACGACCGCCAAAATGCGGTGGGCACCCCGCCGTAGGTCCGGGTCGGCAAGCCGGCCTCCCCCAGTGCGGACCCCTGACCTGCCGGCCCGCCCACGCCCATCAGCCAGGCTCGGGTGAGGCTGAGGTCGCTCGGTCTTCTTGGCTCCCCGCCGCAGGCTCTGAAAATACGGCATCGCGCAACCCCTGCAGATAGCCCAGAGCGTGCAGCCGTGCCAAGTAGGAATAGCCGGCCACCTCGGCGTCGTCGCCGGCCAAGGTTGGCGTATGGTCGGTGCGCACGATCCCGTTGAAGTGCACATCGCGATATGCGCGCAGGCATTCCGCCATATCGGTGGGACCATCATCGATAAAGGTTTCCACGAATTTTTCGGGGGTACCCCGCACGTCGCGAAAATGCACGAAATAGACGCGTTGCGAGCTCCCCAATGCCCTGATCACCTGTGGCAGATTCTTGGTCATCAGACTAAAATTGCCTTGGCATAACGTGATCCCGTTAGCCTCGCTGGGCACCAGCGACAGTAGTCGTTCGAAGGCATCGACCGTATTCATAATTCGGGCCACACCCCGAATGCTGGGCAAGATCGGAGGATCGTCCGGATGCATGACTAGCCGTACCCCGGCTTTCTCGGCGATGGGAACGATCCTGCGCAGGAATTGTTCCAAAGTGGTCCACAACTGGTCCGCACTGACAGGGCCCATCAGGGGTGGCGCCGCTCGTTCCAGCAAGCGATGATCATAGCCGGAGACGATGGCCCCGCCTCGACCGCGCAACCGTGACGAAGTGCGCTGCCAATTAATCGCCGTGGCCCAGTTATAGCACCAGATCGAGATGCCTAGACGCCCCATATTCTGTATCAACTGGGCAACCGCTTCGAACTCTTCCTCGGCACCGGCGATCCCGTAGCGTAATCGGTCCATCGGCGGGTTATCTTCTATCGCCGTCAACGTAAGCCCTTCTTCTTCGACCATTTGCTTGTAGATGGCCAAGGGGGCATAGTCCCACGCATGATCAATCGTCGCCCGCCGCCAGTCCTGATGATGACGCGGCAAGACTCCCACCACTTCTGTCACGCCCACTTGTTTTAGCATGGTCCAAAAGGGTACCGGCCGGGGTTCGGTAAGAATCTCCGCCAACCGTAGCATACTGCTTCCACCGCCTTTCGTTTTGTCGTCCGTCGCTGGTCAGCCGACCCATCGGTTATCGTTTGACCATATACCCGCCGTCGACCACGACTTCCGCCCCGGTAAAAAAGACAGGACTGTCCACCGCGGTCCAGATCGCCACCCGGGCCACCTCCTCAGCCTCCCCCCATCGAGCCACCAGCGCCGAGCGCGCTATCTGCTGACGCTTTTGGCCATCGACATCGTCCTGCAGGATGGGGTCTTGCATGGGGGTCAAGATCGCCCCGGGAGCCACCACCGTGACACGAATCTGATGGGGCGCCACGTCATTACTGAGGCATTTGGCGTAGGCATGCAGCCCTGCCTTGATGACGCTGTACGCTCCCTGCGAAGGCAGCGGACGCTGGGCATTGACCGATCCCAAGATAACAATGTGACGTTGCCAGCCTTGCGGATCGTCTGCTTGCCATACCCGCACGACTGCGTTACATAGCTCCACGATGCCCAATAAGTTGACCCGGGCCAATAACTCCGAATCCTCGGGCGAGGTATGGACCACGGATTGCTGACGAGTGACGCCCGCAGAAATAAACAGATACGTGGGCAAGCCATGCTGCGATAAAGTGTCTCAGTTGACCCACCGCGCGAGGGCTCTCGGCCAAATCCAGGGGCTCGAAGGCAACCCCGGCGGCGGCTAGTCGCTGCCCCGAAGTGGGGTCATTCGACATAGTCAGCACCGAGATCTTACGTTCCTGTAATTGCTGAACAATAGCGGATCCGATTCCTGACGTTCCTCCGACGACCCAGGCTTGCATGGCAAACTCCCTTCCGGGCCCCTGTGCATTGCGTCAATTTCCTCCGCCTGGAGGCTGACCAAACCCGGGTCAGCTTTTGCGTGCCCTGTAAGCGGTTTTCATGCCGCCTCGACGGGAGGACTGTTGTCCCTCTGTCCGAAATCTGCTAATTAGTATATCTATTGTACGTATTTAATGTCAACACGCACCATTGTTTGCAAAATTGCAGGCATTGTTTACGCTGAGGTTTCCAAACCATCCTCGGATGGAGGA
>JAJZXC010000022.1:5993-23565 GCA_021846365.1 Bacillota bacterium | reverse complement strand
GTTTGAAGCCGTATTCGGGAAAACCGAACGTACGGAATTTTAGAGGGCCTGCAGGAAATCGGGCAGGGTGGCGTACTGAGGCACCGCCAACCGAAAGGGGCGGCAAACGGAGCGACAGTCCACCTACGACTACGGCGCCTGCGGGCTACTCGATCTAGCCGAATCTCGGAGCCGTAATGTCCAGTGGGCCTACAAGGTGAGCCCGGTGGTGGATATGCCCTCCACCAGTTGGCGCTGAGCGAAGATAAAGGCGATGAGAATGGGAACCACTGAACACAGCGTCAACGCCATCAACAGAGGATAGTTGGTCGAGTACTGACCGATGGCCATCAGCGCGATGCCCACGGTCAGGGTGTGCATGTTTTGCGACGTGGTGGCGACCAGCGGCCACAAGAAGTCGTTATAGACGTTCATGAAGGTGATCAGGCCCAAGGTGGCCATGGGAGCGATGCTAATCGGCACAAAGACCTTCCACCAGAGCTGCAGGCGGCTGGCGCCATCCGCCATCGCCGCCTCCTCCAGTTCGCGGGGAACGCCCAGAAAAAACTGATAGAGGAGGAAGACGCCAAACGCGTTGGCCGCGTAGGGCAAGATGAGGGCCCAGTACGTATTGAGCAAGTTAAGCCCGGAAAACTCTTCGTATAGCGGAATCAACACGGCAATGAAGGGCACCATCAGGGAAGCGACGATGACGTAAAAAACGATGCGGCGCCCGGGGAAGCGCAGACGGGCCAGGGCAAACGCGCACAGTGAATCGACGGTCACCACCAGGACGCTTGCGCCGCTGGCCGCGATCAGCGAGTTGCCCAGCCAGCGCAGGACCGGCGAAGCGGAAGTGGGAGCAAAGATGGCGCTAAAGTTGGCCAGGCTGGGAGCCGCGGGAATCAATTGGCCGTCAAAGGCCTGGCTTAGCGGTTTGAGTGCCGTCGACACCATCCAGGCCAAGGGAAAATAGAGGACGATCAACCCGGCTGCCAACAAGGCGGAAGTCATCCACGTTCGCCGCAGATGGAAGCTTTTCATGCCGTTACTGCCCTCCTCCACGGGAAAACCAGTATTGTCCCAACGAAATCGCCGCCAACACAATACCCATCAAGAACGCCATGGCGGCGGCGGTGCCCATGTGCATGGCGTTGAACCCCTCCCCGTAGATGAACATGGTAATGGGCGAGGTGGAAAATCCCGGACCCCCGCCGGTTAACAGATACGGCTGGGCAAACAGGTTAAATGAGGCAATCGTGCTGATGATGCCCACAAAGACCAGCACCGGCTTGAGTTGGGGCACGGCCACGGAAAAGAACGTCGAAAATACGCCGGCTCCGTCGATGGCCGCCGCGTCAAACACCGTCTTGGGCAGTTGGGTGAGACCGGCATACAAAATGATCATGTTGAATCCGGATGTCCACCACACGGTGACCAGGTCAATCGAAATCCACGCCCAAGGCTCTGCCACCAGCCAGGGAATATGCACGCCCAGGATTTGGTTGACCGCTCCCCCTTGGGTCTGCAAAATCCACGCCCAAATGCTGGTCACCGCCGTCACCGAGAGGGTGGTGGGGAAGAAATAGAGAGGGCGGAAGAAAGACTTTCCACTGGCCCGGTAGATGCCATAGGCAATTAGCAACGGCACCGTGACCAGAAAAGGTACGCTGATGCCGACGAACAAAACGGTATGGCCAAGACCTTGCCAGAACTGTTGGGAAAAAAGTGAGGAGCCATTGAACAAGAGCTCCGCATACGTGCTCAACCCTACCCACCCGTTATTGCCGACGATGGGATTCCAGTGGTGCAGACTGATGTAGATGCCGTAGCCGATGGGATAGGCGGTGAGCCCTCCGAACAGGATCAGAAACGGCAAAATAAAGAGATAGGCGGAGATCGTGCTTTTCGCCCGCAAGCGGGTGGCAGCGGGTCGTGAGCCCCGAGTGCGCCCGGCTTGGCGGGCGCCGACATCTTTGACCGACAATTGCGTGCTCCTCCCTTCTTTCCGCGCAAACTGCGTTAATGGTCAACCGAAGAAAGTAGGAAGGCCGCCGCCAAGCGGCCTTCCGGGAGGATTAGGGCAGAGTTGCCATTTCCTGCTGCATCTTTTGCGCGGCCACGTGCAATCCCGCCTTCACGCTCATCTTGCCTTCCAAGACCAGGCTGATATTGGCGTAGAGATAGGTGCTGGTGGTCGTGCCCCAATTCGGAATCAGCGGATTGAGCACCCCGGTGTTGACCGCTTGGGCAATCACGGGCATACCCGCAATCCGCCGAAAGGCGGGGTTTTTCAGTGTGGGCCCCCAGACCGGGATGGTGCCTGCTTTGGCCAAGAGCAAGCTGTGGTGGTAGTAATAGGCGAACCAGGCGGCAACCGCCTTGCGCACTGCCGGCGTAAGGCCATTTTTGAACAGCCACCAGTAGTTTTGGCCCAGGAAGTCGGCCGGCCGGCGGCCGATGACGGGCAGCACCGACATTCCCAGGTTTTTGCCCAGGGCCTTTTTAAAGATTGGGTAATCGTAGGCGCCGGTCATCTCCATCGCGTTCTTGCCTTTGACAAACAAGTTGTGGGCCTCGCCGTTGGAGGCGTTCACCGGAGACACGTGCCACTTGAAGATGGTATTGTGCTCGAAGTTCAAGGCAGCCAGACCCGCCGAAGAAGCGAACAAAATCTTGCGGGTGGCGGGATTGGCTTCGCGACCGCCGAACTGTTCCAAGAGCGAGGGGAACAGAAACGGATTGGGCCACGCCGGCTCCTGCACGTATCCCCATTGCCCCTTGGCGCGCACGGTCAGCTTTTGGGCATCGCGGACGAACGTGGCCTGGTTGATCGGGGGCCGGTTGGGGTTGAGGCCGGCGGCTTTAAAGAGGGCTTTGTTGTAAAATAGTACCGTGGGCAGAGCGTCGACCGGGGCGACATAGTGGACTTTGTTGACCGTCGTGCGGTTCCACATCGAGGCCGGGAAATCTCGGGCGGGATTTATCCCGGCCATCTTTAGCAGGGGAAGGATGGGGACTTCGATGCCTTCCACCGCGTAAGGGGCCGATGGCGTCAGCGACTCCTCCATCAAGGTAGGTCCTTTATGCGCGGAGAGCGCCGAGTTGACGATCTCGGTTTCGTTGGCGTAGGGGATGTTGCGATATTTGATGGCGTATTTGCTGGCATAGGTCCGGTTGAAGCCTTGGACTAACGTCGAAAGGTCAGGGCCGGAATTCCAAAACGAGAATGTCACCGCGGCACCCCGAGTGGCGGCCGCGGTTCGCGCGGGCGGGGGTGATGCCCCGGCCGCGAGCCAGACGGCTCCCAGCAACAGGGATAAAGCCAGGGCTGGTTGACGCATTTTTGATCCTCCTCGTCTTAAGTTATTTCCTCGTACAACTCATCGATTGCCCTTCTCGGCGGCGTTGGCAAGCCGGGCAGAGGGCGGCCATCAGGGCTTTGTCTCCGCGCACCGAGCGCATAAACGGTACGTCACCTCCTTTGCCGGGCGGTTTGCCTTTTCGGCCTGCCAGCCGTTAGCGGCCGTCGGCTTCTTTGTCACCCAGCGTTGCCCGCCGAATCTCGGCGATGGACACCTTGGGTTGGCGGTCCATGGTTAGCAGGCCGTTTTGCTCCTGCTCTACGTCGGTTAGCTGGGTGTAACAGAAGCCTTGCACGATGTTCGAGGCGTTCAGCGCCCGCACCAGCGCCCGGTAGGCGGCCAAGAAGTCGTCGGCCGAAGCGGCTGTGCCGTAGCCCCATCCGCCTTGGGGAGCCGCCGAGGCTAGGGCGATGCCGCCCCATTCGGTGACCAACACCGGACACTGGCAGTCGGCATCGCCGAGCCAAAGCGGCCTGTTTCCCGGACGAAACCCCAGAATGTTGGCGCGGGTGCGGTAGCGTTGGCGGAGCACGTCCGCATCCTGGGTGTAGTCATGAACCGTCAACAGGTCGGTACAGGTGTGCTCCCAGCCGTCGTTGGCGACACACAAGCGGCCGCCGTCGAGCGTTTTGGTCAGATGAAAGAGCGCTTTGGCATATGACTGCTGCTCGGCATCAACCGCAAGGTGGGGAACCCCCCAACTTTCGTTTAAGGGCACCCAGGCAATGATGGAAGGGTGATTGTAGTCCCGCCGGATGATTTCCGGCCATTCGGCGAGCGTACGGGTGACCGCCTGGGGGGTAAACTCGTAGGCCGCAGGCATTTCCTCCCAGACCAGGAGGCCGAGACGGTCGCACCAGTACAAAAAGCGCGGATCTTCAATTTTCTGGTGTTTGCGCACTCCGTTGAATCCCATCGCCTTAACCAACAGGATGTCTCGGCGAAAGGCGGCGCCGTCGGGGGCGGTGAGCCCGGTTTGCGGGAAATACCCTTGATCCAGCACCATGCGGAGATAGAGCGGCTCGCCGTTGAGGGCGAGGCGACCGTTGGCGGTCGTCACCGAACGCAGCCCAAAATAACTTTGCACACGGTCTTTGCCCTCACCCTCGACCCGGAGTTGTACGTCGATGTCATAGAGGTGAGGCTGGCTGGGGGTCCAGAAATGGGTGGACGCGTGCTCCGCCGGCAAATTAACCTCAAGCGCGAGCCGCAGGCCGCTGAGTGGCTGAGACACCTCCGCCATGGTTTGCCCCTGCCAGGCGACCGACACGATGATGGTGGCGGGCCGGCCGGGGGCCCGATCGGTCTCCACCTCTACTCGGGCGGAGCGGGCGGAGAGGTTGGGGGTGACCCGCACGCTTTGCAGGGCGACCGAGGGCGTGGGCTCCAGCCACACCGGCTGCCATATTCCGCTGGTGCGCGTGTATAAGATGCCCTCGGGACGGGCCTCGGTGGTCTGCTTGCCACGCGGTTGGGCGCGCTCGGATGGCATGTCCTCGACCCGAACGACGATCACATCTTGACCAGACCAGCCGAGCGCGTCGGTGATGTCGAAGGCGAATGGCGTGTAGCCGCCTTGGTGAGAACCCAGCAAGCGTCCGTTGACCCAGACCTGGCAGGCATAGTCTACGGCGCCGAAATGCAGCCAAATACGCCGGGCGCGCCAGCGGTCAGGGACGGCAATCCGGCGGCTATACCAACACACCGCTCCCAGATGCGGATCGCCGATACCGCTGGCCGGCGTCTCGGGCGCGTAGGGAACGCGAATGGCGGCGGTAAATGGCGCCCCGGACGACCAACCCTCGGTTTGTCCGCGGTCGTCGGGATCCGGTTGGAATTCCCAGCTGCCGCACAGATCCAGCCACTCCTCGCGGCGAAAAGCCGGGTTGGGATGGCTTGGTCCTTGCAATTGATCCACCATCGATACAATTTCATCCAAGGTGCTAGGAGCAAGCAGCGACATGGGCAGACTCCTTCTTTGGTCGGTATAGTTATCCCGGGGCCAGCTGAATCCAGGCGATGCGCGCGCTGACATCGGCCCCGGCCTGCAAGAAGCGGAGGTGGTTGACCCCCGAGCGCAGGGTCACCTGGGTGATGGCCAAACTGCCACCCGGGCCGCTGGTCGGCAGATATGTGAGCGCCGGCTGATAGGCGCCGTTGATCAGCCAGCTTTGGCTGGTCGTGCCCCCGCTGGTGTTGCGGTAGCGAACCCAAAGCAGATAGGTTCCCGCCCGCGCCGGGACCCGGAAGACGACGTCAGCCGCCCCCACCGCAGACGGTCCATAGGTGGTCCGGGTCGGCGGCTCGCCGGCGGGCAGGGTCAGCGCCGCCCCGGCGGCGACGGGGGCGTTAAACTTTGGAATCCCCCGCGAAGACCAGCTGAAGGGCTGGGCCCGGATCACCCGAGTCCAGCCCGATCTGCGGTAGGCCGCGGCGTGGTAGACGATCCACCACTGGCGGCCGTTTTCCGAGGTAGTGAAGGAAGCGTGACCGGGACCGTAAATCCCGTTGGCCGACTGAAACACCGGATGAGGAGTCTTTTTCCAGGCTTGGGCATTCAAGGGGTTGGTGCCCACCAAGGTGAGCAGGCCCAGGCAGTAATGGTCGGTCCAACTGGCGTTAGCCGAGAAGACGATGAAGAGGCGGCCGCCGTGGCTTAGCGCCACGGGTCCCTCGTTGATGGGGGCGACGCTGGTTTCCCAGGGATAGGTAGGTGTGGTGAGCACACTCGCCTTGGGGGCAAGCCGGGTGGGACTCAACAGGCGGTCGATGACCAGATGCTGGACATGATTTGCCGGGCTTAACCAGCCCGACCAGACGAGGTAGCGGCGGCCACGGTAAGTCAGCACGGTGGGATCGATCGCCCACTGATTGGCCCGGTCGTGGACCATGCCCTGAAAGCGATACGGCCCCAGGGGATTGCCACCCGCGCTCTTTAGCGCGTAGATGCGATGGGTCGCGTTGTTGCCGGCCCGATCGGCGGCAAAGTAGATGTACCAGTGCCCCGCTATCTGGTGGAGTTCAGGCGACCAGATATCCGCCAGATGGCTAGTCCCCGGCGACCACACCACCCGGCCCGGACCCGACCCCAGTTCGGTCAGCCAGCGCGAACGCCACACGGTCACATTGTCCCCCGTGGTCATGGTGAGATAATAGTAGCCTTGATGGTGGACGACGTAGGGATCCGCCCCGTTGACGGCCAGCGGATTTTGAAACGTCGTCGCCAGCTGTCCGGTGGCCGGTGGTGAAGCGCCCAACGCCGCCAGGGTAAGCACCAAACCGCCCATGGCGGTGCCCACCAGGGCGCCGCGTCTCGAATTATTCCGTTTCCCTGGTCTGCACTTGGTCGGCATCGGCCTCTTCTCCCGTTCTGTCCCCGTCTCGCGGCGAGCAATCAATTCGCATTTCCAGATCGATGGCATAATTGCCAAATCCTCGGCCGAACAGATTCAAGCCCCCTTCGTTTTCCGCCCCCGGGAGGACGCCGATGCGGACACTGATGTAGTTCTTGCCCAGCAGGTCAAGGTCGCCGATGGTCACTGCCGAAAGCCTCCGTCCGTCAAGATAGGTGCCCCCGGCTGCCGTCCGCCACGCCTTCAGCAGTCCAAATTGGGTGTTGTGCGGCCCCCACCATTGGGGAGTCAAATAGCCCGGTTCGCCGCCGAAGTCGCCCGGGCAGGTCCAGGTACCCAATTGGTTGCCGTTGATCCAGACTGTGATGTCCGAGGGCCAATCAGGATTATATAGAGGGGCTTCGCTGCATGCCTCCATGGTCAGCTCGAGACTGGTAGCCGCCCGTCCGGGCGGAATCCGCATCGGGAAACGATATTCCACGTATCCCCGGCGAAACCAAAGCAGTTGCGCGTTGATCCGCTCGGGCTCGTAAAATGAACCTGGGTCGTCCAACTCGCCGATAATGCCTTGGTCCGACAAGAGTCCGCAGGTAGGCACCACGTCGGAGTCCACATAATGGCCAACCGGCATTGCTATGTAAATCTGGTTCGATTCAGGATTCTGCGGAGAACCTAAGTCGAGCATCACCCGGCTGGCGACCAGGGCGCAGACCCGCTGAGTGCCATGGCTGCCGGGGATCAGCTCGCTGACCACCAAGCCGATGTCGGTCAATTTCTTGACGTTGAGGGCGGCGGTCGAGAGGGGAATGTGGAGTCGTGCGGAGAGTTCAGCCATGGTGAGCGGCCCTGCCGCCAAGAGTTCGAGGATGGTCAAGCGGAGACTCGAGGCCAGCGCCTTGGCGGTAGGCAAAAACTCGTTGATCCCATAGTTTAAGGTTCGGTTTCCCGCCCGCACATCCAGCGTTTCATTAAGCCATTCCTCTACTCGGTCCACGTCATCCTCCTTGATTCACCATGGCTAATGCTAGATCTTCTCAAGCATATCACAAAAGCTGTTTTGAAACAATATTATTTCCCGGCCTGTTGAAAGATTGGCATAGCGTCGCAATAAACCTAATCGTCGGTTATCAGAGCGTTCTTGGTCACCATCTACGATGCTATGGACGGCTCGGTGGGTGGCGGTCAAACACCGATATAAATAAATGAAATGAACACGATCTAAAAAGGCCCTTGTATTCAGTTTAGTTGTGTGATATTATCAGTCGTGAAATAGTCCGAGGAGGGAAGACATGCGAGAAAAACTCTATCAGCAGATCGCTCGGACTATCCAAAACGAAATTGAAACGCATCCCGATCTAGTTAGGATCGACACCGAGACAAAACTCGCTGAGCGTTTTCAAGTAGGGGTATCGACAATTAAGCGGGCGCTCAACGAGTTGGTGGTGCAAGGCCTTATCCAGCGTGTGCCCGGCAAGGGCACCTTTGTCAGCGAGCGCCACGCCGACGACGCGTCAACACGCTTGACCGCATCCGAATCAGAGTCGCACGGGGTGGTTGGAGTGGTTATCCCCGGCATCGGCGATCCGTTTGCAACTCGGATGCTGGGCGGTATCCTAACCGGTCTGCACGAGGCTGGCCAACTCGCCTTGGTAGGATTCAGCGATGATCAGCAGGACCGCGAGAGCAATGCCTTGCGCAAGATGCGAAAGCATGTGGATGGGCTGATCGTCTTTCCCGCCGAAGGCGAAATGTACAACGACGAACTCTTGCGCCTGAAGGTGGATAGATTTCCTTTCGTCGTGCTGGACCGGGGCCTGCCGGGGATTGATGTGCCCTGTGTGGCCAGCAATCATAGCGAGATCACTCGTCGAGCCACCCGCTTTCTGATCGATCGGGGCCATCAGGAGGTGGTATTTGTCGCCGCTTCCTCGCTGCATCCGATATCGACCCAGAGTATCACTTTGAGAATTGAAGGCTTCCGGGAAGCAGTGGAAGCGACGGGGAAATCCGCCGAACCGCTGATTTGGACGCGCCAGCTTTTCCGCGATGCCGCGACCGACCAGCTATCGGGTCTTTTGGCGGACCGCTTGGTCAAGCAGCGGGTTACCGCCGTGATCGGCAACTCGATTGCCGATACCCAGCTGGTGGTCGAGGCCGTGCATGCAGTGGGACTCAACATTCCGGCCGACCTCTGTGTGGTGGGATTTGACTATGGGCTGGCGGCGGGGGCGGCGCCGGGAATCTACTGGATTGATCAGCACGAACATCGACTGGGATGGCAGGCGGCGAAGATGTTGATGGCCACCTTGGCCGATAAGCCTATCGGCGAGGGAGCCGAGATTGCGGCCGACTTGCGGTTGGTCGGATCGACCACCGATTCGCTGGTGCTGGTGTGAGCACGGCCGGGGCGAATTTGGACGAAGTATACTGCTCGCTGGTCAAATTTTCGTAACATACATATGTGTGTCGTGATCAACATGGAGATCTGCGCTGGTTTTCGGGTGTTTGAGTAGTTTGAGCCGCCCAGCATCTCTATGTTAATAGTTTTTCATCCGTGAGCAGTATGGTAAAGGGGACATAGCCAGGATTTGTCGGGAGGAGAATGATAGCGATGAAAAAACACATTTCCATTTCCGTGAGTACGATAATGGCGGCGGGCGTGTTGGGATCCTTGGGGGCGACCGCGATGGCCCATGCTCGACCGCAAAAACGGCATGCACCGGTGACTTTGTCGATCCTCTGGACGGCGAGCCCGGCGACGCGGGCTACCTTGCGGGCTGCCGGAGGCGCATTTAGCAAGACCCATCCCTGGGTGCATTTTGCGTATAATTTTGTTCCCAGCGGTCAAAGCACCAAATTCCGCCTCGATCTGGCTGCGGGGACCCCGCCCGATATTGTGCACATGGATAGTGTATTCACCGACGCCTTGGCGGCCGGCGGCCAGTTGTTCGACCTGTCCAAACTCGGTGCCGGCAAGCTGGCCCAAGACTACCTGCCGATCACGTGGAAAACCGTTTTGTACCGGGGTCAGGTTTACTCGCTTCCTTTTGACACCAACACCATTTGTTTGCAATACAATGTAAATTTGTTTCATCGGGCCGGCATCCAGCAACCACCCGGCAATTGGACCCAATTGGTGGCCGATGCCCAAAAAATCAAGCAAAAGACGGGCGACTGGGGTTACCAAATTCCCTCTTCCCCCCAGAGTTCGGGTTGGCTGCAATACAATTTCTTGACCTGGCTGTGGCGGGAGGGAGGGCATGTGCTGAATCCCGCCCGCAACAAGGCGGTCTATAACAGCCCGGCCGGGGTAGCCGCGCTGCAAAAACTCGTGGACCTCGGCAACCGCGGCATAGTGCCCAAGGACGCATACGACGAAGGGGGATTTTTCAGTGGCAAGTTCGGCATGACCGACGACGGATCGTGGCAGGTGCCCAACTGGAAGAAAAATATCGGCGGAGAACACAAGTTCATCAGGTTTGCCCCTCTCCCGGTACTGAAAAAGGGCGTGCCCGCCTACGACGACCTTGGTTTGTACAATCTGTCGATTCCTAAGGGAGCCGCGCATCCGCGGACCGCCTATGCCTTTATTCAATTCTTGTCCACCAATCTCAAGTATCAACTGCAATATGATGAACCTCAGGGTTTTATTCCCAGTCTGCGTGCGGGGGCCAAGACCGCCTTTTATCGCGCCTATCCCTGGCCGGTTTTCGAGAAGGAACTGGCGCTGGCCAAAATCCGCCCCGCCGTGCCAGCCTGGCCGGAAATCGCCACCGACATGGGCAATGCCCTGCAAGCGGCCCTGACCGGAATGCAGTCACCACGCCAGGCGCTGAACACGGCGGTCAAGCGCGACGACGGCGCGCTGTCATCCCGCCAACCCTGAGTTCTTGATGGCAGGGTGGTGCCCCTGGCGGCTCCACCCTGCCGCCAATCTTATGCAAGGAGCATCTTATGATAAGTCCAATGCCATCCCGAAATCGACCGCCGATCAAGATTCGCCCTGTCCGTCGCTCGCGCCGGTCTGCCGTGCGGGTCCGCGATACTCGCTTCAGTTGGCTGGTACTGGCCATACCACTTGGGCTCTACATGATTTTCGGGTTTTTCCCCATGTTGGAGGCCTTGCTGCTGAGTTTCACCAATTGGTCGCTGTTGACCTTGCACGGACAATTCGTGGGACTGGCCAACTACGCCTATCTCCTTACCTCGACGACCTTTTGGGAGGCGTTCAAAAATACGGTTTGGTTTATGTTGGTCACCAACCTGGGATCGATCGCGCTCGGCCTGGCGCTGGCCGTCCTGCTCAACCGGCGGACGCGCATTACCAGCACCGCCCGCGCCATTTTGTACGTGCCTTCCGTGCTCTCGGTGGTTGTGGTGTCGGAAATGTTCATTTACCTGCTCGGTCCTTCCCCAGGCAGTCTGATCAACTGGGTGGTGCACTGGATAGGCATTGCCCCCCAGAATTGGCTGGCCAATCCGCGTCTGGCCCTGCCGTCGCTGATGTTCTTAACTGTGTGGCAAGGCATGGGCTGGACCATGGTCTTTTACCTGGCTGGGCTGCAAGGCATCCCCGCCACCTTATATGAGGCGGCCAAAATCGACGGTGCCACGGGATGGCGCGCCTTTAGGCACATTACCCTGCCGCTATTGCGACCGGTAACCACGTTGCTCTTGATCCTGGGCTACTTCAATGGCTTTCAAGTATTCGGCCAGATGCAGCTGATGACCTTGGGGGGACCCGACAACCGAACCATGTCCCTGGTGCTGTACCTGTACGACGAAGGATTTCAGTACTACCACATGGGATACGCGTCGGCCATCGGCATGGTGCTGTTCTTGGTGACCTTCCTGGTCTCTCTGGTGCAGCTGCAGCGCTCGCGACGCCAATTTTCAACCTTGTACTAAAAGCAACTCGGCTCAACACCATCAGCGCAATGTAAGTGCAGGCATAAATGGCGGGTTCAGAGCATCCGCCTGACGAAAATGGGGGACGCATATGCATTACGCACATCGCAAATTGGTCGCTACCATCGGTTGGTATGCGCTTGTCATCCTGGCCCTGCTCGCCATCCTGGTGCCACTTTGGATAGCGGTGGTGGCGGCCTTTGAGCCCAATACAGTCATTCCCAGCACCGAGATTCGGTTTTGGCCGGTCCATTGGTCCTGGAACAATCTGATTCTGGCCTGGACGACCGGGGGACTGGGACGCGGCTACGCGGTGACCCTGCTCATCTCGGTGTTGACCATGCTGCCCACCCTAATGGTTTCCTCGCTGCTGGGATACGTGTTTGCGACCAAGAACTTTTGGGGCAAGGAAGCCGTATTCATCCTGCTCTTGATGTCGATGATGATGCCGGGGCAGGTCACGCTGATTCCAAATTTCCTGGTATATCGCTACCTGGGCTTCATTAACACCATCATCCCACTCGTGTTTCCGGGCGGGTTGGTCAACATTTTCGGCATGTTCCTGATTCGTTCCTACATGCAGAGTCTTCCCCGCGAAGTATTGGATGCGGCCGAAGTCGACGGCTCGGGGCCGTTCCGCACCTACTGGCGGATCGTGCTGCCGTTGAGTTTGCCCGCCTTGGCCACGCTTACCATCGTCTCCTTTACCGGGGTGTGGAACGACTATTTTGCCCCTCTCATCTTCTTGAACAATAGCAGCTTGTATACCTTGCAGTTGCACGTGGCGGAGATGGTCACGGCCTTTACCGGGACGTCCTTCGCCGGCACTCTCCAGCAGACGGCGGATTTCATCGCCGCCGTGCCCATCGTCGTCGTGTTCCTTGTCTTGCAGCCATATTTCATTGAAGGAATCAGCCTGACCGGCGTGCAGTAACTGTCCCTTCGGCATTTGGAGGACGTTAGCCAAAATGAAAATGGATACGCTTATCCAGGAGTCCCATGCCTATTTGCCCGCCATCGACCTGCCGATGACCGACCTTGTTCTCATCTACGGAATCGGCCAGGACACCGAGGCCCGCGCCCAAAGTTGGCGGGAGCGGGGGTTCGAGGTAGGCGTCATGGTCGGATTGGCCTGGGGAGAGTTTCCCGACTTCCTGCAACAACCCTGGAACGGAACAAAAGAAACCACATACGGCGATTATCACAGCCAGCGAGACTGCGGGGGGCGGGTGATATTCCATGGGAATCGCGCCGACATGCCGTATCTGGTGCCGAGCGAGAGGTTCGCCAACTATTTGGCCGTGAGACTGCAACCGTTGGTGGCCGCGGGGATCCTGCACTACGTCTTCGAAGAGCCGGAGTTTTGGCATGATGCCGGGCCAAGCCCGGCCCTGCCAATCGGCTTGAACGGGCCGACGATGGGGGCGCAAGAGTCGGCCGGGGCGTGGCGTCTGGCTCTCGCCAAGCAGCAGGCGTACACTTCCCTGTTCGAAACGGTGTCCCGCCAAATCAAGGCCTGCGGCCACGAGATGGGACGCAGCGTTTCCTGTTATGTTGCCACCCACAGCCTGATCAACTATGCGCAGTGGCGCATCGTGAGTCCGGAAAGCCGTATCTTTCGCTCCTCCTGGTGCGATGGTGCCATCGGCCAGGTGTGGACCGGCACCGCCCGCACCCCGGCTGTGTGGCACGGCATCCGCACCTCGCGGCCATTTCTGACCGCCTTTTTGGAATTCGCTTACTTCGCCGAATGGGTGCGCGCCTGGCAAAAACCGGTCTGGGCGCTGGCCGATCCGGTGGAAGACAACCCAGAATACACGTGGCCCGAATACCGCACACGCTATATGGAGATCGTGGTGGCGGCGTTGATGCACGACTCGCTGACCCGATTTGAGCTCTGTCCGTGGCCGTTCCGCGCCTTTACCCAACCCTATCAAGCCGAGCGCATGCCCGCCGATTATCAGGTTGTCCTGCGCGTGATCTTCTCCGCGTTGACCGCCATCGGCCGAGCTGGCCCGGCCTGGTCGGCCGGTGCCGCCGAGGGCAGAATCGGCATCCTGGTCGACGACAACACCCTCTTTCACCGGCCGAGGTATGAGTCTGCGATGAAATACGACGGCACCAGATTTGATGGGGAATATTCCCCCGCCGAACAGGCGGTGGTGAGTTGGGACGAATTCTTTGGCCTGGCCCTGCCGTTGCTGCAACGAGGTTACCGGGTTTACCCGGTGCCGTGGAGCGGCGTCGTCGACAGCCCCCGTCTCCTCGACGCCTATTGCCTGCTTATCTTGAGCTATCAACTGGTGAAGCCCGAATCGCCCCGGGCGGACGACGTGCTGGTCGCTTGGCTTGAGCGCGGAGGGCAACTCGTGATTCACGCCCAGGGTACCGATCTTTTTGAGTTCATCCCCGCTTGGTGGAACCAGGGGGGAAGGACCACCGCTACCGCATGGGACCATTTGCGCCGGCGGCTGGACCGGGCGGGTCACCTTGGATCCTGGGTGGGCGAAGAGCACGTCACCGCCGCCGAACTCGCCCGTGACCCCGTGGCGGCGGAAGCCTGGGCAGACCGGGTGATGGGTCGATTGCCGAGGTGCTGGCGGGCGCCGCCGGGATTCTCGGTGCGCCGGGGCCCTTATCACGCTGGCTGGGGAGCGGTGAACCCCGGGCTGAAGGAGTCCGGCAAATATGTCGATCTCAGCCGGGCCGACCTGCCGGTGGTGTCCGCACCCCCGGCAGGACCAGCTCACCCATATCTCCTGTATCGCCTGGATGAAGGGATCCGGGAGGGGACGGTAATCGCTGCCACGGTGCCGGATCGGGCCGAGCCGGGCTCTGGAGGAGGATGGCGCCTTCGGTTCAACCGGCCTCGCGACGAGCCGGTGGCGGGCAGGATCCGGCTGACCGCCCGACCCTTGGTGCACTGGAGCGGTTTGCCGGCAACTTCGGCCCGTCAAGAGGAATGGGACGACGCGAGTCAGACCTTCTACTGGCGATTTGACAGTCCCGGTGGCCCGGTCAGCATCGACCTCGGACAACCAGTCGAGGGCCAAGGCCGGATTGATTGAACTCTACCGTGCGGTCAGTGCGGTCCGCTGCCGTGCAGCAAGTCACACGCTGGCGGCGTGCGCCGTCAGCCAATTTGAATAGCCGGAGGAAATCAAATGAAAGACATGCCTGAAAGCGGTAAACTGCCTCACACGTTACGCATGACCGCGATTAGCGTAGGAGCCCCCTTGGCCGCGCTTGCCCTAATGGCGGCGGGGGGCCATCTCCGCCGGCCGCTTAGCCCGGCCACAACCGTGGCCAAGTCGGTGTATCCCACGGCGCCGTATCAACTGTGGCCGCGCTTCAGTCCACCCCAGGTCCTCGACGTAGTCAATCTCGAGGGCAGCGGACCGAATGCGACCTTGGCCGCGGTTACCCTGCAAGGCGCCTATAATCAGCAACAGCGATCAGCGCGCATTTACACGGTGCAGAGTCCGGGCGACCAAACCTGGTTGCGGCGTGCCGTCGCCAAGGGCATCGCTCAGCGTGTAGTGCCGGTGACCGGGTCGGGACCCCACGCGGCGCTGACTGCCCTGCTCAAGCATTACGCCCGGGATATTCATGGAGTCGTGGTCACCGATCCGCGCCTTTCGGCTACCGTCGACGTAGCCACCACGATGGCCGGGATTCACGACGCCATGGTGATCACGCCGAGCCTGCTTCCCTTGGCGAAGGCTTATCACCTGCCGGTAATCGCCAATCTACAAGACTACCACTGGGCCAACAACTCTGAGGCGGAGGCGTGGGCGATTTCCCATCTGCTGGCAGAGACCTCCAAAAAGATTGTGATTGAGCTCAATCCCTCCATCGTCGGAGATCTCCGGGATTATGCGGTGGCCAGCCGGGCCTTCACCTTTTGGCTGCACATCACCCGAAATTTCCAAGACCTGCCCCTGTTCAGCAAGATTTTGCGTCACACCCCCCCGGATACGCCAGTCATGGGCTACATTCCGAATGAATCGGCGGATGTCGCCGCCTTGAGCGAACTCGGGCACTTTCTGAATGCCTCTGATTATCTGTCCAACGAATCCGTCTGGGCTTCGCTGACCTCGCCGGCCAGTTTGCGCCAACCGGCGCCAAAGCCAATCGCGGCGCAGCCTAACACCGTATACATCGGCTTTATGGTGAGTGACGGCGACAATGCCCAGTACATTGAGCATCGAATGCGACAGGTGTGGAGTGACGGCTACTTGGGCAAGGTTCCCGAAGGGTGGACGATGCCGCCCGGCATCATCGACTACGCCCCTACCCTCATGCAATGGTACTACCGGCACTTGCCGGCCAGCAACGAGTTTGTCAGCGGCCCGTCGGGCGTGGGCTACGCCACCGCCTTGACTGGTAAGAATCTGGCCCGGTTTGGGCGCATTACGCGGACCTTTCTGCAACGCGATCAGATTCCGCTGGTGGACTACTGGGGCGTTTCCTCCGCCCTGGTTCCCTATGCCAGGGCGGCGGGGATGGGGGCGTTGTCGTTTGCCGGCGGACTCTCGCATCCCTATAAGAATGTGGGCGGCACGACCATCTTTGCGCAGACCAGCGGCTATATCGGCAGCGTTTCCGGTGTGGTGCAGACGATCGCGTCGCAGGCGGCCAAAGCGCCCAAGAATCAGCCGCTATTTCTGAGCCCGCTGATCGATGCATGGAGCTTGTCGCCTCACGATGTTTACGTGATAGCGCAAGAATTGGCCAAGCAGGGCGCAGAGACAGGAACCCACTACGTGTTTGTCACCCCCGGCGTTCTCGCCCAGACCATGAAGGCCTATTACGGTCACCAGCAGGCGCATCTCCCGACGACATCCGCCCAGGCCGTGTCGGCCCGCACCTATCTGCCCGGAGCTGGCAAGAACCTAGTGCAAAATTCGAGTGGAGGGCCGTTGTTGTTGACCTTGGGCTGGTCCGTCTTGCATCCAGGACAATTGTCCTATCTCAACACCATGACCTATCACGGCCACTCCACCCTTTATTGGAGCTCGCAGACGGCGGGAACGGACGCAATCAGCTACTATCCCGGACTGCTGCCGGGCCGAAGCTATGAGGTGTCGGCCCGCCTGGCCGGCAGTGGAACCGCCCAACTCGCGGTGTGGAACGGTGAAAAGCTGATGGCTGGGCCCACGGTGCATCTAAGAGCAAGATCCACCATCCTGCGGATGCCGGTGTCGATTCCCGCCGGGGCCCCCACCGGAACCACCGGGACCGCCCCCTACCTGGACATCCTGAAACCGGCCAAGAGCACCCGAGTCTCCGTCTATATTTGCCAGGCGTCTGCGGTTGAGACGGGATCCGCCAGCACCTCCACCACTTCGACCCAGAATCTAGTGCAAAATCCGAGTGGGGTGAATGGACTGACCACTGGCTGGGATTTGGCCTACTCGGGAGAGGACGCGACTCTGACCGGGAGCACGGTTAGTGGCAAGTCCGCGCTCAAATGGTCCGTCAACCGGGCGATCGGGCACAGCGACTGGCTGTCGTATTATCCGGCGGTGAAAAACGGCCAGACCTACACCTTTAGCGCGATGCTGTCGGGAAGCGGGCAGGCCCAGCTCAACGTCTGGACGGGTGCAAAAAACGTGTCGGCCAAGCTGCTTACCTTGAGCGGCACGCCTCAAACCGAGACGCTCACGGTGACGATTCCCTCGGCGGCGGCGGGAGGCCAGACGGGATCGGCGCCCCAGCTGCAGATTGTCACCCCGGGGACGGCCAATGCCACCGTCCAGGTGCAAAACGCGTCGGTGACGGAGGGCAAGCCGTCGTCCACGGCGTCCCAGCCACCCGCCTCGAATACCACCAATTTGGTGCAAAATCCGAGTGGGGTGAATGGACTGACCACTGGCTGGGATTTGGCCTACTCGGGAGAGGACGCGACTCTGACCGGGAGCACGGTTAGTGGCAAGTCCGCGCTCAAATGGTCCGTCAACCGGG
>JAJZXC010000022.1:4280-5983 GCA_021846365.1 Bacillota bacterium | reverse complement strand
GTGCAAAATCCGAGTGGGGTGAATGGACTGACCACTGGCTGGGATTTGGCCTACTCGGGAGAGGACGCGACTCTGACCGGGAGCACGGTTAGTGGCAAGTCCGCGCTCAAATGGTCCGTCAACCGGGCGATCGGGCACAGCGACTGGCTGTCGTATTATCCGGCGGTGAAAAACGGCCAGACCTACACCTTTAGCGCGATGCTGTCGGGAAGCGGGCAGGCCCAGCTCAACGTCTGGACGGGTGCAAAAAACGTGTCGGCCAAGCTGCTTACCTTGAGCGGCACGCCTCAAACCGAGACGCTCACGGTGACGATTCCCTCGGCGGCGGCGGGAGGCCAGACGGGATCGGCGCCCCAGCTGCAGATTGTCACCCCGGGGACGGCCAATGCCACCGTCCAGGTGCAAAACGCGTCGGTGGTCAAGGGAGAGTGAGTGATGTAACTGGGTTGATGAGGACTGACGCCCGTCGCAACTACTTAGCTATATTGCCGAAACGAATAGACACGAGGCTGAAACGGCAAACGGGTTAACGGGAATATTGCGGTACCTAATGAGGAGGGTTTGGACTATGCTTCCATCATCCTTGAATCGATCATCCGTGAATCGGCTGCTAGCCATGGTGTTGAGCTTCACGATGTTTCTGTGGTCCCTGGCGGCGTTGGGTAGCGTTCCGGTGTCCGCGACCTCCGGCTCTTCGATTGCCATTACGACTACGCCCAACCCGGCCACGATTACCGGGAGCAACCTGGTGCAAAACCCGAGCGGGTCCGGCGGGTCGACCAGCGGCTGGAATTTGGCCTACAACGGTGAGCACGCGACGCTGGGGACGACGACGGTCAAGGGAGCATCAGCACTGGAGTGGACGCTTACTCAGGCGGTCTCCCATGCCGACTGGGTGCAATATAACCCCACCCTCAGCACGGGGAAGACCTACACCTTCAGCGTTGACCTCTCGGGTAGCGGCCAAGCCCAGCTCAACGCATGGACGGGTACGGGCAATGTGTCGGCACCCTTGATCACGCTCTCGGGGACGCCGCAGACCGAGACGCTGACGGTGCCGATTACGGGATCATCGCCTCAGCTGCAAGTGGTGACGCCAGGCACGGGCAAGGCGACGGTGGACATTCAAAACGCGAGTGTGGTAGCGGCGGCCAAGACGACGCTTAGCGCCACCGACCCAAGTCTTTCCGGCACCACACCGGTCACCTGGGAGACTACGGCGGGTGAACTCAGCGCGGGCGGTCAGACGGCAGGACCGGCGAGTCCCTTGACGGTGGCCCTAAGCGCATCGGTGACGCTCTGGGACGGGGCAGCGGGGCAGGCTACGGTAACCGCCGCCTACGCGCCCCCGGCGGGAAGCCTGGTAGGCCCGGCGAGCGGGAACACAGCGGTGCGGTTCGAACGACCGCAGCCTTCCAACGTCGCCATTGACGCCACGCCCAACCCTGTCGCCATAACCGGGAGCAACCTGGTGCAAAACCCGGGCGGGTCCGGCGGGTCGACCAGCGGCTGGAATTTGGCCTACAACGGTGAGCACGCGACGCTGGGGACGACGACGGTCAAGGGGGCGTCAGCGCTGGAGTGGACGCTTACTCAGGCGGTCTCCCATGCCGACTGGGTGCAATATAACCCCACCCTCAGCACGGGGAAGACCTACACCTTCAGCGTTGACCTCTCGGGTAGCGGCCAAGCCCAGCTCAACG
>JAJZXC010000022.1:0-4270 GCA_021846365.1 Bacillota bacterium | reverse complement strand
CTGGAGTGGACGCTTACTCAGGCGGTCTCCCATGCCGACTGGGTGCAATATAACCCCACCCTCAGCACGGGGAAGACCTACACCTTCAGCGTTGACCTCTCGGGTAGCGGCCAAGCCCAGCTCAACGCATGGACGGGTACGGGCAATGTGTCGGCACCCTTGATCACGCTCTCGGGGACGCCGCAGACCGAGACGCTGACGGTGCCGATTACGGGATCATCGCCTCAGCTGCAAGTGGTGACGCCAGGCACGGGCAAGGCGACGGTGGACATTCAAAACGCGAGTGTGGTAGCGGCGGCCAAGACGACGCTTAGCGCCACCGACCCAAGTCTTTCCGGCACCACACCGGTCACCTGGGAGACTACGGCGGGTGAACTCAGCGCGGGCGGTCAGACGGCAGGACCGGCGAGTCCCTTGACGGTGGCCCTAAGCGCATCGGTGACGCTCTGGGACGGGGCACCGGGGCAGGCTACGGTAACCGCCGCCTACGCGCCCCCGGCGGGAAGCCTGGTGGGTGCCGCAAGCGGCAGCAAGACGGTTCAGTTTGTTTCCCTGCCGCCCAGCCAACCGACTCCAGCGCCGAAGCCGGTGCCGGTTCTGGGTGCTTCGAGTTCGTCCGCAGTCGCCTGGATTGGTGCTGCTGGCGGCAGCATGGAGGTTTCCGCTGACGGCGCCACGGTGTTCAAACTGGAAATTCCGGCCTCGGCTGTATCCTCAATGATGCAATTTATAGCCCAAACGGGGTTGCCGGCGGGGGCTTCGCCGCTCTCCAACAGCTTGTCGAGTATCAGCATTGACAGCACGAATACTCCCGCTTCGTACTTGAGCACACCGGCAACGCTGATCTTTTATCTGGCCAAAGTTCCGGCACACCCGGTCAGCGTGGTGTACTGGAACCGGTTGCTCAATCAATGGGAACCCCTGGCCGGAGTGAGCACGCACCGAAACTTGGTGTACGCGACGACGTACCACCTGACCGCATTTGCGGTGGTACCGATGACGTCGGCGAACACGATTACCCGCCTGGATTACCCTGGTCGGGCCAACGTAGCCATTCAAGCGGCAGATACCGCCTTTCCCGACGGGGCGACCCAAGCCGTCCTGGTAGTGGGCACCGCCGGACACGTAACCCCGGCGGGAGCAGGAGCGATAGGGCTGGCGGGGGCAATACGGGCTCCCATCCTGTATGTTACGGGTTCGCGCATTAGTGCGGCCGATGTGATTGCCATGCAAAACCTGGGCGTGCAGTCCGTCTACCTGGTGGGAGGCGCGGCTGCTACCGACGGCGGAGTCAAGGACACCCTGGCGGGGGTGGGCATCTCAGTCCGCCAGACGTTCTCGGGAGGTCAACCCGAGCAAATTGTCTGGGCGATCGACCGCTATCTCCTGCAGACGGGATTGTCTGATGCGCATACCGTCTTCGTGGCCAATGGCGCGTCACTGGTCGACGTGATATCGGCGGGACCGGTGATCTATCGCCAAGGGGCGCCCATCTGGTTGACAACATCTGCCGAAGCCATCTCCCCTGAGCAAGCCAAATGGCTGGCAGATCACGGCGTGTTCCGGGCTGTGGTCCTGGGGGGAAACAAGGCCGTGTCCGATCAACTCGAGACGAACCTGCAGTACGCCCTCAAGGCGGCGGTGGGACGCGCCACGCTGTGGCAGGTGCAATCGCACCTGGGACACAGCGACTGGATCGCCTACTATCCCAAGCTTCAGGACGGGACGACGTACACGTTTTCCGCGCAGTTGGCGGGAAGCGGCCAAGCTCAGATCAACGTCTGGACGGGTACGGAAAACGTCGGCTCCCGCATGCTGACCTTGTCCAACCAGTACCAAACGGAATCGGTCACGGTGACGATTCCGGCCGGCGCGGCGAAGACACAGAACGGCTCCGCCCCTCAACTGCAAATTGTAACCCCGGGCAGCGGCCAGGCATCGGTGCTGGTGCGGGCGGCCAAGGTCGTCGTGGCGGGAACCTCAACGGTAGTGGGGTCGGCATCGAACGGGTCGGCCGGTTGGGCGGCGGCGTACGGCGGCAGCGGCTCCCGCTTGCAAACCGCGGGGTGCGCCAATCGCTTGGCCGGTGCGGATCGCGAGCAGACCGCGATCGCCATCGACCGCGCCTACTATCCACAGGCAAATGGGGTGGTCGCGGTGCCCGATGGCACCGGGCAGGGTTCGCTCGCTTATGGCCTGAGTGCCGCCGAGATCGGAGGATTGAACGGAGTACCTCTGGTGTTAAGCGGACCGCAGGATCTGTCGGCCGGTACCCGTCGGTATCTGCTGAAGCTTGCGATGCTTAACGCGGGATGGCTGATGGGCGACCGCTGGCTGTTGGCACCCGGGGTGGAGCGCACCCTGAGCACATTGGCCGTTCCGTCACCGGTGGCCGGCGGCAACTTGGTGTCCAATTCTAGCGGTGCTTCGGGCGTGCAGGGATGGATCGAGGCTTACGGCGGTAAAGACTCCACTCTTCAACCGGTCACCATCAGCGGGCAGCCGGCCCTGGCTTGGAAGGTCAATCGCGCTGTTGGCCACGGCGACTGGGTGTCTTACTACCCGCCGGTGGAAAACGGCAGAACCTACGTATTCAGCGTGACCCTATCGGGGAGCGGGCAGGCCCAGCTTAATGTGTGGACGGGGACCGAAAACATCCCGGCCCCATTACTCAATCTGTCGACTACGCGAAAGACGCAAACTATTACCGTGACCATTCCCAACCACGCGCCGGGCAATGGCTCGGGCTCGGCGCCGCAACTGCAAGTGCTGGTCCCGGGGACGGCCCCATCCACGGCGGACATTCAGCAGGCAACGGTAAGAGCGACGCGCTAGCGCCCGTCACGGCGACCATACAAACTGCTAATCGGCCAGACTGTTTGCTCTGCGGACGGTCTGGCCGCGTCTTTGCCAGGTGGCATGACATTGCCAAGCTTCGCCGCGATTACCGGCCCAGCCTGCCTAACAAAACGTTGCCATGCGCAGACTGTGAAGACCCGAAAACCGGTTTCCTGAAAAGGATTGAGGGGAAGTACTCATGCGACGAAGTGATTAGTCTCCGTTAGGCACAGGGCTCCCTGCGAAGCTAACCCTCTGTCAAAAACAGCTATTAATTTTCGGAACAGTTCTCCATGCCGCTTTTCGGCGCCCCGCAGCATGAAAATTGGGGTTCGATGTCGAAGTACTGTCCTGCGTTCTCTTGTGATGGTCGACTCTTCTGTGGGATCACGCATCCGTGAAACAGACACGCGTTGTTATCGTGACACTTTTCACACACTAACTTAACCGGAGACCTGCCGTTAGGCAGTAGGCTGCTTGGCGAGGTGCCTGATCCGGGGTATCATGGCTTTGATCAACCTATCTGCGGCGGCGGAGCAGGCGGTTGCCGCCAAGCTCGGGTGGGACGCAAGCGTGCACAGGGGAGGAACCGCAGACGCTAAAGCGGTTGACGGTGAGTATCGGCGGCATGGTGAGTTTCCTCGGTATCCCTCTCTTTCTGGCCGCGGGAACCATAGGCTGGATGGCGGGCTGGGTGTTTTTGGCGCTGTGCTTGGGCTTCGCCGGGGGGCTTGGATGCTGGCTGTACCGACACAATCCCGGGTTGTTGGCAGAGCGCCTGGCACCCATCGGTAAGGCCGGCCAACGTACCTGGGACAAGGTGTTCTTGGCTCTGATCAACGGTTACTTTCTAGCCTGGCTGATCTTGATGGGAATAGACGCGGTCCGTTTTCACTGGTCGGTGATGCCACCTTGGCTTCACGCCATCGGAGGCATGCTGCTGGTCGCCTCTTTCGCCGGCTGGTTCGCCATCTTCCGAGAAAATCCCTATCTATCGCCGGCAGTGCGCATGCAGCCAGAACGCGGCCACGTGATCGTCACCACCGGGCCATACCGGTGGGTTCGCCATCCCATGTATGCGGTGGCCATTCCCTTTATGATGGGAACAGCCTTGTGGCTGGGATCATGGTATGGCCTGATAGCGGGTTGGGGAATGGTGGTGGGGCTGGGATGGCGGGCGCTTGGAGAAGAGCGCATGCTCTCGTCCGAGCTCGCAGGGTATCGCTCCTATCGGGCACAAGTCAAATATCGCTTCGTTCCACACATCTGGTGAGGGTCGGCCGACGGCAATTGAACCGTTCCGGCAGGCTTGACATTGCTCATGTTCGCCCGCCCGGACTGCTTGCGCCACGAAGCGTTGCCAGAGATGAGGGGAGTCCCCTCGACCGCGCCTTACAGGAGGAGCCGTCAACCCCCCCCCCCCAAGCGGCTG
>JAJZXC010000021.1 GCA_021846365.1 Bacillota bacterium | reverse complement strand
GCGATCATCAGATACTTGCGTAAGGTCTGCCGATCTACCCCCAAATTCCTTTCCATCGCGCGGAGTGTATCCCCCGCTTGCCAGTGTTCAAAGATCTCCTGTAAGTCGCGCATCGTAAACTCCCTTCGTGCGACGACAATCGCCTCCTTTCAGCGAATTGTCGTCACCATTCGTGATGCGCTGACGATTCCCTGCCCGGTGGAATTATTTGACGCAGGGGTGGTAGAATTACGTGACGTTTTTTGCCCTCAGGTGGGTGAATTGTTTGGCGTTCGACAGCCAGCAATGAGGGGTTATCGTGCGCGAAGACGTTTCGGAGACCCGCAAAATCCTTGAAAAACACGAGCACTCGATGACCACCGGGTGGTTGGATACGGTGCAAGTGTTCAAATTGCGATCCATCGTGAGCAAGGCGGGGTTCGAAAAGGGACCAGACTATCGTGAGGCGGAGATTATCACGTTGATGATGCGGCTCTCGTTCCTCTTGCTGTCTATCGCTGGTACACCAGCGACTTTCAACGGTCGCCCCAATATGCCGCGCTCAAAGACCTGTTTGAGGGGTCCTTGTTGAGCAATCCATGGCGAACTCTCAATATGGCCGTCTGAATGGCCAAAGTTGAATGTCGCAAAAGCGAAGCGGGCCAAGGCCTCCAAGGATCGTCGGCGCCTGAATCGAGCGTGATCTGGGGGTGCGAAACTCAAGTGACGATGTGCCGGTCGGCGGATCGGATTTTGCCATACCTACCGCATCATGCTTGTGGGGAAATCGGGCCCTAGCCGGACTTTGGCAGGTCGGCCGCGACCTGCGCTGTAGATGGGTCGAATACGCAGGTTTGGTGCGAACATATAATTTCGTTACAGGAACCAGAGATTTGAACCGCGAGCAGTATATCGTGCGCCGACTTAGGACTGGCCGTGGGTTTCGAGGCGGTTTGGGGCCATGCTTGGGGAACCTTCGGTCGGCGTTTCTCCCCCACTTGGTGGTCGGACTGCCGGACCTCGACGGGCTTCATTCCCATCGCCATACCCGGGCCGCCACCGCCCCGCCTAGCACCAACCAGACTGCCATGCCTAGAAGATCGCCCCGAAAGGCTGCATCATGCCATGTCAACTGTCCGCTCATGAGACCGCGCAGCGCCCCGGAGACATACGTGAGGGGAAAGTAATCGACGATGTGGGTTAGAATTTTAGGCAAAGAGGAGATGGGAAAGAAGACGCCCGACAGGAACATCATCGGAAAGCTGATTAGATTGATGATGGGGATGGTGGCCTCCTGGCTCCGTGACACTCCGGCCACGATGAAGCCGAAAGCCAGAAAACACCCCATACCCAAGAGCAACACCAATGTTACCGGCCCCAAGGGTATATCCACCGAAGCATGGAGCAATCCGGTGGCAAACCCGATAATGATGGCCGAACTGGCGAGTCCAACCAGCAGGTAATTCATAATGGCGGCACCCAAGAACTGGAGAGGCTGCAGGGGGGTTACCCGAAACCGCCGCAAGATCCCCTTTTCCTTCCATCGGGTGAGACCCGACCCGATGCCGAACAAACTGTTCTGCATGGTCATTAAGGCTAAGACGCCAGGCAGCAAAAAATCTAGATAGGTCGACGCCCGGGCATGGACCAGGGGAGTAGCTCGTACCCGAAATAGCGGAGGCCGCCCCGACAGCATCAGATCGGCTTGGGCGACCAGGGCCTGCACCGCGCCCACTGCCTGCTGCGCACTGAGCGAATTGGCCGGATTATACCGCAGGGCCAGCGTTGTAGTACGGGCCCGGGGAGCGGCGGGTACCAACAGGGCAGCGTCCATCCGCCCGCTGCGCACCGCGGCCAGGGCCGCTCGGCGCCCCATCGTGCGCACGTGGAACAACGGCGACTTTTCCATGATGCGAACTACGCCAGCGGAAGTCGACCGGGAAGTAACCACGGCCAAACTTACCTGGCTTTTGGTGTTGCCCAGCAAACTGAACACCACCATCAGCACCACCGGGAAAAACAGGGTCCAAAAGAGCCCCTGCCGGTTTCGCACCGTCTGCCGCAAAAGACTCCTCAGAAGAGTGATGACCGGTTTCATTCCCGCAAACTCCTTCCCGTGAGCTCCAGAAAAACGTCCTCCAACGTGGCACTGCGCGTTTTCAGCCCGGTGAGTTGGCGCCCGTGTTGGCTGGCCCAAGCCACTAACCCGGTTAAGGTGTCTTCAAGATGCTGGGTGACCAGGGCCATCACCTCCTCGCGCTCTTCGATGCGCACCAAGGCGGGAAGGTTGGTATCGGTGCCGATCCCAGTAGAGCGGTCGACCTCGATCACGGCGGCTGGCAAATGGCGTTCGATTAACTCGCGGGGAGCGCCTTCGTCCAGCACTCGGCCATGGTCCATGATAGCCAGGCGATCCGCCAACATCTCGGCCTCATCCATGTAATGCGTGGTCAGCACCACCGTTCTTCCCTCGGCCTTGAGTCCCACAATCACCTCCCAAAGATTCCTGCGCGCCTGCGGATCCAAACCTGCGGACGGCTCATCCAAAAACACCACCTCGGGGTCGTTCACCAGCGCCACCGCCAGCGCCAACCGTTGCCGCTGGCCACCAGACAACCCGTCCACGCGGGCGTTGCGCTTTTCTTCCAAGTCCATGCGGCCAACCAGATCGCCGACCCGCAAGGGATGGGAGTAAAGGCTTTGAAAGAGTTCCAGGGTTTCCTTAACGGTCAGCAATTCAAAGAAGGCGCTGGTCTGCAACTGCACCCCAAATCTTCGCTTGGCTTCGGCGGGATGTCGAATCAAGTCAACCTCCCCCAGCCACACCCGCCCCTCATCGGGCCGCCGAAGTCCTTCCGTCATTTCCAGCGTCGTCGTCTTGCCAGCACCATTCGGCCCCAAAAGGCCGAAGATAATGCCCGGCGGAATGTTCAAATTCAACTGGTCGACTGCCGTGACCGCACCATACCGCTTGGTCAAGCCCTCCAACCGCAAGGCCTTTCCGCTCATCCCCCATCCCCTTCCCGTCCGCGCTACACACAATCACTTGCCTGAAACGCCTGCCATCTCTAATGGCTGTGGCTCTTCTAGAGGGACGCATTAACGAACTATAGTTCTCGTTATTAGAGTGTCGAAGATGTGGAATGGTGCCATCGCGATGCCGAAGACCGACCCGGATCATCTGTGACGATCACCCAGCCAGACCCTCAGAAACGTGAAGCATCTCCCAACAAGGCACCGCTTGGTGATCGCTGAAACCCCTCATTCCGCTCGAATCGGTCGGAAATCCGGGCGCCGCAGCGGTGACGGGACCGAAATTCGCCGAGCCATCGGGCCACCCATGCACTTCTAGACATCCGGAAGTGAGGGTTCCCGGCGGCCGTCTGCCTTCGACCGAGGCCGATGGGAATGTGCCGCCGGAACACGCCATCGTCACAACTCGACTGGCCATATCACCCCTTCATCCGCGTTTGATTGCAGTAGAGGCGATGTGATGGAATTAGCTTAATGGGTCGCCACATACCGCTTGATTGCTAGTTATTTGTATGCCGATCGATTCAAGACTCGTCCCTCTAGAAGAGCCACACCCATCTCTAATAATACTGGAATGTCATCGGCGGCACCACCAAGCCGGGCGTCCGAGGCACGCCTTCATTTTTCACTTAACACCCGAAGTCACCAGGCAAGTCGTCAGGGTTGCGGTAATCTCCCGCCAGAATCGTTGGTTGGCCATGCCGCCGCGCTGCACCTCGACCCGCAGTCGATGACCCGGGTGCTTTCACCGCCCGCCCATTTGCCGCCTGACCAGGATCGTGCCCAAGACATTCATTTCATCAAACAGGTAAATTCGCCGCCAGTATTACTGTTTTAACCCAAAAGGCGGTCTCCTTTTGTCTTCCGCGCTTAGGCCTCGGCGAGGGCGCTACCTACCGTCGGCCTGACTCCCGAGCCAAGGATCCCGCCCGCGGGAAATTCGCCAGACCATCCGCCCCCACCACATCAAGGAATGGACATCCAGCCCGCGCACCGCTAGCGTCGCCGAAAATTTTGCCCCCGGCAGGAAGTCATAGCCCAACCGCCGCATGGAAGAACCGCATAGCGTTTGAAAAATTCCCAGCAAGTCTCGATTGAGCTGGGTTCGCCACTTGCCCGCGTTGGCGGCATCAATTGCCGTTGCCACTCGCTGTTTCCAAGGTTCATCGCGCAGGTCAAAAAGCGGCTGCTCCCGGTAACGGCTCAACATGCTTTGCTCGAATCGAAGCCCCAACTGTTCCGTCAGCCTTTGCAACACCGGGCCGGGATCGGACACCAGGTCCTCGTAACGCAGTACAATCACCGACGACCCATAGCGGGCCAGATACCGCTGGCAAATAGCCTGGTACTCCCGCCACTGCACGGCATGGTTGAACGCGTTGCCGGTATTCCACGATACCTTGGCCAGCGAAAGGTGAATATCACGTGGATCGCGGACGATGTAGACAATCTGGGCATCCGGGTATTCGCCTTTGATGGCCGGCACAAACAGAAAGTGGCCGGGCGTCTTCTCTCCCCAGCGGACCTTGCCCTGCCTAACCGCGAAGGTTTCCATGACTCGGGCCAAGATGAGCCGGTGGCTCAATGTGCGGTTCGTCCAGGCTGAATGCCACTCGTCCAACAACGCCGCCACAGGAAGCTCCATCAATGCAACCGAAGGCTTTTCAAGCCAAGCGGCCAATACCCGTTCTACCTCCGGCCACACCGTCAGGTCCTGCCCGCGTTCCAAGGGTTTCCAAACCAAGTCAAAATACGCCGTCTCCGGGCCGATCGCCAGTTGACTGTGAGCGCTGAGCAAAGCGGCCAGCAAGGTCGTACCCGAGCGTGGCATGCCCACCACAAAAATCGGCGCGAAATTGCCTATCCGAGGAACCTCCCTCGCGTAGATTGGCACGGCCAGCGGCCTGCCATTTTGACCAGCGGTGGCAGGCTTCGCCGGACGCCATATTATTTTAGCATTGTGCCGGTCACCGGGGAGATAAGATTCTAACAATATGGGGGGCCTCCCCGGCCAATGTCTTCGAATTAAATAACGCGGTGAATCCGGTGAGGACTGAGGGTCCCGCCAGGGCAAGAGCAAAAGGGATTATTGTAGGTTCCCGTTCTTAAGCTGCAAATCCGACAGGCGACACCGTACCACCAAGCAAAGATGCGCCGCTTATGCTCTGCACTGACTATACGTCCCAGTCCAGCAGCGGTATTGGGATCTTCAGCCAAGCTTCGGTCTGAGAACTCCGCCCACGCTGGATCTAGGTTTCGGTTCTCGTCTGCTCTCGTCAAATCGGCTCTTACGCATCGATTGATATGAACCCAGCTCGGGGGTCGTTGGGTGGAGTAGAGGATTGAGAGGGAAGCGAACCGATAGGCTCACTCTTTATCGATCCATCCGACCACCGATGATCGGGCCCGGTCGCCAAGAACACGCCGAGTCGAGTCAGCGCCCATGGCGCTCGGGCTAGTCGATTGCCGGTACCGGCTAGGCCCCCCGCTTTGCACCGAGACGCCAACTCGCGCCCTAGTCCCCGGTCGGCGCACGCCCGCACTTGCCGGATTGCGCGGATCAGCCTCCCCGGTGGGGAATGATGACGGTCTTAATGCCGATTCCGCGTGCCACGTTGTCTAGAGCGCGACCGTACTCATCGAGGCCAAACCGGTGGGTAATCAGCCCGGGCAGGTCGATTTTCCCCGAGGCCAACAGGGCGGCGGCCCGCTCCATGGTATCGATCTGCGCAAACGAGCCTAGGATGTGAATCTGGTGGCGAAAGATGTCATACGGCGACCAGGCTACCCGATCGCGAAACCGGGCCATGCCGTACACCAGAAGACGACCATCGATGTGGACATGCTCCACCGCCTGTTCGAGTACGCCCGCAGCCCCGGTGGTGTCTATCACCACGGAAAAGCCCTGGGGGGCCAATTCCGTCAGGGCAGGTCTGACCTCCTCGGGATGATCGCGCGTGATGGGCAAAGTAACGTCGGCCGCCTTCAAGCTGGCGGCCAAGTCCAATTTGGCCGAGCCCGGCGCCACCACGACAACTTGACTGGCTCCGCTCCATTTGGCCAATTGAGCGAGCAACTGTCCGCTCGGCCCGGCCCCGAAAATTAATACTCGGTCGGCCAGCCGCAGCCCCACCTGATCCATGCCATGGATGGCACAGGCCAGCGGCTCGGCGATCACCGCCTGCTCAAACGTCAGCCAATCGGCGATGGGCACCGTCTTGGCATAGTGCACGCGGATAAATTCCGCCGCCCCTCCCGGCCCGTTAATGCCCAACGAATAGAAATTCTCGCAGAACAAGGGTTGCCCTCGCCGGCAATAATAGCAGTGGCCGCACGTCGACGCGTTATTGACCATCATCCGCGCGCCAATGGCGATGCCGCGAGGCACTTCACGGCCCTTGTCGACCACGGTTCCCACCACTTCGTGGCCGGGGATGAGGGGAAAGGTCGCGAAAAATTCCCCCTCGTGGACATTGACATCGGTGTGACAGACACCGTTGGCCGCGACCTCAATCACCACGTCTTCGGCGCCGGGATCAGGGTCAGCGACATCTACCAGGTCAAAGTTCCGTGCTGAGTCGTACTGAACCGCTTTCAAGGTCGAACTCCTTTCTGCTGACCTAAAAGAGCATCCACGGGTTCTTTTTTGACTCGGGGCTCTAGCGTCTAGGCCACCGGAACACCCGGTTCGGGCGCCAGGCGAGCGGTGACTTCGAGCAGCATCGAAGACTCCGCCAAGACCGGGTCCTGATTCAACCCCAATGTGATGGTGCCCTGCTCAACACAGCCGAGAATGAGCCCCGGCGACTGGGCGCGGGCAACGGAGAGGGGCTGGCCCACCCACTTTTTCGGCACCGGAACCTCCCGCAGTTCGGTGTCGGTTTCGGTCAACAGCATTTGCAGCAATTCCCCGGCGTGCGGGGTAGCCACACTTTGCGCAATCAATTCGCCCAGCAGGTTCTGGGTGGCAATCCCGTTGATCCCGATGTCTTTCAGCGCCGCCACCGCCTTAGCGGCGTGGGTAATGGCCAAAATAGGGGCCTTGGGCCGCAGATGATGCGCCTCAATCGCGGTCATCAACACGTCGCCGTCAGTGGGCCCCACCACCACAATTTGCTCCGCTTGGTCAAGTTGGGCCTTGGCCAGCACGTGCGGATTGCAAGGATCACCGCCAATAAAGTGCATGCCAGGATGCTCAGGAACCTGATTGGTATCTACCTCAGCAACCAAAATCACGCTCGGATGCTGAGTCAAGAGGTCCGGCAAGACGTGGGGTATCAGCGGCGTGTAGCCCAAAATGACCAGTGGCCGGTGAGCTGAAGTCAACGTGTGCATGCCCAACATCCTCCTGAGGTGAAGCGAGGTAAGCGATGCCGCCCAGTCGGCGAAGGTCGCTCCCACCAGCGGCAGCACCGTTATCATGGTGCCGATGGCGAGCAGCCTTCCCCCCGCCGTCTTGGGCACCACATCGCCATAACCCACCGTCGTCACGGTCACCACCGCCCAATAAAACCCGGTAAAGAGCGAGACGCGTTGAGTTATTGAAAACAACACGGCGGCAGCCACGGTCCCGATGCCAGCCAACACGGCATATAGCCAGGTCCGCCGGCGGCCGAGTTTGTTTAGCAAGCTTGTCATCAGCCACAGCAAGGCATGACCTCCTTGTCTGCTGCCGCCGCGATCGGGGCCGCCCAAGCGGCCTTGAGCCATGAGGCGAGATCCCCGATCGCGCCATTGACGGGTGTCCGCCTTCCGCGACTAGAATACCATGGAATCGCTCGACTTCGTCGACCCAGCCCGAAGACTCTCGCCCATCTCGTCCGGGGGCCAGCAAAGCTGGCCTCTGCCTCACGTTGACCTAGGTCAGCGCCTCCCGCAGCGCCTGCATCCACTCAGCAAATGGTTCGCCCCGGCGTCGATACTCGGGGTCCCACACACCAGCCAGACGGTCAAAGGCACTTGCGCTGGCGTCAAGCAGGTCAAAAATGCCGCTCGCCCCCGGCCTGGTCTTAACACCGCCGAAATACTCGGCCAAGCTATTCGATCCGCCGCCCTCGCGATGGAAATTGGTCCCTGTACGTCGGTCCCGGAGCATCATTTCCAGCACCAGGCAGGTTTGCGCCGCCTCCAACGCCAGGTGCAGCCCTATCACCAGGTCATTGCGCACTACCTTGGTCCCGGCTACCATCAAGCCAAACCAGAAGCGATTCACCATGGTGTCGAACTCGTCCGGGCTAAGCCCGGGTGGCTCGGGCCTTCGCGTCGGCGAAAGATACTGCAAGAGATTGGTATCCTTGCAGAAGCGGACGCCGATCGGTCCCGAAAGATATGATTTACCCCACCCGCCAATGTCAGCCAGCCGGTCCGGACTGGTGAAAACCGCATCTAACCGCCGAAAATCTTCAAAGCATAACCGGGCTACCGAACGGGAGTCGTAGACGTACGTTTCATAGGCAAACAGCCTGCCCAGCTCCCGGGCCCAGGTCAGATCCGGAACAAAGCTGGATATGGTGCCGGACTGCACCACAATCAAAAGGTCAATGTCGCTCCATTGATCGGGGCCCGTCAGGCGAGCCGTCGAACCATATTGAATGATGGCTAAGACTTCTTCGCGCGGCTTGAGCAGTCGCTCAAGGTCCAGCAAGCACGCGGATTGCCAGTCTCCTTTAACCATCATAACGCATCTGCCGCCCGCTCTCGCTCGAGGGTCGGCTTTTCCCCCTTCCGATAGGTACCCGTCTCATCTCCGGGGTGGCCCCCATTTCCCCAGGGCATTGTCGACACATGACTGAGGCCCGCCGTTGGCCAAGTCCCGGCCCGCTCCAGAGGATGATATATATCACCAATATTCTGAAACCGCCTCTGACGTTGTCTTCGGTTGCGACGGAGCGCTCGGCGGGCGCCCAACCGGGCCTTAATTCCGGCCTGGTGGACTACGATACCGAACAGAATGACCTTGGGGCCTTTGGCTCCCTCCAGGACAATGGGCATCCCGGTTTCTTTGCTCCCCGGGTCGAACTTAACCCGAAGCGGCTTAAGCAAGCATTTTTCCGCCATCCGATCCTTCAGGTGAATCGTGAGCGGAGCCGTCTTATCTACAACAGTCGGGCCTCTTTCGAGCACTGGCGGACGCTTTCCGGTGCAAGGCATTAAGGGTTTTCGGTGTCGGTCCAAGACAAAGACCATAATCCAGAATCTCCTTTGAGGGCTCCGTAGGGGGCTAGTAACGCTTTGTAAGGAACCAACGTGCCCCCGGGTCGCATCATCCCTCCGCGCAACCCTCGGAAGTCCCCGCAGGGAGGACGGCTGGCAACACTCCTGCTCGCGTTTAACGGAAGACCAGAGCGCTTCAGGCTAGAAAAGCACCTGAAGGTCTGCTCTGATGGAAGGGAGTCCTCGCCCTGAGGTCCCGGCAAACTGAGGCCGGTCACTCGTAACCACGCACACCCCAAAACCGGTCAAGCCCTCTTGCGGGCTTTCCGACTAAAGCGAGAGACCGTCGGGAACGCGTTTCTGCAAGCCCTCGCTTTAGTCGTGGGTCTACGACCACACGTCTTCTTCATTGTCTTGGTCGTAGCTGACCGGCTCGGGGGCGGGTGCCAGCAAGAGCCGACGCCATTGGCGGTGCAAGGGATACATCCATATGACCTTTTTGGGCAGGCGGGCGGTCTTGTGCCGGTCCTGACGGCCGCGGCCGGCGGTCAAGCCCACTGGCTGCCAATTGGCAGCGCGATAGCAGGTGCCCGCCCAGGGAGCCTCGACAAAGGTTTCCAGCAGCACCGGTGCAAAGCCGTAGCGGTGAAGCCAGTCCTGCGGCAATCGGTGCAACACCTGGCCCAGTACGTGACTGGCCAAGTGGGGCACGTGCACTCCGGGCAGAATCAAGAATCGGTTATTGTTGACGATGCGCCAGCGGTAGCGCGACCGCTCGTGTGCCGTCCAACCGATCCATTGATCACGGGCTTCGACGGCTTTGGCGGCCGCCCCAAACAAGAGCGCCCCGACGATGATCCGCTCGTCCCCGTGTCGAGCCCGGATCCAGTATCGTTGATGAGCGCCGATCGGTCGTCGATAGCCCAAGGGATGATAGGCGGCCACGCTTGCGTTCCAGACCCTCCTTTCGTCCGGGCTGACCTCGTCCAGCGTAACTGGCCGCAAGCTGGCCAGGTGAGCTTCCAGCTCGAGTGGCGGTAGCGGCTCGGCCTGGGTGTCGCGATTGGTCGGGCGGGTGACACTCCGCAAGGGCGGCAATTCCACCAGGCCGGCGACTTCCAACTTACCCAGCAATTCTCGGCAGGCCTCGACTTTGAGGTGGCCATTGGGTGCCTTCCAGGACAAGACCTCACAAATCGTGGCGGCAATCTCGGCCCGGCTGAGCCTCCGACAGCGATAGGCCATGGTTTGCATCACGGCCAGATCCTGGGCAGAGAATTCGCGGTCGCCCACCCAAAACGGCGGATTAAACTTTGGCATAGCGTTCACTCCTCGATTGGGTTGAGGGTATCATGACACATCCGGTGAAATCATGTACAGTCGAGTTATCCGGTGCGCGGCGACATTGATATACCGCTGGAGCCACGGCGGTCCTGGGAGGCTTCCCCATGCCTTTCACTCCCAACACGCTGGCACGAGCCTTTTCCACCTGGTTGGCTAGCGCCAGCACGCAAGCTGCCGCGCACGAACGGGGTCCCCAGCGCTCCCTTATTAAACCTCCCTCAAGGCTAGAATACCCGATTGGGCGCCGGTTGACCACCACCCAGGCAACCATTTCAGCCGGGAGATGGCGGACGAGTTGTCAGAAAAGGCTTTAACACGCCGGTTATGACCTTTTGTCGGCTTCTCATTGATCCAGGCGACATTTGGCGAGCCGCTGCTTGCGGGTAAAGAGGACTCGTCATAGCGACCACCCATCGGCCGTCAATTCTCATCTCCGCTCCGCATATCATCCCGAACGCGTGTCCGGGGTACGGCTTCGACCGTGCCACCAAGCCGGCTTTGGCTGACCTCCTCTCCCCTACACCCTTGGGTTGGGACCGCGGAGATTTAATCCGGTTACTCCAACTTCCACCAGGTGCTGGTCTAGCACCGCTTCCAGGCGCCTTAACTCGGTCGGCTGCCGATCGGCCAGATTGGTCCGTTCTGCTGGGTCGTGAGCGAGGTCAAACAACTGCCGAAGGCCGTCGGGATGGCGGATTAGCTTCCACGTTCCCCAGCGCACCATGTGCATGGTCTTGTCCTGAGCGATATAGTACTCGCTGAACACGGGGCGGGCGCTGGGCTCCAAATCTTCGAGGTAGGGGCGCACGCTCTGGCCGTCTAGCGCCGGCGGCACTATTCCCGCATAGTCCATTAAGGTCGGCAGCCAAGATGTGTGATCGACGGGCTCGGCCACCGTTTTTCCACCGGCAACTCCTGGTCCAGCGAGGATCCAGGGCACGCTGACCGAAGCTTCATAGAAGGTAAATTTGCTCAGCATACCGTGCTCAAAAAGCATGTCACCGTGATCGCTGGTGTAGCCGATAAGCGGTGGCGACTGGGAGCTAATTTCCTCCAGCCCCTGCAGCAATTCGCCAACTTTGGCATCCACGAAACTTACCGCCGCGTAATACCGCGCCAAGTGTTGGCGGGCCAGAGCCTGCCCCGATTCCGTTTCCAATCCCGCCACCCGCCGGGCCCTGAGGTACGGGTTCAAGCCATCGGCTCGGGTATTGCACGTTGCCGGGAGAGCAAGCCGTTCGGCTTGATAGCGGTGAGCAAAGCGCTCTGGCACGAGCAGAGGGGTGTGAGGTCGCAAGAACGAGACAAAGAGAAAAACCGGACGGCGGTGAGCATATTGGCGAAAAAAGCGCAAGGCCTCGCGAACCACAAACGACTCAAAGTGATCGGGTTCCGGCAGGGGGGTGGTCTCACCATCCCGCAGGGGGCTCAGCGACCAGTGGTGCTCCGGATTCTGGTAGACTTCGATCCAGGGCACTCCTTTGCCCGAGTCGTCGGCCTGCATGCCCTTGGTAAACATCGCGAGTTTTCTGCCCAAGTAGTCGTAGTAGTGGCCAAAATCCACATAATAGTCGAAGCCGTGGGTCTGCGCGTCGACCGGATGCATCTTGCCGACAAAGGCGGTAAGGTAGCCGGTCTCCCGGAAGTAGTGGGCCGCCGTCATTACGTCGATGGGGAGCGGTGTGGCATTATTCACGCACCCGGTGTGCGACGGGTAAAGGCCGCTCAGCGCCGAAAAACGCGCGGGCACGCAGACGGGACTCGTGGTATAGGCGTTGGCAAAGCGCACGCCGCGGGCAGCCAACGCATCGAGAACCGGAGTCTCGACCTCGGTGTTGCCGTAGCATCCCACCGCGTGCGACGAATGCTGGTCCGACATAATCATAACTACATGATTCACGGGCATGGTCCTCCTTAGCCAACATAAGATTCCTTCAGTCTCCCCCCGGGAAGACCAACACGCCTCATCGGTTGCCAGGGGTTGAGCAATACGTGGGCCAGTCGCCTCACTTGTGCTGTCTTCATCGGTCAGGTCTTGACCACCGCTCGCAGGCGGGTTTGAACCGGGGCTGAGGAGATTTCCCCGCCCGGCCGCAACCGCGGCCAGGCGGGGACTCACGCTACCTGACAAAACAGGCCGCTCGGCGACATAGCCGCTCAGCCGACACATCCCATTGACAACCCTACCCATGCCTCGGCGGCGCGTCAAGGTCAAATCACCCTATGCGCGGCGCCGTTTTCCCCGAACCTTACGCGTATCGTCCAGGGGAGAAAGCGTTCGAGTCACCCACACCGTGCAGAGTCGCCCACCGCACAGGCCGTCCGCCACCTCTGGCTGCCCCGAGGGACGCAGGGCGCAAAGGCCCGGCGTGACCCCGATCACTCCGGGATCACGCCGAATCAATGCACGCTCCGCATCGTGGTGTCGCTAGCGCCGGGGCCCGCTTGGCACCCTGAGCCGATTCCGTTGACCTCTCGCCGCGGTGCGCCGCAAGTGAATGGACCGTGCCGCGCCAAGCCAGCCCGGTCCATCCCATGCGTCGGCTACTTGAGGTCAGCGGGGAAAGCCTTCTCGGATCCCGCCGTCGACCGGCAAAATGGCCCCGGTCGTCTTATTCGAGCGGTCGCTGGCCAGAAAGAGGGCGGTCTCGGCCACATCTTCCACCGTCACTTTGCGCTTTAACAGGGAGCGGTTCTTGTAGAATTCTTCCAGCTCCGACTCGGCGACGTGGTACGCCTTGGCCCGGTCGCTGCGGACCTTCGGGCTCCACAAATCGGTCCAAATTGCGTCCGGATTAATCATGTTGGCGCGAATCCCGTAGCGTCCGTATTCCACCGCCACAATCCGGCCAAGCTGGGCTTCCGCCGCCTTGGCCACGCTGTAGGCGCCAAATTCCGGCCCCGGCACCAGCGCGTTCTTGCTGACAATGTAGACCACGCTGCCGCACCCTTGCCGCATCATCACCTTCAGCACTTCACGGGTGACCAGAAAATGCCCCGTGATGTTCACTTTCACCGCCGCTTCCCAGTCCTCGGTACTGAGCTCAACCAAGGTTCCGGTGGGTGCGGTTCCCGCATTGGAGACCAAGATGTCGATTCCCCCAACCCGGCGCACCACGGTGGAGACGGCCCCAATCACATCCTCTTCACGGGTTACGTCCAACCTGAGGGCAAATGCGGCGTGCGGGCCGTGACGCGCCCTTAACTCCCTGGCAGTGGCCTCCGCCGCGTCACCCAGGCGGTCGGCAATCACCACCACGGCCCCTGCTTGGGCCAAGCGACGCGCGATCGCGGCGCCAATTCCCCGGGCTCCGCCGGTGATGAAGGCAATCCGCCCAGTCAACTCACGGGTCGGCGCGCGCAGCGTGAGTTTATACAATTCCAACGGCCAATATTCCACGTTGAAGGCCTCGGCTTCCGATATCGAGCGATATCCGCCGGCCGCTTCAGCAAGTGCTATGATCCCTATCGTATGCCGATAGATGTCCAAGGGGATGCGGGCCAGGGAGGCGTCGGCACCGACCGCCCAGACTCCCACCCCGGGCACCAGGGCCACCACCGGGCGGGGATCGCGCATGGGCAGTGAAGGGGTCTGGTAGCGATCGAAGTAGGCTTGATACTCAGCTATATAGCGCGTTATGCGGTCGCTGACCAAGGTTTCGAGGTTCTCTACCGACATCCCCGGCTGGGCGGGAATGACCACCGGGACCCGTTTGGTGTGCAAGATATGGTCGGGGGTGGCCACCCCCACTTGGGACAGCGCCGACACATCCTCCCGTTCAACGAACTCAAGCACCGGCTTTTCGTCGGCAAAAGCTAGGACCCGGGGCAAATCCCCCGACATTTCGCGGCGGAGGATGGGGGCGAGGCTCACCTGCAGTTGCTCGCGCTCGGCCGTCGTCCATCGGGGTTTGGCAATCGCAAAATGTGTGCGCGCTTTATCCGCCAGGAAAGACGCTGCCGCCGACACGATGGCGATATGTCGGTGGTACGCGAGCTCGACGGTGTCTCCCCAGGTCACCAGTCCATGGTGTAATAGAATCATGCCTTCCGCCTGCGGATGGTCTTTGGCCGCCTCGGCCGCCGACTTGGCCATGTCAAATCCCGGCCGTAGATACGGCACCACGGCGAGTTGGTCACCCAACAAGGGGGTAATCATCGCCATTGGATCCGGCGTATCGACCAGGGCCAAGATCGCATCCGCGTGGGAATGAATGACAGCTGGCGCTGGCAGGAAGGCGTGCAGCAGGGTTTCAATCGACGGACGCGGCCCGTTGGCTTCCATCAAGCAGTGGCTAATAAACTCAACCATTTCGTCGTCGGTCATGGTGTCTCTGGCATACACGCTGAGGACTTCGGCGAGCCGAACTCCGGCAAAATCCTTGCCGTCACACGTCTTTAAGTCAGACCCGCTCCCCTTTATCCGGAGCACTTCCAACCGCCGCTGCAAGTGGTCCGTCTCCACCACCTTGAGCGAAGTGTTGCCACCTCCCCACAAAACCAAAGACTCCTCTTCGCCGATCAGCCGCGAAGCGTAGACTAAGGCCGCCAGCGCGCCCCCGGGGGGCTCGGGCCCCCTTTCCCACCTATCGATCATTTGGTCCTCCCACTCCTTTGCTACGACTAGGCTCTATGCGCCTTTTGGCGCGAGTTCCTTCAGTCCTCATTCCGCGTCCCCGGGGACAGGCGGCGATAGTTCCTCTCGCGCGGGGTCGAACCAGCGCAACTGGTCGGCGGGAATCTTGACGTAGACCGTCTGCCCGGTGGCGTAGGTCTGCCGGTAATCCGTCTTGGCCTTAAACGTCGTATCTCCCGCCTTGAGGGTCAGCAAGTGCTGCCCGCCTACCGTAATCGGGGCTCGCATCACTCGCGCCTCAATGCTGGCTGGCTCCGGATCCGACAATACCTCGACGTATTCCGGTCTAAATCCCACCATTGCGGGGGCTTTCAGCTGCGGCCCGGCGCCGCTGAAGAGCGACCCTCCGTCTTCGCCGGGGGCGCCGATTTCCACGAAGTTCATGCCGGGATTGCCCAGAAACCATCCCACGAACCGGTCCCGGGGGGCACGATACACACTCCGGGGTGGTCCGTATTGCACCAATTTGCCGTCCCGCATGACGGCAATGTAGTCCGCCAGGGTCATCGCCTCGGTCTGGTCATGGGTGACGTAGACCAGGGTAAGCCTGACCTCGGTGGTCAGCCGCTTGAAAGCTCGCTTGAGGGTAACCCGTTCGCCGGCCGCGATGTTGGTCACCGGCTCGTCAAACAAGAGTACCCGCGGCCGGCGGGCTACCGCCCGGGCCACCGAGACTTTTTGCCGCTCGGCATTGCCGAGACTATCCGCCTTGCGCTCGGCGACCGCTTGCAGTTCAACCAGTTCCAGCACTTCCCCCACCCGCTGCCGCAGTTCCGCCTCCGGCAGCGTGCCGCGGAGCGGCAAGGCGACATTGTCGTAGACGGTCAGTCCTGGATACACAACGGGGGATTGAAACACCATGCCGACGTTACGGCGGGAGGCGGACCACTCGCCCACCTCGTCGTGGTCGAAAAAGATCTGGCCGCCGCTCGGCTGCTCCAACCCGGCAATCATGCGCAACAGCGTGGTCTTACCGCAGCCCGAGGGTCCTAAGAGACAGGTCACCTGCGCATCGGGAAATTCGACGTTCAAATTGTCCACCGCCGCCACGGCACCGAAGCGCTTAGTCAGCCCCAAGAGCCTAACCCCTGCCATCGGTCGCCACCCCCCTGCCCATGGCCATTTGGGTGCTCGAATCATATAGCATCACATCGTCCGGCCTCAGCCCTACCGTCACCGTACCCAGCTTCGGCGCCTCCCCCTCACGGTGCGGCACCACCGAGTAGAGTGTCGTCCCGCCTCCGACCAGATATAGAACGGTCTCCGCCCCAATATCTTCTTCGAGCACAATTTCTGCCGAAAATGTGAGCAGACTACCGTCCTGAGGAGGGTCCACGGTAAGCCGTTCGGCCCGAAAGGTCGCCCACACCGCCCTCTCGCCATCGTCCGGCCTCTCGATCTCGACTGCGGTTCGAAACCAGGGCGTGGCTACCTGCCATCCGTCGGCAACCTTGGTCAGCGTCCCCGAGACCGCATTGGTCAACGGAAAGCCAAGATTTAGCCGGGTCCAGAGATGGCGAGGCGCCTCGTACAAGGCATTGGGTTGGCCGCTGTCGACCACGCGGCCCTGGTCGAGGACGACGATGAAATCGGCCAACACGAGCGCCTCCAAGGGATCCGAGGTCGCGTACAAGAATATGGCGCCCAGGCGCTCTTGCAGGTCGCGCAGTTCCTCAACCAAGCGTTCGCGCACCTTGTAGTCCAATCCAATCAGCGGATCGTCGAGCAAGTAGATGTCGGCGCGCTTGATGAGTCCCCGCGCGATCGCCACCCGCTGCTTTTGCCCGCCGCTCAGCTGGTCGGGACGCTGATTCAAGACATCCTCGATGCGCAGGGTTTGGGCAATCTCCCGCACCAGCGGCGCAATCGTCGAGGACGGCTGGCGCTTAAGACGCAAGGGATACGCGATATTCTCAAAGGCCGTCATTTGTGGATAGAGGGCGAAGTTTTGCGGCACGTACGCCAATCGGCGATCTTGGGGGGCCGCGCGGGTAACGTCCTGGCCGCGCAGCCACACGGTTCCGGCGTCTTCTGCCTCTAACCCGGCCACAATGCGCAGGAGCGTTGACTTGCCGCTGCCGGGACCGCCAAATATCACCGTGAGACCCTGCGGCGGAACTTCCAGGTCAACTCCGTCGAGCACCAACTTGTTGCCGTAGCGCTTTTTTAGCTTCTCGACTGTGAGCGTGCTCACGGACTGACTCCCCCCATATGGATCAGATATGGCGTGAGGTAGATGCCTACGCCCACCATCACCGTCAAGATGGCCAAGGTAATGCCCAGCGCGCGCAGGACCGCCCCCCACGACGCGCCCGGACCCACGTTGCCGACCGCGATCTGGACCACCGTGGTCGCAAACAGAACGACGAATCCCCATTGATAAACGGTGAAGGAGAACGGCTGCGCAATGAGGATGAAAGTCGCGATGAGCAGAACAATCACCGCTGATTGCAGGCGGCCGCCGACGGCTTTTTGCTCAGGCATCTTAGACCTCACCTCGCACGGTGCCGAATGTCATCCCAACCAGCAGGTATTTTTGGAAGAAGTAAATCACCACCATCAAGGGCAGGGTGTAGACAAAGGTCAACGAGGCGATGTATTGCCAGTCAATGCCCTGCGACGTGTATAGGCCACTGGCCAGGGCGACTGGGATGGTCGCCACCTGATTGCCGCCGATGATGAAGTCAAACAGAAACTCGTTCCAAACAAAGATGGTATTGAAGATAAAGGCGGCCACGATACCGGGCAGCACTTGGGGCAGAACAATCCGAAACATGACGTGCAAGCGCGACGCACCATCCGATTGGGCCGCCTCGTCAAAGCGGGGGGACACTCCGTCAATAAACCCCTTGAGGATCCAGACCGAAAACGGGATGCTGAACATAGTGTAGAACAGGATGATGCCGGGGTAGGTATTGATCCAGCCGAGAGCCGTGTACATCAAATACATCGGCACCACCACGGCAGCCCCGGGGACCATGCGAATGGACAGCAAGACGAACATCATGAAGTCGGTGCCGCGCAGGCGAAAGCGGGAAAAGCTGTAAGCGGCCACAAACGAGACGATGATGGCGAGGACCACGGCGCTGAGCGAGATGACCACGCTGTTGAGCGCATGGGTCCAAAACGCCTGGTGCGACGCCATGTAGGTCAATCCTTGCAAGGTAGGCCGGAAGATCCAGGATGGCGGGACGGCAAGAATCTGACCGGCGGTCTTAAATGCCGCCAGGAAGATCCAGAGCACGGGCAGAAAGAATGCCACCGCCACCAGCCAGAGAAATCCTTGCTGCAGCCTGGTTTTCAGCTTCGGTCTCATTCGGCGGCGACCTCCCTCTTTTGATAGTTGAGAACAAACAAATAGATGCTGGTAAAGGCGATGGCGATAAACAGGGCGAATAGTGCTAAGGCAGAGGCGCTGCCCATGGAAAAGCTGTCGAAAGCCTCGCGATACAGGGTGAGCGAAATCAGTTGGGTAGCGTTGCCGGGCCCTCCGGCGGTCATCGCCGAGACCAGGCCAAAGGTCTTGAAGGCATCGATGGTGCGCAGCAACACGCCCAAAACCAGAATGAACTTGGCGTGCGGCCAGATTACATAGCGCAGGCGGCGGGGAATGGACAAGCGGTCTACCGCCGAAGCCTCCAACATCGCCCGCGGCACGGCACCCAAGGCGGCGATGGTCATCAGGATCATAAACGGCGTCCACATCCAGACGTCGGTGGCGAGGACAGAGAGAAACGCGGTTGAGCCGTTGCCCAGCAAATTGGGGGCGGGAACGCCGAAGAATTGATGGATGTAATACGGCAGAATCCCGTACATGGGGTCGTAGATCAGACGGAAGAAGGTGCCGACCGCCACCGGTGCCAACACCATCGGCGAGAACAGCAACGTCAACGCCAGACGCCGCCCGGGGAGCGTGGTTTGTCCCCAAAAGGCGAATCCCAAGAGCACGCCCAGAAGCGTTTCCACCCCGACCGCGCCGATGACAAATAGTACGGTCAGACCGATATGGGCCCACACATTGTAATCCTGCAAGATCTGCGAAAAATTCTGTAGGCCCACGTATACCGGATTGACGCCGAAGGTCAAGATATACCGATAAAAACTTAAGCCAATCATCCACAACAGCGGCACGATGTTCCATATCGCGAAGAAGGCGAGCACGGGCACCACCAACAACCAGGCAAACAGGGGTGGTGGCAGTCTTCGGCGCCACCACGGCGCGACTGAGGGCGGCATGGGCAATCGGTCCTTTCTTCCCCGGATGCCGAAAGGCTTGCGGGGGAATATTTTTGAACAAGCGCAGGGCGCAATTCAAGTCAGGTTGTGACCGTGCTAGCGGTCACAACCCGCTTCAGTCCGCTTTAGAGATGCACGTTGCGGCAGGAGGCCGGAGGCTGCTTGTTGGTGAATCCGGTGTCGTAGAGCGTCTTTTGTTGTTGACAGGCGGTATAGGTGTTGGCTTGCTTCGCGCTGTGGATAACCCCCGTGGCGAGCGCCGTCCAGGCTGCCTGCTGCTCCGCCAGCAATTGGGCATAGTCGGGATTGTGCCAGAAATCACGCTGATGAGCGTCGACCATCATGTACTTGTACGCTCGATACCAAGGGTGAATTTTGGTAAATCCCGGGGCGTCGACCACCTGTTTGAGCACCGGATTGCCCCCCAGCTTGGCAAAGTTCAGTTGCGTACGGGGCAGATACCACCACTTAAGGAAATCTAGCGAAGCCTGCATTTGCTGTTTGTTCAGGAAGCGGTTGATTACCCACGGTTGTCCGCCGATGCAGTAAATCTGGTTAAAGTGCCCGTTGACCATGTGTCCCGGAGGAGGCACTACCATGAGTTTGTTCTTCATCTTGGGGGTAAACATGGCCGGACCGACGGCCGACCAGGTCAGAGCGGCAAATACCTTGCCTTGCGTCATCGCGTTGATGTCGTGGCTGATGCCCCAGGTATTCGCCCCCGGCGGTTCGTACTTGAGAAGGTTCACGTAGTAATGCAGGGCGGCGTTGTTCTGCGGGCTGTTGAGGACACCGTAGACCTGGTGGGTCTTGTGATTCCAGATCTGTCCCCCCCACATCCAGTCCATCGACATCACATGGTCCGACATGAAGTCGTACGTCTTCGAGTACTCGGTGGCCAGGCCGTAAAACCCTTTCTTGGGATCGTTGAAAAAGGCAACGATCTGCATGAACTTGCTCCAGCGCAGGTGCGCCCACTGGCTGAAGTGGGTCGGCAGCGGCCAGCCATACTTCGCCTTAAACGAGGCCTGATTCTTGGCGTTGTCCAACAAGTCCTTACGAACGTACAGCACCAAGGTGTCGCCTTCCTGGGGCAGGCCATAGAGGTTGTTGCTCTGATAGGGATAGGTCTGATACGACCACTTGATGATGGGGGCGATCCAGTTGTGTTCGGCCTTGTTCAACATCGGCGTGGTCTGAATCACTCGGTTCAAACGGACAATCCACTGCGGGGTGGCAAATGCCCCCAGCCATTGACTGTCGCTGATGATAATGTCGTACTGGGGCGAGTGGGCGGCCAGCGAAGTAGCCGCCTTTTGGTATAATGCAGTAAATGGGGCGGATGCTTCGGTGACATGAACATTCAATCCCCATTGTTTTTTGGCGTACGCTTCAAACTGCGGCGCCATGCGCAACGCAAGTTCGCTAGGGGTCCATCCTCCAATACCGAGGATGGACAACTGGATGGGGCGGGAGGTCCGGGCCGGTTGCTGGCGGGCAGCCGGGCGGGGAGCAACTCCCGCCGCCATCGAAAGCAGGCTCGAAGCGGCCAATACCGCAACGGCTGCCTTGGAGGCGGAGATTTTTCTCACTTTCGATCTCCTTTCGCTTCGTTCTCACCTAACCCCTCGCTCGCTCGATCAGACGGCGAGGAGTTGAACCCCGCGCGCCGCAACAGCCGCACGGCGGTGGGTTCATCGGTCACCAAGTGGGTGATGATGTTGCTCCGAATCCCCCCGATTAACGCCTCCACCTTGTTTTCGCCCAGGGCCATGGTCATCACATTGGGAATCCGGCGAAGGTCGTCGAGGGACAAGCTAATGATGTGGTCATCCAGGGAACCCCCCACGGGATTGCCGTTGATGTCGAAATAGCGCGCCAACATGTCGCCCACGGCGTGCTTGCGGACCAGTTCCTCCAGATGGCCTTCATGAATGTAGCCCAACCGATACATGGTTGACTCATGGTCGGCAGAGCCGACGCTGACCAGGGCAAACTCGGCCCGCCGGCCAAGCTCCAGCACCTCGGCGATTTGCGGTTCGCGGAGGAATTGGTTCCTCGCCTCCACGTCCGACGTCATCGCCGGCACATTGAGCAGGCTGACCGGCACCCCGTAGGTTTCTCCCAAGGCCAACGCAACGCGATACGCTTGCAGGTGTGATCCTTCCGAAGAGAAGCTGCCCAGCATTTCTACAAAGCGTGCGCCGGGCCGCGTCTTCACATCGCGGGAAATAAATTGCTTCACGTGGGAAATGGTCGAGCCCCAGCCTACCCCGATGATGGTGTACTGGGCCAAGTGCGCGTCCAAATACGACGCCGCCAGCCTCGCCATCGCGTCGATGGCGATCTCTCGGCGCTCCGTCGCGGGGACAACGCCCACCCATTTCAAGCCGAAGGATTTGCGTAACGCGTGTTCCACGGGCAATATGGACAACAGACGGGACTTGATCGAAATCTGCACAATGCCCAGTTCCCGGGCCTTACTCAGCATGCGGCTAACGGTCGGCCGCGAAACACCCCAGTACTTGGCGATTTCGCCTTGGTCTCGATTGTTGACGTAATATTCCCAGGCTACCCGCACCAGCATATCCTCGGTATGTGTGTCTGCAATTATTTTCACTGCCCGCACACCTTTCCAAGCTTCTCAGGCGAAATGTATCATATTGCTGTTTTGCTTGTCAATTAATTTTTTTGATCATTTGCAGAACCTCTCATTCGGGTTTTTTGCCGCCGCGATCGGGCATAGCATTGATACCGACCTGTTGCGCGCAGTTGCGGACCGTCCGCGCTCACCCTCCCCGCATGCCGCGCCAACGCCACGGTATTGACAGGGAAGCGAGACTATTATTACAGTAAGATAATCACTCTGAACATTATTCTTGACTCAGAAAGTTTTTTCACGACAACGGCGGCCGTATCGCTTCTGGCCATCAGTGAGCCGACCGCCACCGTGTCGTCAATCCATTGACAGGAGCGATTAAGGTGAAGTATGACGTAAGCGTGGTGGGGCTCTACATTCTAGACGTGCTTGGTCGGCCCGTCGCCCATATCCCGGAAGCTGGCAATGTCGAATTCATCGACCAAATCCGTCTGACGGTAGCTGGCACCGCGGGCGGCAGCGCGGTCGACTGCGCCAAGCTGGGAATGAAGACCCTGGCTGTGGGGGCCGTCGGCAACGACGAAAAGGCGGGCTTTGTTGTTAGCACGCTGGAAAAATTCGGCGTGGACACTTCCCTCATGCAACACTTGGATGCGGTGCCCACATCCTCGACCATCCTGTGCATCCGGCCCAACGGCGATCGTCCCGCCTTGCATCAACGGGGTGCCTCGGGCCACTTTTCCATCCCCGAGTCCTTCTATCCTCAAATTTTCGACACCCAATTTTTGCACATGGGCGGCACCGGTCTCTTGGATGCCATGGACGGCAAGCCCACCCTGGCGCTGCTGCAAAACGCCAAGGCCCGCCAATGCACCACCAGTTTCGACCTCATCGCGCCCAATTCGCGCACTATCGACTTGGTGGAACCCCTGCTACCCTATATCGACTATTTCATCCCCAGCATCGAAGAGGCCCGCCTGCTCTCCAGACTTTTCACGCCGGAGGATGTAGCCCAGTTCTTCCTCGACCGCGGCGCAAGCACTTGTGTATTCACCATGGGTGCCGCTGGTTCCTTCGTGTCCAACCGGACGACGAAGTTCTATGTTCCCGCCTACGAGGTTGCGGTGGTTGACACCACCGGCTGTGGAGACGCCTACACCGCAGGATTTTTGGCGGCCCTGCATCACGACTTCGACCTGGAAACGACCGCCCGCTTTGCCACCGCGACCTCGGCCCTGGTAGCCACCGGACTCGGGTCGGATGCGGGTATCGTCAGTTTTGACCACACCTGGGAAAGCATGGGGAAGCTGAAGGCCAAGGTCTTTCAACGTTAGACAAAATGGCGGTCGGGGGTGCTGGACCTCTGACCGGCCGCCTTGCGGGAATTTGCTCAGGTACCTGGGTGTTGTTGAGTCTCATGATATTTGGCCGCACTGGTCGTCGACAATGTCCGTTCAACTCCGTGCCCTCGTGGGTACCATCCAATGGTCGCTACAGATTATCCCGCGTCGGGGGCTCCCCCGATCACCACAAACTGCAGTACTTCCCGCCGCGAGGCCCATGCTTGCGCACCATTGCAGCTCCTTTTCCGCACATTTCAAAGCATACATACTAAGATGGGTCAGGCAGTAGGGAGCAACCTCCACGCCCTAACAAAACGTAAGGGCGTGGAGGCGTTATTCAGTCCAAAAACGTCATG
>JAJZXC010000020.1 GCA_021846365.1 Bacillota bacterium | reverse complement strand
CCGGACGCTATCGAATCAGACGACTCACGTGCAGCAGGAGTGGGGATCCGGCCACCTCGACCGCCGTTGCCCAGGCCAGAGCCACCGCCAGCACGACGCTCATCCCGGTATAGCCGCCAAACGCCGGCCACAATGAAGCCCGCGGGATACCGCGCCGCGACGACAGCAGGCCGACCGAAAACCATAACCCGAGCGTGCCCATAACCAGGTAGACGGGAACCATAAAGAGGTTTTGCGCCACTACCGTAGACAGAAGCGAGGCCATCCCCAGCCAATGCAGGTTCTGGCTCAAATAAGTCACGGCGAATCCAATCACAAATCCGCGAAAAAACAGGACGGCCAGCAGCAGGGGAATGCCCGCCACCGAGATTCCCAGGATATATAACAGGCCCAACACTTTGAGGTTTTCCATCAGTGCCCGGCGATAGAGCGGAACGAGCGTCAGCGGGCCGGTTTCCCACTGCACCAGCCGCTTCACCGAGGTCAACAACGCCAGTCGCTCCCCACGACCGAGCACCCCGGTGGCCAATCCGCCGAAGCCGAGTCCCAGCCCGAACGCCAACAGGCACAACAAAAAATAGGGTGCATAACGTGACCAAGAGGATTCCCACGCTCTCCATCGCTCACCCTTGACTGCCCAGGACGCCATACTGCCTAACCCCCTCGTCAGAGGTTATGCCCACCGGCGTCCCATTTAGAATCATGGGGCCGGGATTTCTCCCGCCGACTGGGCCCGCCCTCGCTCTTTGGGCCAGCCTGGATTGTGACGAAGCGAGTGCGCCAACCCGTCGACTTCACCGAATGCCCGCGAGCAGACCCGGCCGTCAGCCAGTCGCCCGTGAAACCAGTTGCATGACAAGTTCCTCGGGCTTAGGGCTCGAATGGCGATTCTTGACCGACCGCCTTCAGCCGTGGGACTTATGGCTCCACCAGAGCAAACCCGCGAGCGCGATCCCGTTTTGCACACGGCCTTCGCCGACGGCCGCGTGGACCTCGGGGGCGCTCCACCACTGCCAACGGATATCTTCGCCCTCCTCCGGGTGAGCTCCGTGAATCGCAGTCACTCGCGCGTGGAAGATGTGTACCCGCTCGCTGCTGTACCCGGGTGTCGGGTAAAATGAGCAGACTTCATGAAACTGCGTCGCTTCGATCCCGGTCTCTTCGCTCAACTCCCGCTGAGCAGCGGCTATCAGGGCTTCGTCGGCATCCAGCTTTCCCGCCGGCAGTTCCCAGACCCATTGTCCGACCGCCCAACGATACTGGCGAATGACGGCCACCCGGTCCCGAAACTCGGCCAGCACAGCCACCGCTGGCACCCGCTCGACCACTTCCCGCACCGATTCGCGGCCGTCAACCGCGACCGGATCCACACGGACGGAAAGGGTGCGTCCTTGGTAAACTCTTTTCCCGGCTCCCCGTCCGATTTCCACGGTCCCGGTTATTCCTGTAAACCGGAGGCGGGATTTCCCGCAATCCGCCGCAACAAGAGCGGCAACAAGGGATCATCGCTGCGTTCGATGTCCTGGCGAATCATCCAGCGGTTCACCGCGTCCACCAACGCCACCACGGTACTGCCGGCCGAGTCGCCGGAGTCGAGCGCGGTGCCCAGCAATAGCTCCTCCCGGCCGTTGGGATTCATATAACTGAGCGCGGCTAGAATCACCTGGCGATGGCCGATCTCGATATTGCGAATTTCCGAGAGCACCAGACCTCCGCTGAGTTCGGGCAATCCATTCAATGCCTGCACCGCGGCGTGGGCAACCACGAAGATATGTTGGCTGGGAACATAGCGTCCCGACCATTCCCCGCGATAGATCACCGCTTCTTCGTCGACGGGTTCCAGTTCTACCGTGCCGCGGGCGTTACCCTCCAAGGTGTCAACGTCCATGGTAACTTCTCGCAAGGTCAAGAAATGGCGGGTCTTGATGATGTCGTCGGTGCGAATCTGGGCCACCGAAATCCGCTTATGGTCGACATGGATTCCCCATTGCGCCCCGAGGGCGCTTTCCACGTCGCGTACCACCTGCTTGGCGGTGCGCTCTAAACTCGTCAAGACGTGTATCTCTTCAATGGCGCCCCAGTCGTTGACCACGATGTTGGCCCGCAATACCGCGGGCAGACGCGCAATTAAATCCTCCATTTGCCGAACGGAGTCTTCTCCTACTCCTTCATCCATACCACTCACGCGGTGGAGTCCCCTCCCCAAAATTGCTTTTTTGCTGGCGGATTAGCTTGCTGGACCGCACTTAGAACCGACCAAGAGTTGTCGCCATCGTCCGGGCGGTATTCCGGGCAAGTCGATTCCCGATCTCGAGCGTTCGGTCGACGCAAGCCAATCCTCAGAGATGGCGCACCGGACTTCCGCCTGTCCCTTGAGTATTTCGCGTCTGTACGCCAAATTCCTGTCTTCGGGCAGCAAATGAACAACAATTAGGGGATCCTCAGCCCTGGGCGCTGGGGACCCCCGAACCGCCGTGCCACCTGTTTCTCTCCGTTCAACTGACCTTCATCTGCATCCGCAGTTTGTCCGCCACCATGGCGATAAACTCCGAGTTGGTGGGCTTGCCCCGGTCGCGGCTGACGGTGTGGCCAAAAATGCCGTTAATCATCTCGACATTGCCGCGAGCCCAGGCCACTTCAATGGCGTGGCGAATTGCCCGCTCCACCCGGCTGGGCGTGGTCTTGTATTTGCTGGCGATTGCCGGATACAGTTCCTTGGTCACCCCGCTCAGCAGATCGACCCGGTGCACCACCATCAAAATCGCTTCCCGCAAGTACAAATATCCCTTGATGTGCGCGGGGATGCCGATTTCGTGAATGATATTGGTTACTTCTACATCGAGATGCCGAATCGGGACCAAACTCGTCCGGCTTGGGCTCGCGTGCTCAGCCAACTTACGTTCGGCAGGCCGGCCGGCGGCCAGTTGTTTAACCCGCGCGGCCAGCACATTCAAGTCAAACGGTTTGAGAACGAAGTAATCGGCACCCAACTCCAAGGCGCGCTGGGTCATGGTCTCTTGACCAAACGCGGTCAGTACGATCACCTTGGGGCGCTTGGCAATATCTGCCTCGGCCAGCCGTTCGAGGACGCCGATTCCGTCCAGATGCGGCATGATAATATCCAACACCACGACGTCGACCGACTTCTCCGCCAAAACATCCAGGGCTTCGATGCCATGGGTCGCCACCCCGGCCACCTCGAGGCCTTCTTCCCCATCTATCGCCTCCCTTAGTAACTCTGCGAATTCTTTGTTATCGTCTGCGATTAGCACTTTAATTGTCAAGGCCCGATCCCCCTGTAGGTTACGACTAGTAACAGTCTTCTACGATTTTCCAATTTTTCCTGCCGCCCGAGATAGAAAAGTGCCCTCCAGGTTTCTTGGGATTTCGACATCACACCTCCAATACCGCCCCCGGTCTATAGGGAGAACCGGCGAACAGACTGTGGTTTCGCCGGTCCGATTCGGTTCGACACGCATCGTTCGTCGGCGGGCACGAATTCGCCCGAACGATTTGGCTAAGCCCCCCCCTGCCGCTCCATCATCCAAATCGCATAGCACGCGTATCCGAAATTTGAGCGTCCCACCAACACGTGAGTAACTGCACCGACTAAACGCCCGTCCTGCAACACGGGGCTGCCACTCATCCCCTGAACGATTCCGCCCGCTTTACGCAACAACCGCCGATCGGTCACCTGAAATAAAATCCCTTTGGTCGCCGGCCGGGCCTGAGCATACGCTTTGACGATCCGGATGCGATAAGCCTCGACGCTCACTCCGCGGAGCACGGTCACCAACTCTGCCGGTCCCGGATGCACCTCATCGGGAAGCGCGACCGGCACCGGGTCAAAATGCTGACTGGGAACATTCGTCAGGCGCCCGCGAATGCCAAAGCGCCCGTTGGCCGTGACCGATCCGCGCAAGGTGCTGTGTGAGGCTAAAATCCCGATCTTTTGCCCCGGCCGGTTGGCGCTGGCGGCTAGGATGCCCACGATGTCGGCGCCCACCACCCGGCCTTGGGCTACGGGAGCGGGAATGGTCGTGAGCCCGTCGGTTAAACTATGCCCTAGAGCCGTAAACTGCCGACTGCCGGGGCGCCAGTAGGTTAGGGTACCGACACCGGTGGCCGCATCCTGCACCGCAATCCCAAGCTGATAAGCGTGCTGCCAGGGCGACCACACCGGACGGACGACCAGCTCATGGTGATGCGCGCCTATCACCGTCAACGCCACCGGATGGTGGTCAATGCCGGCCTGTTCGATGATACGGGCCAGCTCACCCACGCTGTGCAGGCGACGGTGGTCGGCCGCCGTCAGCAAATCTCCCACCCGGATTCCGGCCGCCGCCGCCGGATCCCGCAGGCGGCCGTGCGCCGAGGCCACCGGCTTGAGAGCCCGAACGATTAATCCGCGGGTATGCACTAAGATTCCGATAGACTGGCCGCCGGGAACGGCAAACAGAGGAGAACTGGCTTTAACCCAAGTCGAGCCCCACGGAAGCCACCCGAACAGTCGGAAGTTCAGTCGATACCGTCCGGCTCTGTCCGCCTCAACCTTCCATGCCGGCCTGGCCCATGTGGTCCGCCCGTCAATCCTCAGCCCATGGTCCGTCGAATAGGCCTCAAGAGGGAGCCAGCGTGACCATGGCACCGCCACCTCGCGCCGCGCGGGCACCCACAGTTCGCGGGGCCAAGTGTACAAAATAGCGGAAGGTCGCGAACAGCCGAGCAGAACCAACATTCCCGCGGCGACCACACTCAACGCCTTTTTCATCGAGTCACCTCCCTCGGTGATTACCTTGCCGAGGCGAGGACGGGTTCATCCCCGGCAAACCAGTGAGGAGATGACAATAGAGTAAGAAACTCGACCTAGGGAAAGCTCAAAAGGCGGCTGACTATTTCTTGCGAAGCGTTCGGGCGTGCCCAACGCGCTTGATTCTCCAGCATGTTCCGGCGTGCCGGCGAATCGACTAATAGTGGAGCCAAGGCCGCCTGAAGGCCATGCTCTCCAATCTCCGCCAAATGATGTGAACTCAAACGCTCGCGGTTGACTTCCTCTTGACCGGCAATCCAATGCGTCAAAATCCAGGGCACTTGCACTTGGCACACCTCGGCGGCGGTCACCCCTCCAGGCTTGCCCACCACCGCCCGGCTGGCGCACAGCAGTTCGGGCATATCTTCAACGTAGCCGGCAATGGTCACGTGGCCCGGCCAGTCTTGCTGACTGAGTTTCCAGCGCAGGCGCTCGTTTTGGCCGCAAACCGCCAAAACCGGTACATCGAGCGGCACCAACTCCCTTAAAATATGAAAATAAGGTCCAATCCCCAATCCTCCGCCCAAGAGCACGACCGGGCCGTCGAAAAGTCTGGCGAACTCCAGCGCATCGTCATGAAAAATCGACCGAATGGGAATTCCCGTGTGCCAAATGATTTCCTCAGGGCAGCCTAAACGCACCAAATCTTCCCGTTGTTCGGGGAACCAGACCGAGTACGCATCGGCATCTGGCTCCCACCAGAATTGATGGGCACTGAGGTCAGTAAGCACCCCCATCACGCGCAGGTCGGGATGGCGCGCCTTCAGCGCCGACCAGGCGGTGAGCGCAAACGGGTGGGTAGCCACCACCCAATTGGGGGAATACTTGACAAAAACCTCCTCCAGGACCTTAAGCCCAATGGCGCGCCAGCGCTGTCTGTGTCGCTTCCACAGCACCGCAGCCTGATCGCCTAGACGATACGCGGTGGAGAACAGGTGGGGAAGATAGCGCACAGAAAAAAAATATGCCGCCGTATCCAAGCGCGACGGCCCTGCCAAATGATGTGAAAAATACACTTCAATACCGGCCCCTCCCATCGCCTCCGCCAGGGCGCGGGCGGCGACATCGTGGCCGGTACCGATGGGCAAACTAGCTATCATCACGCGCATAGGGTTCACCTTTTCGTTGGGGTCTAGCCTGACGTTTTCCAGCCGGGCGCGTCGATATCGCCGCTGAGCAGACGGCGGGCATGGACCATCGCCGTGGCGTCAAGGCTACCGCTCAACATGCGGGACACCTCGCGTGCCCGATCCTCGCCCACTAGGTTGGTCGCGCTGGCTTCGGTAACCCGCTGTCGCTCAGCCTTGCTGACTACGACCTGGCGATCTGCCCGACTCGCGACCACCGGTTGATGGGTAATAGCGATAATTTGTCGACGTTCCGCCAATTCGGCCAAGAGCTCGGCTACCCGTTTGGCGCTCACTCCGCCAAGGCCGGTGTCAACCTCGTCCAGCAGCAGGCTCCCCTCTGACTCGTCGGAGGCCAGCACGGCCATCGCGAGCCCAACCCGCGCCAACTCCCCCCCCGAGGCGGCTTTGGTCAGCAGGCCCAACTCTTGTCCCCGATTGGCCGCAAACCAGAGCGAAACCGTATCCATGCCGCGCGCCCGCGGTTCCCCGGGTTCAACCTTCACCACCACCGACGCCGCCGGCATCTCTAGTTGCCGCACCAAGTCGGTCAAGGCAGCCCGGGCCTGCTCAGCACCGGCTCGACGCCGGGCCGAAAGCGCTTCAGCCACCGTGCGATAGCGTTCCTCCGCCGACCTGGCTTCCGCCGCCAGTCGCTCCCGGCGGACGCCAAGCGTCCGGTAATTGTCCAAGTCCTGACGCAAGCGTTCGGCGTAGGCCAGCACGTCCTCGAGCTCGGGACCAAAGCGTCGCTTGAGTCGCGCCAAGAGGTCGGACCGCGCCTCCACCGCCGCCTGCGTCACCGGATCCTGCTCCATCGCCTCCCACCAGCGGTACAACGCGTACTTCATATCCGTCAGCGTTTCCACCACGCCCGAGACGTCGTCGTACAGGGGGGCAACTCGGTTGTCCAACGCGACCATCCGCTGAAGATGCTGACCCAATTGCCGAATCCGGGCCAGTGCACCGCCATCGGCTTCCTCGTCGATTAGTGCGGCGGCCGCTTGGTAGTCCGCTTGGAGATGGTTGAACGAACGAAAGCGGACCAGTTGATCGTGCAGAGCTGAGTCCTCGCCCGGTCGCACCGAAGCGCGCTCAATCGTCTCCAAATCTTCCTGCCATGCCTCGACCGTCCCCGGATCGGCGTGCTGGTCCGATAACTCTGCCAACTCTCGCTCAATCCGCCGCCACGCCTCATGCGCCAAACGCACCTCGCGGGCCAATTCGGAAATGCCCAAGAATCGGTCAAGCCAATCCACCCCCGCCTCGGCACTAGTCAAGCGCGCCACATGCCCTTGGCGCAAGAGGTCCACCAGGAGGGGAACGGTCTTTCGAATCAACTGCCGCGGCACCAACTCACCCTGCAGCCAAAACAGCGACCGGCCCTCGCCGTTGACTTCCCGGCGCACGCTCAGTCCATCGTCGGCTTCGATTTCAAATCCCTCTCCGATCGCGGCCCACAGCGGGTGTTCCCGTCCAATCTCAAACTCTGCCGCAATGCGCGTGGCGTTGGCGAAAGCCCCCATTCGCTGCGTGTCCCAACGCTCTCCGAGGAGCGCCACCAAGCCTTCCAGCAGTTGAGATTTGCCTGCCCCCGACTCGCCGGTAACAGCCGTAAATCCAGCCGACCACTCTACCCGCACGTCGCGGAACAACCCGTAATTCACCAGCCGCAAGGACCGTAGCATGGTCACCTCGCCCCCTTCAACGCAGGTTTAATAGGCGTTCAACAATAGCCGCGGTAGCTTCTCGGTTGCGCGCCACCACGAGCACGGTATTGTCGCCGGCCAGCGTTCCCGCCACGTCGTCCCATTCAAGGCGGTCGATGGCTTCCGAAACTACGTTGGCGCCGCCGGCCAGGGTCTTGACCAACACCAGGTTTTCGCTGGCCACGACGTCGATCATCGCCTCCTGCAGCAATCGCCGCAGGCGTTCTCCCGCCCCGGCGTCCGGCTCTCGGGGCAGGCCATAGCGGTGCCCGTCGCGGTACGGCACCTTGATCAAGCCCAATTCCTTGATGTCCCGGGAAACCGTAGCTTGGGTAGCCATCACCCCTCTTTCCGCCAGGAGCTGGGCGAGTTCCTCCTGGGTTTCGATGGCGTACTGCTGGATGAGGTCCTGGATCAGTCGCTGACGCTGAGTCTTGTCATAGCGCATATTTAATGCCCTTTCCTCCACCCCCGCAAAACGTGAAAAAAGCTCCATCCCGGACGGCGCATCAAACCCACCGAACGGTCACTCACGGCGACCCGAATCTCGTCACCGTCTTCGAGCGGAAACCCCTCTTGTCCGTCGACGGTGAGCAACGTGTCGCGATGCATGGCGCGAACCCGGATCTTGACCGTCTGAGTGGCGTCAATCACCACCGAGCGGTCGAAAAAAGAGTGGGGGCAGATGGGCGTGATGACCAGAACACTCAAATCGGGCGTTAAAATAGGGCCCCCTGCCGACAGCGAATAGGCCGTCGACCCGGTCGGCGTGGCCACGATAATGCCGTCGGCGGGATACGTGGTCACGTACGCCTCATTCACAAACGTCTCCAGGTTGACCAAGCGGGCGAAGGGACCTTTGGTCACCACCATGTCGTTCATCGCCTCGTAGCGAACCAAGACCCGGTCTTGGCGCACGACTTCGGCCGCCAGCAACCGCCGCACGTCGAGTTGATAACCCTGACTCAGAAACAAGGGCAGGGCCGCAAACAGATCGGGGACCTCCACTTCGGTGAGAAATCCCAGATGGCCCAGATTTACCCCCAACAGCGGCTTGTTCCAAGCCACCAGCCGCTTGGCCGCCAAAAGCAGGGTCCCGTCCCCCCCTAGCACCATGGTCCATGCCACTTGCGCCATCGTCTCGGCATCGACCGGGCAGCCAAAGGCACCCAAATCCAAGCGTTCCGCCAAATCTTGGGGCATCGCGACCGAAACCCTCCGCTTGTCGAGCCATCGGATCACTTGTTGGGTCAAGCCGCGCACCGACTCTTTCTCCGGGTTCGGCCACAGCAAAATGTCAGCCATTGCGGCCATCCTCCATCTGCCACGCCTCCTCCACGACGGCTTCGACGGTCACCGCCGCCAACCGTTCAGCTCCCAATAAGGCGAAGAACTCAAGGTTGCCGCGCGGTCCGCGAATGGGCGAGGGAGTCAGGCGTTCAACAAACCAGCCTAGCGACGCTGCCTCCCCAATCACCCGCTGCAAAACTTCCCGATGCACCCGGCGGTCCCGAACCACCCCTCCTTTGCTGAGTGCTTTCGGCCCGGCTTCAAACTGCGGTTTGACCAAGGCAACCAGCTTGCCCTCCGCCTTCACGATTGAACGCAGCGGCCCCAGCAACAGCTTCAGTCCAATAAAGGACGCGTCAACCGAGCCGACATCTACCGGTTGGCTGCGGTCCAATTGCGCCAGGGTCAGCCACCGCCCATTCGTCCGCTCAAAGACAGCCACCTTGGGATTTTGCCGCAATTTCCAGGCCAGTTGTCCATAGCCTACGTCGACGGCGTACACCCGAAAAGCCCCCGCCTGCAGCCAACAGTCGGTAAACCCCCCGGTCGAGGCACCAATGTCGACCACCGTCCAACCCTGCGGGTCGAGCTCGAACCCCTTGAGCGCGTGGGCCAACTTGAGGCCACCGCGGCTTACATACGGGTTGGGATCGCCCCGCACCTCGATCTGAGCCCGCTCATCGACTGCCAGTCCGGCACGCTGCGCCAGCTTGCCGTCTACCGTCACCCGTCCCGCCAAAATCAGGGCCTGCGCGCGCGAGCGGCTGTCAGCTAGTCCACGTTGAACCACCATCTGATCCAGGCGCATCGTCTTTTTGTTGACACGCGTCATGCACGTTCGCGGGCAGCTTGCAGCCAAGTCGTAACCCGTCTCACGATGCCGTCGCGGTCGAGCTCAAATTGAGCCAGGTAATGGGCAGGCGGGCCTTGATCGATAAAGCTGTCGGGCAACCCCGCAATCCGCACCGGAATTCCGATGCCTTCGGAGGCGGCCCATTCCAAGACGGCAGAGCCAAATCCGCCCGCCTCGGAATGTTCTTCCAAGGTCAGCATGGCCTCGGTGTGGCGGCTTACCTCGCTGAGCGTCTCCTTGTCCAACGGTTTCACAAATCGGGCGTTCACCACCCCAATCGAAAATCCCATCGCCTCCAGCGCGGTCGCCGCCTCGAGCGCGGTATATACAATCGGCCCCAGCGCCACCAAGGTCAACTGGCGCCCTTGGCGGATCCACTCCGCCTTTCCCCAGGCCAGGGAGGGAATTTCCTCGCTTAGCGCGAGCCCTCGCCCGCTTCCTCGGGGATAGCGAACGGCGACCGGACCAGGGCGGTCCAGGGCGGCAGCCAGCAAGGAGCGTAATTCACTTTCATCTTTGCCCATAGCAATTTCCAGATGCGGAATAGGCCGGAGCAGGCTGATATCATAAATTCCCTGGTGAGTGGCGCCATCCGCGCCTACCAAGCCGGCCCGGTCGATGGCCAAGGTCACCGGCAAATTCTGGTGGCAGATATCGTGGATGATCTGGTCGCATGCACGCTGTAAGAAGGTGCTGTAGACGGCGAACACGGGGCGCATGCCGGCCGCCGCCAAGCCGGCCGCAAACGTCGCTGCGTGCTGTTCGGCCATGCCGACGTCATAAAAGCGCTGAGGAAACACCTCCGCAAACCGGTCCAACTTGGTACCTTCACCCATGGCGGCGGTAATGGCGACCACTTCGGGGCGGCTTTGGGCCAGTTGCAGCAAGGTGTCGGCGGCAACCTGACTGTAGCTCGGAGCCTCCTTGCCCTTACGAATTCTGCCCGAAGCGATGTCAAACGGCCCGGGACCGTGAAAACGCTCCGGCTGCGCCTCCGCTGGCAGGTAGCCGCGCCCTTTTTGGGTGATCACGTGCACAGCCACGGGAGCATGGATCTCCCGGGCGTTGCCTAAGACATTAATTAGCGCCGGCAAGTCGTGGCCGTCGACGGGCCCGAAATACTGAAAGCCCAAGTTTTCGAACACGTTTTGCGGCAAAACCACATAGCGGATGAGATCTTTAAGCCGCTCGACTCTCCGGCGCAGCGACTCTCCCACCAGGGGCACCGCTTCCAGCAAGCTTTCGACGTCCTGTTTGAGGCGGGTATAGGCCGGGGCCGACCGTAATTCGGTGAGATAACGGGAAATGGCGCCGACATTGGGTGCAATCGACATCGAATTGTCATTGACCACAACCACCATGGCCGTGCGCAGATGACCGATTTGGTTCAGCGCTTCCCAGGCCATGCCCGAGGTCAGCGCGCCGTCACCAACCACCGCCACCACCTGGCGCTGTCCGCCTTGCAGGTCACGCGCGGCGGCCATGCCCAGCGCCCCCGCCAAAGCAGTCCCCCCGTGCCCGGCCTCCCACACGTCGTACGGACTTTCGCGCCGTTTGAGAAAACCGGAGATGCCGCCCAACTGGCGCAACTCGGCAAATTGGGCCACCCGCCCGGTCACCAGTTTGTGGGCATAGGCTTGGTGGCCAATATCCCACACCAACTTATCTTCTGGCGTATCATAGACGCGATGCAACGCCAAGGTCAGTTCGACCGCGCCTAGACTGGCGCCGATGTGCCCTCCCGTGGTGGCCGTGGTCTCAATGATTTTGCGCCGGATCTCGGCGGCGAGTTCGGCCAGCTCGTTGATGCTGAAATGTCTCAAGTCTTTGGGTGATTGAACCGTCTCCAGCAACCTATCCCCTCCTCGCATGCGTCGTTGACCAACCGGCACCCCCTAGGCCTTTCGCTCCACCGCCCGGTCTAAGAGCGCCAGCAGCACGTCGCTTTCGCCGACATCTTCGCCCAGCACCTGCCGTGCCATGCCTTGATGGTATCGGGCCAGTACCCATGAGCGCTCCAATCCCACCAACTTAGGATAGGTAGCCTTGTCCAGGTGCGCATCCGTTCCCGTCGACTTGCCCATGACGGCCGCGTCCCCGACTACGTTCAGAATATCATCGACAATTTGAAAGGCCAAACCAAAGTGCCAAGCAAAGCGTTCCAGACGTTCAGCCGCGGCTTGGTTCCCCATCAGCCACGCCGGCAGTTGACAGGCCGCCTGAAACAGCGCGCCTGTCTTGCGGGCATGGACTGCCTCCAGCGCCTGCAAGTCGATGTTGTGGTGTTCGGCCGCCAAGTCGCCGGCTTGTCCCGCAATGAGGCCGTCCATTCCCGAAGCCCGGGCCAGGTGCCGCAGGGCAGACAGCACGTCATGCGACTCAAAGGCCGGATCGGCCAGTTCGGCGATTTTCGCAAACGCTTCGTTGAGCAGGCCGTCTCCCGCCAGAATCGCCACCGCCTCGCCAAACACCCGGTGGTTGGTGGGACGGCCTCGACGCCAGTCGTCGTTGTCCATCGCGGGGAGATCATCGTGGATCAGCGAATAGGTGTGGATATACTCGACGGCGAGCGCCGGCAGCACCAAGCGGTCTTCCGCCACCCCCAGGTACCGCCCGGCGGCCAGTACCAGCAGCGGACGCAACCGCTTGCCGCCAGCGCTGGCCGAATAGCGCATCGCCTCGGCTACCCGCTCCCCCAATCCAGAGTGGCGTTTGAGGTCGCGCTCAATCCAGGCATCCACTTGCCCACGGTAGCGTTCGATCCAATGCTTGGCGTCGGTCATGGTTGCTCTCCCGGGGATTGGTCCGCCTCCAACAGACGCTCGGCTTGCGACAGCAAACGATCCGCGCTCCGGCTAAGTTCCTCCGCCTCCCGATAAAGAGCCAGACTTTCCGCCAGCGAAACCTGCCCGCTTTCCAGCTGACGAACAATCGTCTCTAGGCGGGCCATAACTTCTTCATATAAGAAAATATCTTTCAGATTGCCATCATTGTCCGCCATCGTGCTTCCCGTCATCGCTCGCTTCCTCCACTGCCAACATCCACCGCTTTCCATTATACCAGTGAATTAGGTAGGATTGCCCGCCTTGGACATCCGAATAGCCCATGGGGCGCCCATTGTCATCGCTGACGTACGTATATCCGCGTTCGAGCACGCGGCGGGGATTGAGTCCCGACAGTTGGACGCTCACCCGGTCCAAGCGGCCGCGCTCGGTAGCCAACATTCGCTCCAGTCGGCGTTCGACGCGTTCGTCCAGGCGATCCAATTGCACTCGGCGCCGCTCCACCAGCGTCAGCGGTTGGGTCAGAATGCCGTGGCTGACCCATCCCGCAATGCGCTCGCGCTCGAACTGCAGGCGCCGACTCAGCGCCTGCCGGGCCCTACGGCCTAGGTTGGCAATGTCATCCCGGAGCCGTTCCTTTTCGGGCACGGCCAGTTCCGCCGCCGCCGATGGCGTAGCCGCCCGCACGTCGGCGACCAAGTCACTCAACGTGGTGTCGATCTCGTGACCGACGGCCGAGATGACCGGCACCGGAACCTTGACCATCGCCCGCACCACCGCTTCATCGTTGAAGACGTTCAAATCTTCCCGGGAACCGCCGCCGCGCCCCACGATGACCACGTCGACCGCCTCCGCCGACACCCGCTCCAACGCGTCCACGATTGACGCCGCCGCCCGCCCGCCTTGAACCAAAACGGGATAGAGCACCACCCGCATCCCCGCAAATCGGCGCTCGATGACGGTTTCAACGTCGTGCCGGGCGGCCCCGCTGGGGGAGGTTACCACCCCGACCGCCCGCGGCAAACGGGGCAGGCGACGCTTGGGCCGCGAGAACAACCCTTCCGCGTAAAGCCGTTGCTTAAGCTGTTCCAACGCCAGATAGGCGGCTCCGGCACCAATCTCCTGCATGGCATGAACATAGATTTGGGTCTGGCCGTCACGTTCGAATACACCGATTCTTCCCCGAACCAGCACGGCCATCCCATCCTGGGGGACAAAGCGCACTCTCATGGCATCACGGCGGAACATCACCGCCCTCAACTGAGCCTGGTCGTCCTTCAACGTGAAGTACCAGTGTCCCGACGAGTGCCGCTTCACCCCCGACAACTCGCCGGCGACCACCAAGTCCTGCCATGCCGGCACGGCCTCGATGGTCATTCGAATCGCCGCTACCAAGCTGGAGACGGTCCAAGTTTGTTCGCTCGCCTTCTTTTCCGCCATCGGGTTATGCGCCTCCCAAGTCAAACCGCCGTTGATAAGCCGCCCAGGTATTGTCCATCAGCCCGGCCACCGTAAGCGGCCCCACCCCGCCGGGGACCGGCGTCATCATGCCCGCCACGGTCGCCACCGTCGCCTCGACATCCCCCACTACCAGGCCGTTGGGCAGCCGATTGGCCCCGCAATCGACAATCACCGCTCCCGGCTTGACCCATTCTGACCCAATTAAGCCGGGGTTGCCGGCGGCGGCAACCAGAATGTCGGCCGTACGCGCAATCGCTTCGGGATTGGGAGTTTTTCGGTGAATCACGGTCACCGTGGCGTTTTCCCGATTGAGAAACAGCGCCGCCGGCATCCCCACGAAGCGGTTGCGGCCCACCACCACCGCGCGAGCCCCGACTAAAGCGACCTGGTAGTGCTTCAGCAGGCAGCGGATTCCCACCACCGTCGAGCCAACCCAGGCCGGCTCGCCCGCCGCCAGCCGGCCCAGACTTGCCGCGGTCAATCCGTCGACATCTTTGTCGGCAGCGATGCGCGCTAAAACCGCGTCCCGCTCCAGGTGAGCGGGCAGTGGCAGTTGCACCATCACCCCGTCGACGGCTTCATCCGCGTTCAAGCGGCCGACGGCCTCCTCCACCATTTTCTGGGTGGCGGTGGCGGGCAACACCAACTCGCGGCTTAAAATCCCCACCGCCTCGGCAACCGCTCGTTTTCGGCGCACATATCGAGACCCCTGACCATCGCCGTCGACGCGCACGATGGCCAACAGTGGTCCCCGCCCGCCGGCTGGGCGGCAATCCCGGATTTCCCTTTTAAGCCGGTCCTGCCAAGCCCGGGCCAGTTCCCGACCGTCCATGATGACGGCGCTGCCGGAATCGTTCACTCCCGTCTTTGGCCCCTTTCCCGTCATTGAATCCGGTCCCGGCCCATATAGGCTACTCCCACCGCATTGTCGCGGCAGAGTTCGGGGGGAGCAAAGTAGAGCTCCCACCCGTCCCGCTCCAAAAGTCGTGCGCTAAGCCGGTTTCGAATGCGCTGGTTGGCCGCCACCCCGCCCGCCAGCAAAAGAGGGCCGGCGCGAAATTTTCCCGCCAAAGCGGCCAGCGCGTCGGCCACCGCCGCCTCGACGGCGGCCGCCACCAAAGCCGGGCGGTCGCCGCGTTCGATGCGGCGCCCAGCCTCCGCTTCGGGTCCGGAAAAGCTTATCCACCAGGCGCCGTCGTGATAGCGGGGAAGGCTCACGGGAAGGGGCGGATAGTCGGAATCCGGTGTAGCCAGCCGCTCCAAATAGGGGCCGGCCGGAAACGGTCCCCCCAGCCGCACCCCCACCCGGTCGACGAATTGCCCCGCATAGAGGTCGTCGCTGCCCCCGAGGAAGCGGATCTTGGCTAGACCACCGGCTGAGTGCCACTCGGCCGAGAGCAGTTCGGTAGTCCCGCCCGAGGCGTGCAAGGCGTAAAATCGCTCTCGATAAGGTCCCCCCGCGCCCACCATCGCGGCCCGAATGTGGCCTTCCTGATGAGTGGTGGCCACCAGGGGAACGTGCAGGCTCAGCGCCAGCACCTCGGCCAGTCGGTGCCCCACCTCAAAGGACGGCAAGTACGAGTCGGTCACCGGCCGAGGACGCGTCGACACCGCCACCAGAGCCAGGTCTGTAGGCGAAAGCCGCTCTAGCGCTTGCGCGATCAGGGCTGGCACCCCCCGCAGATGGGCGAACACGGCGACTTGGGGCCGAACCCCGCGCTGCCCGCCAGCAACCGGCACCATCAGGCGCTGCTGGAAACGGATCCCCGCTCTGTCCACCACCGCCAGCGACGCCGTGTAAGCGCTGGTGTCGATGCCCAATACCGCCGTCGGCATGGCTACGGCGCAGGCCGGGGGCGGTCGGTATCGCCTTCGGGCCGGAGCCTTTTGGCCATGTTGCCCAGCACGCCGTTGATAAAGCGCTTGGCCTCGTCGCCGCTGCTGTACGAATCGGCCAGCTCCAACGCCTCATCGATAACGACAGCTATGGGCACCCCCGAATTCCCGGTCAACTCAAAGGTAGCCAAACGCAAAATATTGCGGTCGACGGTAGGCATCCGGTTAACCTTCCATTCGATTGCCGCCCCTTCAATCTGGCGGTCAATCGCCGCGCGCTCGGTCGCCACCCCCAGCACCAAGCTCTCCACAAACTCCCGATCCTCGGTGGATTCATCTTGGGTTGCCCTGAGCGTCAGCTGATGGAGGTCCGATCCCGCCAAGTCGTACTCAAACAGCACCTGCAGGGCGAGTTCGCGACCTCGATGCCGAGCCATGTCTCACTCTCCCCTTCGAGCCTAGTCGCCGTCGGCGGACGCCTCGCCGAAAACAATTCCCTCAATGTGGACGTTCACCGTATCGACGGCAATAGTCGTCATGTGTTCGACCACGCGCTTTACTCGGCTCTGCACGTGTCCGGCCAAATCGGGAATACGCTGCCCGAATTTCACCAGCAGATGCAGTTCGAACGACGCCCGCCGATCGCGAATCTCAAGCCGCACCCCTTTGCTGGAATGCTTGCGGCCCAGCCGCTCGGACAATCCGCCCACCAAGGTGGTAGTCAGCGCCGCGACCCCCGGCTCTTCTAGCGCCGCTAGTCCGGCAATCGAAGCGATGACTTCGTCGGGAACCATGATCGAGGCGTCGACGGCCAGGGTCGACGTCGTGGTTTCGGTGTCATCATGCATCGCCCTACCTCCTCTTGAAAATCCCGCCACCCAGCGCCGGCTCTGGCGGGTGTCGAACAGGTCGCCAGCCGTGGTTCGGGTCGACCTATCGGGGTTCAGGCCCCCTTCATGCGCGCCGCCAAAAAATTGGTGTGGATCTGTCCGGCGTTAAAGTCGGCGTCGTCAAAGAGCTGGCGGTGCATGGTAATCGTGGTCTTCACGCCCTCCACCTCAAATTCTCCCAGCGCGCGCTTCATGCGCGCGATCGCCTCCTCGCGGGTTCGGCCCCAGGTAACCAACTTGGCCAGCAGAGAATCGTAAAACGGCTGCACCTGATAGCCCTCCCCCACCCCGGAATCCACCCGCACCCCCGGTCCGCCGGGCTCACACCATACAGTTACTTTCCCCGGACTGGGCCGAAAGCCCTCATCGGGATCCTCGGCGTTGATCCGGCATTCCATACTCCAGCCGTGGATGACGATCTCGGACGGTGCGACGGTCAGGGGAAGTCCAGCGGCAATGCGAATCTGTTCCTTGACAATGTCGACCCCGGTCACCATCTCCGTCACCGGGTGTTCCACCTGCACCCGCGTGTTCATCTCCATGAAATAAAAATCGCCCGTCTCATCCAGCAAAAACTCTACCGTGCCCGCATTGGTATAGCCCACCGCCCGCGCGGCCCGAATGGCAGCTTGACTCATGCGTTCGCGCAAGTCGGGATTGACCGCCACCGAGGGCGACTCTTCGACCACCTTCTGTCGCCGACGCTGCAAAGAGGATTCCCGCTCACCCAACGCCACCACGTTCCCCAGTTGATCGGCCAGGATTTGGATCTCGATGTGGCGCGGGTTGATCAGGTACTTTTCCAGGTAAACATCGCCCTGACCAAAGGCCGACTTGGCCTCGCGGCTTGCGCGCTCGACCGCCTCGGCCAACTCCTCACAGGTCTCCACCACCCGGATGCCCCGCCCTCCCCCTCCATAGGAGGCCTTGACCAGGATGGGATAGCCAATCGACTCGGCGGTGGACAGCGCTTCCTCGATGCCGGTAAGCGCCTGCTCGGTGCCAGGCACAACCGGAATCCCCGCCCCGGCCATGACCAGACGCGCCTGCGCCTTGATGCCCATTTTTTCGATCGCTTCCGGAAGCGGGCCGATAAAGACTAAGCCCCAGGTTTCGCATACGGCAGCAAAATGGTGGTTTTCGGACAAGAATCCGTAGCCGGGATGAATGGCCTCGGCTCCGGTTTGCACGGCGGCGTTGATTATATTGGGGATGTGCAAGTAACTTAACGTCGCCGGCGATGGGCCGATCGGAAACGCCTCGTCGGCGTAGCGTACGTGCAGCGCGTCCTTGTCCGCCTCCGAATATACCGCCACCGTCTTAATCCCGAGTTCGCGGGCCGCCCGCATCACCCGAATCGCAATTTCGCCCCGATTAGCCACTAAGATCTTCTTAAACAGTAAAATCGCCCCGTTTCCACCAAATCTTGCCGCACAACCGTCAGCGGCCAGCGGCTGACAACCAACTACCTGGGGCAACCGCTCTCTATCCGGCGGCTAAACACCGCACCGATGATGCACGCGGAGCCTCGCACCGGTTGACGCCTGTCCCCTATCGGCCGAGGAAGCGCAATGCCGCTGCCTCTATCGGCCAGCGGCTAGGGGCAACCACCAGTTTGGATGCGGTTGACGTGTTCGTCTTCCCAATGGCATTTTAACCCATGTCGATGCGTTCCGGCTAGATGAGCGTCTTTCCCACCAACGCTGCGGTGGCGAAGGGGCGGGAACGGCCCCCTTCGCCACCGTCGCCATCGTGGATGCGCTGGGCCGGATCACCCTTTAGGAAAGATTACCCTTTAGGAAAGATTACCACGTTTTCCGGAGGCAGATTGGTAACCTGGGTGACGGTATTGGCGATCCTGGCTACTTGGCGAGCAGTCAGGCTTTGCGCTCCGATGACGACATCCGCCCGATTGCCGGAAATCGTGGCCGCCGCCAGTGGAAACCCGTGGGCGGCCAGCAGGCCTTCGATGGATGTCTCCTGCCTGAGCTCGCGCTGGTCGCGCACCAAGGTGGCGGCGGCTTCGTTCTTGGCCCGCACCGAGAGTCCCGGCTGCTTGAGCAAATTCTGAATCGTCGACACTTCCCGGCTCATCATCTGGTCGCGTTGCATGCGATAGTTCACGAAGTAGTTTTCCAATCGGGTCACTCCGCCGGCGGTACTCGTCGCGTTGTGCGTTCTGGGCTTGGCCACCGGCGTTTCCTCCGACGCGGTGCGATGATACACGACATATCCCAACAAGACCGCCAACACGGAAACGAAGGCGACAAAGCGAATAACTTGCGGGCGTTGCATACTTTTTTCCTCCCTTTCGAACGGACATCTCAAATGGACTTGGCAGGCCGACGCGGGCCCCGCGTTCGACCTGATCAACCGTCAAGTGGGCAAGATGAGAACCTGATAGGCAGGAATTTGCAGCAAGGTCTCCACTGCGTTGGTCAGCTCGCTGCGCACCACCGGATTTTGTGCCGTTCGCGCGACGACGACGACACCTTGCACGGCCGGTCCTACTTGGTCCAAGGGAACCACGCTTTGGCCGCTGTTGTTCTGAACCAACACCGGGGACAGCGTCCCCGAAACCGAATTGGGGGCGGTAACAAATTGCGATTGAATGGTGCGGCTTAACGTAACCGCCACCCGAACTTTACCCACGTTGGGTATAGCCTGCAGAATGCGCACCAACTGGCCTTCGATCAGGGCTTCTTGAGCCTCCAGAGCAGGGGTCGGGCCCGGCCGGGGCCGACTCGCCGTGGTGGGCAAGTGCACGCTGCCAACGACCAAGAGTGCGACGCCGAGTGCCGCCAAAATAGCAATTTGGACGAATTTGCCACGACCTTGGCCCCACCAATTTCGCCATCCGTTGGAATTCATGCCCTATCTCTCCTCTGCCCTTACCCCGGCCACGGCGCTAATATGAATGCCCACGATACGGGCGTCCGCTCCCAGCGTCACTGACACCGCCTCATTGGCCACGGTTCTAATCAGTTTGCCGGAGGTCGCCGTTTCCGCCCCCACATCCACCAGATAGCGGTTGGCACCGAGGGCTTGGATGTTGCACCGCTGGACACCGGGAACCGTTTGCACCATCGCCTCGGCTTGTCGAATTTCCTCGCCGGCGATAGTCGCTGCTAAAGAAGGCCCGCTGGTCATCCAGCTCAAGGCGTTCATGCCCCGGCTGCCGTTGGCCCACCGCCAGACGCCTATCAACGGCCGAATCATGATCAGCAACAGAATCAGTCCCACCAGCAGCCCCGCGTAACGCCGGAGGTCTCCCTTGGGCAGCACGATATCCACCAGGTTGCCCAGCAGCACCATCACGATCAGCGTCTTGACCCAGCCTCCAACCAGCGTCCACATCACGGAATCACTCCATTCGACGCCGACAGCACGACAGCGGTGAGCAGAAAGAACATCAACGCCACCGCGCCGCCGACCGCAATCAGCCACCCAATCGCCGTCGCCATCACGTTCAAGCTTTGCGCGACCCCCTCCACCGCCAACGGTTCGGTGGCGGCCGCCGCCACGCGGTAAAGAAACATCATGACCAGGAGTTTGGCCAAGGGAAAGGTGACGGCGACAATAATGGCTAAGGCGCCCACCAGGCTGACCGCGTTCTTCAGTAACAGCGACGATCCCAACACGGTTTCCATCGCATCCGCGATGGCGCCGCCGATGACGGGAACGAAGGTCCCGACCAGGAACTTGCCCCCGCGCAGCAGTACGCCGTCAGCCACCGTGCCAGCGGCACCTTCCACCGCCAGCACGGCCAGAAACAGGGTCATCAGGCCACCCAACATGGTCAGCCCGATTTGTCGGAACAAAAGGCCCAGATTTTTGAGAGAAAATCGCGGCAGCCAATAGGCCACCAATTCGATCACCGTGGCCAGCATCATGGCCGGCAGCACCCAGTTTTCCGTCAACACCGCCACGATGTTCATCGTGCCCATCATCAGCGGACGAAAGATACCGGCCGATGTCATCGCGCCGGAACCCGCCATCAGCACAATCACGGTGGGCATCATGGCCTCCATTAAATGGACCAACGACGCCACCATGTGGTGTACCACCCCCAAGGCAACCCCAAATGATCGCAGGCCAACCGTAATAAACGCGGAAAACACCGCCCAGCGAGCGATGCGGACGACCTCGGAAACCTCCGTGCTCTCCGCTAGACGTTCCAAGAGCCCCGCCAGCACGGCCAAAATGAACAAAATCCCCAGCACGCGGGCCATCTGGCTGAAGTCGCCCAATACCGCCTGTTCCACGCTCTTGAGCAAGATGACGGGGTCGAAAGGGCTCTTGCGGTGCAGCAAGTCGCTCACCACTTGACCGACACTGGGTATGGCAACCGGCGAGGGCCCGGCCACCAGACGGTTCAACGCCTGGGTGAAGCCGAGGTCATGCAGCGCCCTGAGTTGGGCTTGGGCGTTTTGGGCCACACTTGCCGCCCGGGCGAACCCAGATGCCGCACCGAGAGCCAGGACGACGGCTAATCCGCTTCCCAACTGCATCGGTTTCATAACTACCCCTTCCCTCAGGACGGAACCATTTTCAGCAAGGCATCCGTCACCGACGCAATCAACGGCACCGCGAGCAGCAGAATAAAGAGTTTGCCGGCCAGTTCCAAACGCGCTGCGATCCCGGATTCCCCGCTGTCATAGGCAATGCGGGCAGCAAAGGTGGTGAGATAGGCGATGCCCAGCACTTTGAACAACAGCCCCAGGTATACGCCCGGGATACTTGCCAGCGCGGCGATCCGGGTAACGTCATTCACCACCCTGATCAAGGGTGGAACCAGGAATACCAGCATCAGCACCCCGCCGCCGATGCGCACCAGCTCGGCCCAGTCTCCCCGCTGTTCTTGCATCAGAATCACCAAGACCGTGAGCACTAGCCCAATTCCCACCACGTGCACGATTTGCGTCATCGCCGGCTCCTACAGATTGAACATGGACCGCACCGTGCGGAACAAAACCGCTACCTCCTGCAACACCATCAGAAATCCAATGGCGATGCCAGCCAGCGCCACCAACTGCCCCCATTCCTTGCGATCAAGGCGCTCTAAGACGGTATAGGCTACGGTGACCAAGATTCCGATCCCGGCCAACTTGAAGATCAGGTCGATATTGGGCATGGCTTCACTCCATTGCTCACAGCAAAATCACCACCGCCGCCAGTCCCGCCAGCGTGCTCAGGGTCTCTAGCATCCGCGCCTTTTTCGTGCACTCTTCGCGGATGCCGTCCATGATCTTGGCAAGTTCCCGATTCCCCGTTTCCAAGGCCTGGCGTTGCCACTCGGCCGGGGCGCTGGCCAAGGGAGGAATGAGCGCTTGGATGACGGCTCGCTCTTCGCCGCCGAGTCGAACATCCTGGCCAACGGCTCTTCTGGCCGCGTATTCCAGGGAGCCTGAGGCGGCCAAATCGCGGGCCAGGGCGTCGACGGCGGCCGAGAGGTCATCGCCGCCAGCGGCCGCCTGGAACGCCTGCACGAATGGCCGGCGGCGAAAGGTCAGCTCAACCTTCACCCGGTCGAGAAAGCGCATCCACTCGGCAAGACTTTCAATGCGCTGGCGGTAGGGCCGGGCCAACCCCCGCCCCGCCATCAGGGCCGCCAGCAAGACCAGGACCGCTCCCAATCCGCGGGTAATCATGAGTCAGCTTCCCCGATTGCCCAGCGTTCCACGGCTTCAACCGTCCCTGGGCCCGTGCGCCGACTTAAGAGCACCAGCGCGTCGAAGACGCCAGCCTCCCACAGACGATACATCTCCGCATGTTGACGCAAGCAGGCCAAGGCGCCCAGGTGCACCGAGGCCAGGACTCTGACACCCGCCCAGCGGGCCTTCCACACCGCCTCAAAATCTTCCGGCAAGGCCAATTCGTCAACCACCAGCAATTCAGGCGATAAGGAGCGCAGCGCGGCCAGCATGCCTTCGGCCTTCGGCCATCCGTCCAAGACGTCGCTGTGGCGACCAACCGAGTAACTGGGACGTCCCCGCACACTGCCGGCGATTTCACCTCGTTCGTCCACCACCACGGTGACGTGACCAGCGTCCGACCAGTGGCGGGCCAATTCGCGGATTAAGGTGGTCTTGCCCCCTCGCGGCGGCGACGCCACCAAAACCGACAACGGATCACCGGATGCGTCGAGTTTGGCCAAGACCGCCGACGCGGGGGTCAGGTCCGCCCGGGCCCGGCGGATATTGAGACCCGAGACGTCCCGGACCGTCTCCACCTGCTGTCCGTTCATCACCGCCCGCCCGGCGATGCCCACCCGGTGCCCTCCGGGCAGACTGATGTAGCCCTGGCGAATCTCGTCTAAGCGGGCATACAGGGAATGGTCGACCAGACGCAGCAAGAGGTTCTCCAGGTACTCGGCGGAGCTCACCCGCTCCCCTTCTAGCACTCGCCAACCAAAGCTGCCGTAGAGCACCACCGGTTGCCCAACTCGAAATCGCACCTCTTCCAGTCCCGCGCGCACGCTATCCGCCTCGGCTGCGATTGCCTCTTGCCACGGACTCGGCAACAACATCCACGGCTCGGTCATCCCCATGCCTCCCTAGCCTGTCGATGCAATCTATGGGACGGGCTCCGCTTGTATGCCAACAGACGGGTCCGATCGTTTCGCCGCCTCGCGACTTGAACATAATACCCGCTTAACCCCCTCCTGGGGCGGAGACCAGGAGGCAATGTCGTCAGGTTAGGGGTCTGGCAAAACGTAGCTCATGAGTATAGTGCTGTGTTTTTGAGAAAATCATAACGGTTTGGGCAGAGGATGTAGAGGTTTGGCGGTAATTAACGAGGCGTTAATCTAACTCACGACGAATCATAGATGGAATGCTACCTCATATGGACAACACGAAGCTAGCCTGCGAAAAATCGAAGTTTTTCGAGGGCTAGAGCCTGAGCACTGGAACGAGGTTAGAGCGTCCTGATTACGTCGCTAGAAACAACGACGTAAAGTGACACGAATTTGTTCTTCCGGGCGCGTTTTTTAGAT
>JAJZXC010000226.1 GCA_021846365.1 Bacillota bacterium | reverse complement strand
AGCCAAGAGGACTCACCAGGATCACAAGCCAATCCTAAAGACATTGTTACACAATCTACAGATAAGGGAGGGAACAGTCTCACACTTTAGAGGTCAAAAAACTGTCTTGACAACGGGGTCCACTTTAGATCGCATCGGCGTCGACGAACTGAACGTCAACGGTGTGAGCCAACTTAGGGTGTTCTGCCAACCAGCGCAAGGCCTGTTGGCAGAAGTGACAGGTGTGCGTGGCATACATCGTCACGTAGGACATCGTCGACCCTCCTCGGTCATGGTCACGCTTCCGTATCGACAACCCCTGACAACTCCCGTCAGGGACAAGAGGATTTATCCTCTCACTAATTAGATCGGTTTGAGGATCGATTTTGAGCCAGAAATTTTTTCGGCCCCTGACAACCAGCGAGGAGCAACCTTCGTACAAACCCGTACCGCTCTCCGATGGCCAGGGCCCTGGACGGGTTATCACAAGAAAGCACGACGGAGCTTGCGAAGAGCCTGCTGGTGCACCCGGCGTACCGTCGTTTGACTGAGCACACAGCTGGCCGCCGTTTGTCGTTGAGTGGCCGCCTGCCAATACAGTTGGTCCACCACGCAGGCCTCTGGACGGTCGAGCACTTGATCGAACAGGAGGTGCCACTCGACCGTATCCAACGCCTGCGTCGCCGAAACATCTGGGCGTTGATCCCCGGCGGCCACATCGGTCGTCACGCCTAACGCGTCGCGTTTCCATCGCTGTTGTTGCCGATAGCTATCGATGGCTGATCGCCGAAGCATTTGCCGCCACCATATCTCCCCGGGTTCTGGCGGAGAGATCCCCATGCTATCCAATACCTTGCGCGAAACCATGGTTCTTTCCTCCTTAGGGACATCGAACGGGTGGGTGCCCATGCACCGGAATGTGATAGCGCGTCCAAAGCACTTCGCTCAAGCGATGGGCGGTGTCCGCATGCTGCCGAACAATGTCGCAGACACACTCCGGCACCGTCACTTCGAAGACCGTGGCACACTCCTGCACACAACGCAGTTCAATTTGGGTCAGCCGTAACAGTTGGGCAGGCGTCAAGATTTCGAGCGACTCCATTTGATTCTCCCTCCTCCTCAAATGCGTCTCACAGTGGACTCCTCAAGGTTCGGATGATGGTCGTGTTCTCGGATCGTGTTCAGCCTTCATGCGCAAGCAATAACCTTGGCCACGGTGGGTGATCAACCACCGTGGATGCTGAGGGTTGGGCTCAATGCACTGTCGCAGGAGCCGCCAGTACGGGATGAAAACGGGCTCGCGAATCATTGGGCCAGCGCGAGGTGCTTCCCCAGAGGTTTTACCCGTGAGATCCGCAGGGGCCGCTACCCACCGGCACCATACGGCCAAAACCGCCCTCGGGATGGGCCGCACCCCAAGTATTGCGAGGCGGGGCATTGGCTAACCCATGTTACGCGGCGGGCTCGGCTTTCACGATCTCATCGTCACCCACCCGCTCAAATATCCCGGCGACAGGTGCCACCTCACGCGCATAAATTCATTGACGTGGGTCATCCTCTGAAATGGAGGTGGACATCATGGGCAAAGTCATCGCCACCTTTCGCAACATCGACACGGCCGAACGGGCGGCTGACGAGTTGCGACGGGCGGGGTTTTCCGAAAAAGAAATTTCGTTGGTGGCTAAAGAGCACAAAGATCGCCACCAGGGACGCATGGAGGGCCACAACCTAACCAGCGGAACCACCGTCGGTGCGGGTATCGGTGCGGGAGTAGGACTCTTGGCCAGCGCGGGGCTGCTGGCAATTCCCGGCATAGGCCCCATTTTGGCGGCCGGTCCCTTGGCGGCTACGTTAAGCGGAGCGGCGATGGGTGGACTAACCGGCGCTTTCGTTGACTGGGGCATTCCCAAAAAAGAGAGCGAACACTTACAGCGAGAAGTGCAGGAGGGTAAAGCGGTGATCTTGGTCGAGTCCCCGCGGGCGGATAAGGCCAAGGACATCCTGGACCGCCACGCTGAAGAAGTGAAGATGTTGGCCTGACCGTATTTAGCGGAGCCCCTGGGTTAGGGAGGATGACAATCAAGGGAGGAATGTGCCTTGGCGACGATTCGCTGCACGGTGGATAATTGTTTTTACTGGGCCAAGAACAACTATTGCGCGGCCGAGTCGATTTTGATCACCAATGACCAGGCCGCCAACCGTTACCCTGAGGGGGTCGACGCACCTCAGGCGAGTGTTATCGTTCAAGATATCGGCCAGACCCCGGTGAATTCGTGTGAAGACACCGCGTGTAAGACGTTTCGTCTGAAAAACGCCTAGCCAGCGTCGAGACGTGGTCTGAAAAACCGAAACTTCGTCCCCAGCCAAGCCGTCCCTGATGAGGGCGTCTTGGCTCTTTTTCTTAAGGAGCCAGCGGGGAACTTTTGGGCGCGGGCGAATTTCTCCCTTCGACGCCTGATCGCCCGTGCCGCGTGATACCATCGAAGGGGAAGTGCGCTGCATAGGGTTTGCTGGCGTTTCTGTTGAAAGCCGAGAGGAGGGGTTGTCTGTGGTTCCATGCTTGCATCCCACCACAGCCGGGCACCAGCTGGACTTTGCGCAATATCTAACGCTGGCCCGTCAAAGCGGATTTACTATGGCCGACTGCAACGTGGTAGAGGTCAAGCGATGGGTGGACAAGGAGGGAATGGCGGGTGTTCAGCGCCGATTCCACGCCGCGGGGGTGGCCTGGGCGGGATTCGGGTTGCCGCTCAATCTGTTGGCCGAAGAGGCGGCGTTCGAGGCGGCCTTGGCCCAATTGCCATCCTACTGCGAGATCGCGGCGGGACTCGGCGTGACGCGGACGGTCACCTGGCTTCCGCCCTCGGTAGACGTCGATCCGGCTCCCTTGCTGCTTCGCGTCGCCCAGCGGACCCGCAGGATTTGCGACCTCTTGGTCAGCTATCCCATCCGCCTGGGCTTGGAGTTTGTTGGGCCGCACCATCTGCGGCACCAACGCTATCCCTTCATCCACACCCTGGGTGACCTGTTGTTACTGATCGACCTGGTGGACCGCCCCAACGCGGGTGTGCTCCTCGACAGCTATCATTGGTACACGGCTGAGACAACGGCGGCGGAACTCGAACGTCTGTCGGTACGGAAAGTGGTGGAAGTCCACATCAACGACACCGCCTTGCCCCCCAACCAGGCCCACGACCAAGACCGCCTTGTGCCTGGAGAAGGCCGCATCGATCTCCCTAATTTTCTGCGTTGGCTTCATGCCGCCGGCTATCAGGGTCCGCTAGCCTTAGAGATCTTGAGAAAATCCCCGCCCGTGGAGCCGGCCGAAGTGGTTGCTGGCCGCGCCTTCGAGGCGTTATCCCGCCTCATCGGCGAAGTTGCCGCCGGCGGGGCATAGGTGCTGCAACCTTCACCGGATCACGGCGCAGATATTTCTAAGCACATTATAGAGGCGTAGGAGGAATCCATGTTAGAAATCCGTCCCGTGGCCGGTTACGAAGAATTGGAAGGCTGCTATGATTTATGGGATGCCGTCTTTCCCGACGGTAGGGCATTTTTCCAGGAGCGGCTGGCCTATGATCGCACCTATCACCTGGAGACCACCTGGGTCGCCGTGATGGACGGCGTATTGGCGGCGGCCCAGCAAATTTTCCCATATCGGGCCCGTTATCGCGACGTGGTGGTCACCGTCGGCGGCGTCGGCAACGTGGCCACGCTGCCTTCGTTTCGCCACCGCGGCCTGGCGCAAGCGTTACTGGGGAGGCAGATGGCATGGATGCGCGCAGAGCGGTTTGACGTCGGCCTGCTGTTTACCGGCATTCCGGACTTCTACCGTCAGTTAGGTTGGCACTCGGTAACTCTGGGAGTCGAACTGAAACTCCCCCGCAGCCGTGTTTTTGCTGCCGACTCGTCGCGCGACCCCACCATTGACATCCGCCCCGCCGATCTAGACGGCGAAGACCTGGTCGCGCTGCTCGACCTCTATCAGCGCGACAATGCAACCAGACCGTGGACGCGCATTCGCGATCTCGACTACTGGACCGACCTCAAACGATGGACACACCAGGAACGGCTCCAGGTCTGGCTTGCCTGCGCCCAGTCCGAGTTCATCGCCTACCTCATCGTCCGCCCCCGGACCAGCACTCCGGCGGCGCTGGTCGAATGCGGCCTGCGGCCGGGATACGATCCCTCGCTGTCGGGACCTCTGGGCGCACTGCTGCGAAAACTTTGGACCCTGGTCGAGCTCGGCGACGAACTTCCCGCTGCGCTCCCGGCCAACCATCCGCTCATCGGCGCCGGAGTGCAAGTCCGTCCCCACCCGGGTGCCATGGCGACGGTGTTCCATTCGCAGTCGATACTCGAAGCGAGCGCGGCCAGAGTAACCCGAGAGAATTACCGGGGGTTGGAGGCGGATCTCGCCTGCCGACTGTTTGTCGATCCCGAACCTGGATTCCTTTGGCCGCTAGACCATTTTTGAGAAGTTTCCTTTCCGGCCGCGCTTTGGCCATGCGGTCCAATGAACTCTCCCACCGCCTGGCTAGGCCGAGGCGGGGGTTTCCGGGATCACTCCCGGACGTTCCTGGTTCCTCGACCCGTGCGCACAGGCCTCAGGCTCTGTGTGTCTTATGAGAGTCTCCCCAGG